>NZ_CP113343.1:3487506-3804552 GCF_026683955.1 Arthrobacter sp. MMS18-M83 | reverse complement strand
CAGGCGGTGGGGCATCACGGCTGACGTCGAGGCCGCCGGCTATAACCGCGAATACATCCAGGACTGCGCCTGGGTGACGCACCTCAACGGCTACGAGTTCGGTCGCGAGGAGTTCGCGTCCCCCAAGGACGAGAAGACTCCCCCGCAGAGCCCGCAGCACCGCGAGCGCTGCCCGCAGAACTTCTTCGACCCCGTGCTGACCCGCTTCGCAGCCTCAACCGGGGAGTCGGAGGTCCGGTATCGGACGGAATTGGTGTCCATAGTGGATAACGGCGACAAGGTCACGGCGACGCTCCGCAATCGCGACGACGGTACGGAGTACCAGGTGGAGGCGGACTTCCTGGTGGGCGCCGACGGCGGCCAAAGTACAGTGCGGGAAATCCTCGGGGTCGGCATGAGCGGCGAGGGTGCCCTCACCTACACTTCAAACGCGATCTTCCGCTGCGACGGACTGGAAGAGCTGCACACCACAAAGCCAGCCTACCGTTATATCTTCATTGGTCCTGAAGGCACATGGGCCACCCTCGTAGCCATCAATGGCCGGGACCAGTGGCGATTCTCCCTCATCGGCGACGAGACTCAGCACGAGGTGGGCGAGGAGGAGATGCGTGCGGCGATCGTGCGCGCCGTCGGCCGTGAATTCGACTTCGAGATCCTCTCCATGCTGCCCTGGGTGCGGCGCCAGTTGGTGGCCGACAGCTACCGCAAGGGCAAGGTATTCCTTGCCGGGGATGCTGCGCACCTGACCTCGCCTACCGGCGGTTTTGGCATGAACACCGGCGTCCTGGATGCCGTGAACCTGTCGTGGAAGCTCGCGGCCAGCGTTCAGGGCTGGGGTGGCGAGACATTGTTGGACAGCTATGAGTTCGAGCAGCGGCCGGTTGCTATCCGCAACGTCACCGAAGCAGGGGACAACCTGAGGCGTATGCTGGGCCCCCGTGTTGCCCAACCCCGCCCGGAGGTCTTCAATGATGACAGCTCGGAGACCGAGGCCGCCCGCCGCGAGTACGGCGACGCCTACACCGAAGCCATGAAGCGCGAGTGGTTCAGCATCGGCATCCATCTGGGCTACGTTTACGAGGGCTCCCCTGTGATCATTCCGGACGGCACTCCCCTGCCGCCGCTCACGGTCTCCACGTACGTTCCGACCGCCCGCCCCGGATCCCGGGCTCCGCACGTGTGGCTCGATGCAGACCGCTCGATCCTCGATGAGTTCGGCCGGGAATTCGTGATTCTTCGCTTCGATCCGCGCGTCGACGTAAGTTCGCTGCTTGCCGCGGCGGAGCAGGCGGAAGTGCCGATGCGCGTGGCGGACATTGACAATGCGGAAGCGCTCGAGCTGTACGGGGCCAGGCTCGCCATTGTCCGTCCGGACGGACAGGTGGCCTGGCGGGGCGATGAGCCCACGTCGGATGCTGTGGGCTTTATCCGCCGCTTGGCCGGACAGAGCATCGCGGCTCCGGTGGGCTGAGGCACCCGAAGCGGGCGGCTCAGCCAAACGGCTAAGGGAAGGGCGGGAACCAAAGGTTCCCGCCCTTCCCCTTGTGCCCGAGCCCCCCTGCTTTTGAGCCCGTAACGCTGCAGGCGACTACAACTGCATGGCGATGAACTTGGTCTCTAGGAACTCGTCGATGCCCTGCGGACCGCCTTCACGGCCGAGTCCCGACAGCTTGGTTCCGCCGAACGGCGCCGCCGCGTTGGAGACGCTGCCTTGATTCAGGCCCACCATGCCGGATTCCATGGCCTCAGAGACTCGGATGGCGCGGCGAAGGTTTTCGGTGAACAGGTACGAGACCAGCCCGTACTCGGTGTCGTTGGCCCGGGCGATGACTTCGTCGTCGGTGTCGAAGGCGACCAAGGGAGCCACGGGGCCAAAGATCTCCTCACGGAGGATCCGTGCGTCGGCGGGGACGTTCTTCAACACGGTCGGCTCGAAGAAGAAGCCGGGACGGTCCACTTTGTGTCCGCCGGTCACCAATTCTGCCCCTTTGGCCAAGGCGTCCTGGACCAATGAATCGACGGTGTCCTGCTGGCGGGCATTGATCAGCGGACCGAGAGTCACGCCCTCGTCAACGCCGCGGCCGAGCGTAAAGCCCTCCATGCGCTGCGCCAGGCGGGTGGAGAAGTCGTCGATCATCGAGCGGTGCACGAACACCCGGTTTGCGGCGGTGCAGGTCTCACCTGCGTTCCGCATTTTGGTCAGCATGAGCGCGTTGAGTGCGTTGTCCACATCCGCGTCCTCGAATACGATGAACGGCGCGTTGCCGCCCAGCTCCATCGAGGTCTTCATGACCTGGTCTGCGGCCTGGGCGAGAAGCTTCTTTCCCACGCCTGTTGAGCCGGTGAATGAGAGCTTGCGCGCCTTACCGGAGGCAATCATGGCTTCAATGACTGACGATGACGAGCTGGTGGTTACGACGTTGAGGGCACCTTCAGGCACGCCCGCCTCTCGGAAGATCTCCGCAAGTGCCAGCATGGTCAACGGCGTCTCCTTGGCGGGTTTCACCACCACTGCGCAGCCCGCGGCGATGGCCGGGGCCACTTTGCGGCAGCCCATGGACATCGGGAAATTCCAGGGGGTAATCAAGATGGTCGGGCCAACCGGCTGGCGCAGCACCAGCATGCGACCCCCTCCATTGGGGTTCTCCTGGTAGTTGCCCGAAATACGGACGGCCTCCTCGGCAAAGTGGAGCACGAACTCGCGCGCAAGCTCGATTTCGGCTTTGGACTCATCTACCGGTTTGCCCGCCTCGAGGGTCATCAGGACGGCCAATTCGTCCTTGCGCTCCCCCAGGAGTTCCCAGGTTCGGCGCAGTATCTGGGCGCGCTGGCGGGGTGTTTTCGCGGCGAAGGATGCCTGCGCGGCCGCGGCCGCGTCGAGGGCCGCCAGGCCGTCCTCAACGGCCGCGTCGGCCACCGCACAAAGCGCCTCGCCCGTTGAGGGATCGACGACGTCGAATGTCGCACCGCCCGCGGCGGGCCGCCATTGCCCGCCGATCAGTAGTTCCTTGGGAACTGTGGAGAGCGCCTCCACCTCATTGTGTACCGCAACGCTCATGTTTGGATCTCCTTGATCTTCTCAGCTTGGCCCATTTGAGCCGGACGTCACTCCTGCTAAAGTTCTAATGGTAGGACCGTTATAACTAATCTAAACCGACAAGGGAGTCGAAGCAATGCGTCTGGCAAACAAGAGAATCATTATTACCGCCGCGGCCTCCGGAATGGGACGTGCCGGCGTCGAACTCTTCACGCAAGAGGGCGCCACCGTAGCCGCCATTGACCGAGACGGCGACGCGCTGGAAACGCTCGTCAAGGAAGTCAGCGAGCGCGGCGGAAAGGTTGAGGGCTTCTTCGCGGACCTATCCGACCACGCTGCGACCAATGACGTGTTTGACCGTTCGGTAGCATGGCTCGGCGGCCTGGATGCCATGTGGAGCCACGCAGGCATGCCGGCCCCGAGCGACATCGAGAATTTCGACCTGGACCACTACCACACCGTTGCCGACGTCAACGTGACGCAGTCGGTCATCCTGGCGGGCCGCGCGGTAACCCAGATGAAGCAAGACGGGGGCGGATCCATCGTCTTCACGTCCTCCGCCGTGGCCTTGGTAGGCTCCGCGCAGAGCCCCATTTACTCCTCGGTGAAGGCGAGCCTGGTGGGACTGACAAAGGGATTGGCGGTGCGCTACGCCGCGGACGGCATCAGAGTCAACGCCATCTGCCCATCCATGGTGACCACGCCGATGCTGTTCAACGACTTCATGAAGTCGGACCCGCGATTCACCAAGGAAGAGACCGAAGCCCGTTTCGTCGCCGGGATCCCGCTGGGTCGGCCCGCGCAGCCGATCGAGATCGCGCACGCGGCGCTGTGGCTTGCCTCCGACGACGCTTCATACGTCACCGGAGTCGCGCTGCCGGTCGATGGCGGCCTCGTGGCCCGCTGAGATCGGCTCACAAACCAGAAAGCAGGAGGGACGCCACCAGTTACCGGTGGCGTCCCTCCTGCTTTGCTCGCTCTACCTAACTGGCAGCAGAAGCTAGTTGACCTTCGCGCTCCTCGAGCCGGGCCTCCAAGCGCTTGAGGTGGGCCGTCAGCTCCTTTACGGCGGCCTCGGCCTCACCGTTGCGAAGATGCTTGAGCAGCTTCCGGCGTACCGCTCCGACATTCGTCAGCGGCCGCGGACCCACGCGGTTGAGGCGAAGCTGTACAACGTGCGTCAGCGAGTTCATCAGCATCACCAGGACCTCGTTGTGCGTAGCCTCGGCAAGCAGGCTGTAGAAGTGGGTGATGCGGATGGTGCGCACTGCCCCCACCTCGTCGATCGAGTCTTCGAACTGTTCCACCGTGGCGATATCGTCCTCGAGCCGCTTGAAGTCCTCCTCCGTGGCGCGCTCGCACACCAGGCGAAGCACGTCCGAGGTCAGGAGGATCCGGGCTTCGAGCAGGCTTTCCGCAGAAAGCACGCCAAGCGACGCAAGGTCGTTGACCGCGCGCGTTACCACGCCCGGGTCGCCAGGCAAGATGAAGACACCGCCGTTGACCCCGGGCTTGGACTCGACCAGGCCGCTCATTTCAAGGCCACGGAGGGCTTCGCGCACACCCTGGCGGCTGACGCCGAAGATCTGCGCCATCTCGCGCTCTGCAGGGAGCCGCCCGCCCGGCTTCAACCGACCTTCACTCACGGCGTCACGAATCTGCTCAGAGACATACTCGAAACCCCGCCGGGGACGGACACGGGTGAACATTGGTTGATCCGCGTCCTTCTTGGCAGTGAATGGATCCGCACCCTCCCGTGCTGCAATCTGCTCGACTTCAGCCATCCGTCATTCCTCCTGAATTGTTGCGGACCAGGCCGCGTAGCAATTACTGTTACCGCTCGTCACTATGCTAACTGCTTCTTCAACGTTTTGGTCTAACCGTTAGACCTACAAAGTTAGCGTTGCGCGGCCAGCTCCTCAAGCAGTTGGGGCACGACGTCGAACACATCACCGACCACGCCAAAGTCGGCAATCTCGAAGATCGGGGCATCGGCGTCGCTATTTATCGCCACGATGGTCTTTGCTCCCTGCATGCCCGCCAGGTGCTGGGTTGCACCGGAGATGCCGAGGGCGATGTACAGCTTGGGCGATACTTTGGCGCCGGTTTGCCCCACTTGCAGTTGCGGATCGCAGTAGTCGGCGTCGACGGCTGCACGGGAGGCCCCGATGGCACCGCCGACCGCGTCGGCCAACGATTCCACCACGGAGAAGCGCTCACGAGACCCCAGCCCACGGCCACCCGAGACCACAACGTCGGCCTCGACCAGCCGGGGACGGGAGCCCGAGCCCGAAGCGGGCCTGAAGTCCAGGATCTCGGTCCGCTCAGCCACGCTGGCGCCCACCTCGAACACATCCACCACGGTCTCGCGGGGCGCCGGGCTGTCGTAGCCGAGGCCCGGACGGATGGCCAGGATTGCGGCATTGGCGGCGGATTCCACCCTGTAGTTGCCCCCGAACACCGACTTGGCCACAAGCAACCGATCGTCGGCCCATTCTGCGCCGACGACGTCACCGAGATATGGCAGCCCGCAGCGAACCGCGAGCCGCGCCGCTACCTCCCGACCCTCCGCAGTGTCCGGTGACACGACTGCTGCCACGTTTGGGCACCTCCCTCGAACGGCCTCGAGCGCATCGACGGCGCGCGTCACCAGCACGCGTCCGGCGTCGGGCGTCGTGACCAACACCACCCTGGCCGCGCCCCACGTGGCTAATTGGGCGACGGATTCGGCCGGTGCCGGAGTTGCCGACGTGACGACGGCGACCGGCTCGCCCAACCTTGCCGCGAAGGCGAGAAGCTCACTCGCGGAATTGGCAACGCGACCATCAATCATTTCGATATGGACTATGACTTCACGCATGGTTTCTCCTCCTAGACGAGACCTGATTTAGACAGAAACCGGGCCAACTGGCGCCCGGCGGTACCGTCGTCGACAATGCGCACGCCAGCCTCCCGGGGAGGACGCTCGGCCACGCTCGTGATCCTCGAGCCTGCCGGGGTGCCCTCATCCATGCCCAGCTCAACGGTGGTCCAGACCTGCACAGGCTTCTTCTTGGCCTTCATGATCCCGAGGAAGTTGGGGTAGCGCGGCTCGGCTATCTTTTCGGTAACTGAGACCATTGCTGGAAGCACGGCCCTGACCGCTTGGGTGCCCGATTCGGTGATGCGCTCCCCCGTTAGCGACTGGCCGTCCGTGTCCAGCGAGGACAGATATGTGGCTTGCGCAACGCCCAAGTGCTCGGCGATCATGGCGGGCACCACGCCGCCCTGCCCGTCACTGGAACGGTCGCCCGCTATGGCGAGATCAAAACCGATCCGACGCAGGGCCGCTGCCAGGACCTCGGAAGTACGGATCGCGTCCGAGCCGGATAGGGCGTCGTCAAGAACATGCACACCGCTGTCTGCCCCCATTGCGAGGGCCTTGCGGAGGGCATCCGTCGCCTGCGCGGGACCCATGGAGAGAACGACGACGTCCCCTCCGTGCGCTTCCCTCTGCTGCAGGGCTACCTCAAGCGCGCGCTCGGTAATTTCATCAAAAGCCTGCTCGCCGGAGTTCCGGTCGAGAAGGCCGGTCAAGGAATCGAGCTCGAGGCGACCGTATGCATCGGGCACCTGCTTGACCAAGACAACAGATCTCATGGCTTCACCTTCCAACGGGCGGGACTCCACTGTCACCGACCGAGAGTTTCATAAAGGGCTATTGGTCGAACCATTTATATTCTAGCGGTTTGAGGGTGATGGGTCTAGGGCGGTGAAGTCTCGCTGCAGTCGCATCAGAACGGAGCTGCCCGGCTATCGAGGAGCAGCTGAGAACGAATTTGAGGAGACCCCTGCTTCGGTCCGCTAAACAGGTATGGCCACCACCTTTCCACAGGCGTAAATTCGATTCAGCATGGCGGGTTGCTTCAAAGGAGCCAGCGGTGACTGGATGGAATGCAGATAACGCAGCGGGACCTACCGGGCAAGGCGCCGTCACCTTAGTGGAGGGATCATCGTTCTGCATCTCCCAAGCAAACGGGGACATTCTCCCCGCTCACCCCCATGGTGTGTTCTACGAGGACACCAGAATTCTTTCTCTTTGGTCTCTGGCCATCAACGGCAGACCGCTGGAACCACTGGGCGCGTGGACGCCCGCGCCGTACCAAGGAACCCACATTGGCAGGGCGGCACAAGCCGACGGCGGGGCTGACAGTCCACTAACGGTGGAACGCAAGCGCGAACTGGGCACCGGCATCCAAGAATGCATCACAATCCACAATTACGGCCTCGAACCGGCATTCTGCGAGCTGATGCTCTCGGTAGATGCTGACTTCGCGGACCTCTTTGAGGTCAAGGATGGGCGGGTCCGTCGACAGTGGGAACAGATAAGGCGGCCCCAGGGCGACTCCTTACGTATAGACGCACTCTGGCAGGGGACGAAGAAGAACATTCTCGTGCATGCGCCGGGCGCGGAAGCAGGTACTGAAGGTCTTCTCTTCCGCACAACGATCCCTGCCCACGCGGAGTGGAGCGTCCGGGTGAGCGCCGTCCCTGTCGCAGGCGATACCGAGTCACTGGCGCCGCTTCTCCACGCCCCACTGGTGACCGTCTCGCCGCAAGAACAGCGCCTGAAGGCTTGGGATGCCGGCATTCCATCAACCCGATTGAGCAATCCATCCGTCGACAAAACCCTGCTTCGCAGTCATCAGGATCTGGGCGCGCTCCGAATCGTCGACCCGGCACATCCGGACCGTATGGTCGTCGCTGCCGGGGCACCATGGTTCATGGCACTTTTCGGGCGAGACTCATTACTGGCCTCTATTATGATCGTGCCGTTGGACCCAACGCTGGCACTAGGCACGCTGCAGACCCTGGCCGACCGGCAAGGGACTGCTGTTGACCCATTGACGGAGGAACAACCCGGGCGGATCCTCCATGAGGTGCGCCTTGGCGTCGGAACGGGCCTGGCTCTCGGCGGGAAATCAGCCTATTACGGCACTGCAGATGCCACTCCCCTGTTCGTGACCCTGCTCGGTGAAGCGAGCCGCTGGGGACTTGCTTCGGCAGACATCGCTACGCTTGCCCCCCATGCAGACCGCGCCTTGGACTGGATTCGAGATTATGGAGACCGCGACGGCGACGGGTTTGTCGAGTACGAACGACTCAACGACCAAGGCCTTATCAACCAGGGATAGAAAGACTCCTGGGACGGAATCAATTTTGCCGATGGCCGCATCGCAGAGACGCCCATCGCGCTATGCGAGGTCCAAGGCTACGTCTATAGCGCCTATATCGCCCGTGCATGGATTGAGTATTTGATTCCTTGAGAGCCACCCAATCTTGCGCTTCAGAGCCACCGATCGTGCGGAAGAGAGCCAGTGGTGGTGTGCTTGGGAGCCACTGGCCCTCGACCTCATCGTTAGGCGCTGGCCAGGGCGGTCTGCTCCCTCATGTTGTAGGTGCCGGTGTCGACCCAGGTGGTGTTGTGGATGATGCGGTCCATGATGGCGTCGGCGTGGACGCCGGCGCCGAGGCGGTGATGCCAGTCCTTCTGCTGGTACTGGGTGCAGAACACCGTCGACGTCTCGCCGTAACGGCGCTCCATCAACTCCAGCAACATCGTCCGCATCGATTCCGTCGGCCGATCAAGTAACCACTCGTCGATGACGAGCAGGGTGAAGGCAGCGTATTTCCGGAGGAACTTGCCGGCGCCGCCGGGGGTGTCTTGAGCTGCGACCCAGGCCTCTTCGAGGTCGGGCATCCGAACATAATGGGCGCGGATCCGATGTTCGCAGGCGCGTTTCGCGATCGCGCAGCCCAGATACGACTTCCCCGACCCGGTGAACCCCTGGAAGACGACGTTCTGCTGCCGAGTGACGAACAAGCAGGTCCCGAGTTGGGTCAGGAGCTGCCGGTTGAGGCCGCGCTCGTCGAGCAGGTCGACGCGCCGCAGGTCCGCGTTGGGGTAACGAAGCCCCGCCCGTCGGATCAGCCCGTCCACTTTCGAGTGCATGAAGGTGGAGTAGGCGTCGTCGACGACCAGGCGGACCCGTTCCTCGAACGACAAGCTGATGCTGAGGGTGTCGTCTTGGAGGTCGATGGCCTCCACCAGCTCGCCGGCGTTCATCTCGCGGAGCTTGCGTTTGGTCTCCCCATCCAGGACGCTCATCGGGTGCCTCCGGCGTAGTAGGCGCCGCCACGAACATAACCGCCATCATCCGGCTCGGGCTCGGGGGTGTGTCCGGTTTTGTCCTGTCCGGTGTCGAGGATCGGCCGCAGGTGCGCATAGCGGGGTGAGCGGATCGGGCCCCGCAGCGCCAGCGCGCAGGCCGCTTCGAGGCGTGCCGGGGAGAATCGGCGCGACAGTTTCAGCACCGCCAGCGCCGCGTCGAAGCCGGCCTCATCGATGAACACGGTCTCGAAGATCTTGGCTGTCACTGCCGCCGTCGCAGGTCCGACCCGCGCCGCCCACTCCTGGATCCGGCCCCGGTCCCAGGCCTGGAAGCTGCGCCCCTCGGGCAGGTCCGCCTCGTTCGTCCGATACTGGTTGCTGGCCGTGGCCGGCAGCAGCAAATGGCTGGTCAGGCGCTCGTCACGCCGGTAAACCTCCATCATCGTCTCCGTCACGCGCAAGTCAACGAGGGCGCCGATATGGCTGAAAGGGACGGAATAAAAGTTCTTCGCCCAAACCACGTGAGCGTTGGCGTTCACCTTGCGTTTATAGACCCACGTGCTGATCTCGAATGGGGCCGCCGGCAGCGCCTGCAACAACGGCTTCTCCTCCGCGGTGAACACACTGAGGCGTGACCCGTCACGTTTCTGGAACGGCTCCCGGTTATAGGCATCGATCTGTTCCCGGATCCGCAGGCGCAGCTGCGCCAGCGACGTAAACTGCTCGTGCCGGAGACCGGCGATGACCCAGGTCGCGACATGGGAGACCGTGTTCTCGGCACCACTCTTGTCTCGAGGGTGGCGAACTCTGCCCGGGAGGACCGCGGCCCAGTAGTGCGCCGCCATCTCCCGGTAAGCGTCGTTGAGCACGACCTCGCCCTCCTTCGGGTGGGAAATCACCCCGGTCTTCAAATTGTCCGGGACCAGGCGCGGGACGCTGCCACCGAAGAACGCGAACATCGCCGTGTGGGCGCGCAGCCACGACTCCTGCTTCATGTCCAGGCTCGCTTCCACGAACGCATACCGGCTGAACGGCAAGCACACGAGGAACAAATACACCCTCGACAGCTCACCCGTCGTCGGATCCAACAGCTGCATCGTGGGTCCGGACCAGTGGACCTCGATACTGCGGCCGGCCTGGTGCCCGACCCTTGACGTCGCCCCCGAGACGGCGGCGTGTTCGCCATAGAGGCGGCAGAACCGGTCATAGCTCATCGTTGCCTGCGCCACGGACGCTGCGTCGACATACTCCTGGTGCAACAGCTTCAACGTCACCCCGACCCGGGCCAACTCAGTGTGAACCCGGGGCCAGTCCGGCTGCGCGAAGACGCTCTCATGAACGCCGCGGCCGGGGAACACGGCCGCATACACCTCGGCTTCCGACAGCTCCGCGACGTCATCCCAGACGACGCCGAGCCGGTCCGCTGCATCGAGCACCGCCTGGACGCTATTGCGCGCGATGCCCTGCGCCGAGGCGATCGACCTGCCTGATAAACCCTGATTTCGTAACTGCAAGACAAGTTTCGCCTTGATCTTCCGTACCATTACCGGTACTCCTCCCACCACGTGGCCATCACATCGTGGGAGGAGCTTTTCAGGTGGCTCTCAACCACGCCAATCATGGCTCTGAACGACACTATCCGTGATCTGGCCAGGTGGCTCTGAAGCGCACGACAAGTGGCTCCCTTGGAAGCCAGTATTCAATGGATAGCCCGCGATGCCGGCGACCTCGGTCTAGCACACGAGTTTCGGGACCGTGCGAAACAGCTGAAAAAACGGTTCAACGAGCAATTCTGGCTGCCGGACCGCGGATACTACGCAATTGCGCTTGACCGGAACAAGCGGCCGGTTGACGCTTGCGCCTCCAACATGGGCCACTGCCTGTGGTCCGGCATCGTTGACCAAGATAAGGCACCACACGTTGTGGACCGACTAATGTCCCCGGAGATGTTTAGCGGCTGGGGCGTACGAACCCTGGCAACAGACATGGGAGCGTACAACCCGGTCAGCTACCACAACGGATCCGTCTGGCCCCATGACAATGCACTGATAGTTGCCGGTCTCATGCGCTACGGCTTCGTCAGGCAAGCCCAACTGCTGTCCTCAGTGCTCATCGAGGCCGCCGAATACACGGACAACCGGCTACCCGAACTATTCTGTGGATTCAGCCGGTCCGATTACCCTGAACCCGTCCCCTATCCCACAGCATGTTCTCCACAGGCATGGGCGTCAGCGGCCCCGGTGATGCTGCTCAGGAGCCTGCTGCGCTATGAGGCCGACGTCTCACTGGGGGCGTGTCAGCGTTTTTCAACGTTTCCGTGGGGTAAACGTGTGGCGAACAATTAGCCCGGAGACCTTGGCGTGGGGACAACCAATAAGGTTGGCCCCACCTAAAGCCCCGCCCTCATCAAAGATCGAGGCCAAGGTCGACGGTCGAGCCTTCAGCAACAGGCTTCATCAAAATACACGCCGTCGTATGTTTTAGCGGCCTTAGGTTACCAGGGTCGCTGAAACGGTCAGCATCGATTAAGGACACAATCGGTAGGGGGCTTTGGGCCTGTTTTGGACGCCGAAACACGGAGTGCAGGTGAGGGCGGCCGTCCCGTTCGGGCGGGCCGGTCCGTGGAACCTTGGCGCTGTCGGAGCGAACCAAGGCTTCCGCCCAAACCGATTGCATTCACTATGTCGGTTGCCACACATGAGTCTCGTCTGGTGTCGGGTCAGGTAGGTCGATAGTGTCAGGTCCGAGGCCCGCAAGGCCTTCAATTTGCAGCGATCGCAGCCGCCTAAAGTCAGCCGCTTCGCGGAGAATCTCGAGCGCATCGTCTGCCAGCTTGTCCGCGGATGTGACAATTAAGACTCGGTCAGCGCGCAGCGCTTCGGCGACCTGGATCTTCTTGGCTGCAGTCGACGCCTTTTCCCTCTTTGAGTTGCCGAGTCGCCCGTTTGACTTGGCTTCAACTACAACGACGTCACCGTCAATGTTGGCGATCAGATCGATTTCAGCGACACGCTTCCCTGTCCTCTGCTCAAGGAACTCGAGCTCAGTTGTATCGGCGTACTCCCAGGCTTGCCGACGCAGGCGTTCGGCTGCAATAAGGCCAACGTCGCCGTGCGAGCCCAGCAGCTCACGAAACGTTGCGTGAAGGTCGTAATGCCACTCGAGTTCGTCCGAGCAATGCTTCCACCTCGCTACCGAAAGGTCGTTCGCGGCACCGCACCTGACGCATTCGAATCGCTGTCCTATTTTCTCGAGGCTAACGAATGACGGTCGGGAACAATCAGAGCAGTCCAAGATAAAGCCCCGACGCAACAGGTTGGAGGCGGCTAATCTGTCAATCCAAGCCTGGATGCCCCTGACGGAGATTCCTGGCAGTACTCGGCGAAAAGCGTCGAATCTTGGGTATGGCAACTCTTTGTCTATGAGCACGCCGTCGCCGTCCGGAAAAACATCACGAGGCCTGATGTCTTTCCTTTTGTTCGATTCCGGTTTGGTGAACAGGTGCAGTGCGGGGTGGAAGACGCCTGCCACCATAGAGGTGAGCTCGTTTCGCCCACCGAGGAGACGGGCCAACAGTTGGGCATGTCGACCGGGAAGTGAAGGGACTGCGTCCAAGCCGGACTTTCCTGCCATGGACTGAATCCAAGGCTGCATCCCCAGAACTCTAAGCGTGGGCTTAAAGATCTGGCTGTTCAAAGGGGTGCCTGATGGGATCAGGCCACCTAATTGTGAATGGAATGTTAGTCCGATCCGGCTGCTCCTCACCGCCTGATTCGCATAGTGTTGCCGGTCCATTACTACAAAGCTCTGCGGCACCCCACGAGACTTCGGCATCGCGGTCTCAGAGAGGTCAACTTCGACGTACCAATAAGGCCTGATTCGACCGTCCACCGATAGTGGTTCGGCGGGCATAGGCGTTGGAACTGGCGCGCGCATAGTCGTCGTTCCATCCTGACCGACCTCGACGGGGACGGAAACTGACGTCACGAAGGGATCGTGGACCGCGAGTCCGGTCAGGCCAAGTCTGAGTGCGGGTTCTCGTATCTCCAGCCCATCAGGCAAACGCATGGCGACACTGAGGGTCCCCGTTTCAGCGGCAGCAATCGGGTTGGTGTTGAGGATCCGTTTATTCAAGGACATCGCCGCAGCGGCCAATTCCTCTGGGTTCAACGAGCATGAGGTGATCGAAAGACGCTTACTCTCCCCGTTGATCACTTGGCCCGCCCAGTCTGCCGCTGTTCGAATCACGGGGAGCAGCGCCTCATTTCCCAGCATTTCGCTGGTCAGCCATACGCCATAACCGAAAAGACGTTCATGTGCGTATGCGAGAGCGAAGTCCTCAGCAGTTCCACCGATGACGATTGCGCCGCCATCCGATCCCCATCGGTTCCTCATGGAAACAAGTCCGCTACCTGGCTCGTCAAACCAGAACGATTGATTCCCAATGAGTGCATCCGTACCGACGTTCATACTCGATGTCAGAACGGCCGGAACCTCGCGTTTCCAACGTTCCGGATTCAGAGCAAACTTAAGCGCCTGTCCTCCGTCAGGCTCCGGTCGAGCGGCTCTGAGTTCCTGGTCCAGCTCATACGGGAAGATTCCCGTGCGGATCGAAGCAGACAATGAAGCATCATTAGTCCATACCTCCGAGCCAGCCAATACGGCGCCGTCTTGCGCCACCCTGGCTGCCGGGGCAAGCCAGCCGCCCGCTCGACTAGGTTCGAATTCCAAGATCTCGACGCTCTCACCTTCGACCTCCCCGCTCGGATCGTGCGCGTTCCGAAGAGGAGTGCAGACCGCCGCGACGGCTTTCCGGGCTTTCATCGCGACTGGTTCGGGCTGGGGTAGCGCGACAAGGTCAGCAAGGAACTCTTGACGCTCGTTTGGATCGACAAGAGAGCGACCGTTGGCGTCGGTGAACCTGTCGTGCCCGGGCGCAATTCGTTCTCGTGTATGCGGCGTCAGCGGCACCGTCACCACATGGTCGGGGTCGTACGCTGCGACAACGTCGAGCATCCGAGACACGACAGATCCGTCCTCGCGATACGGGACCAGAATAAAGCCTCCGCCACCCCAGTATTTTCCAGCAACGGCAATAGCCAGCCGCGCCCACGAACGCCAACGATCGTCCCCTCGGAAGAGGACCGCAACACGCGCCGGGCGCAAGATTATCGTCGCGTTGGTGTAGGAATCTGTGTATGCCCCCATGGGGACTAGTTCAGCATGTCCGGCCCTAAAACAACAGGCGAGTTTGGCCACTTGAACGATAAGCCATAGCGGCGCCCAGCCCCAGTGTTCTAACCACGACCATTTCTGTTCAAGTTTGAGGAGTGGACGGGGACGAACCTTTCTGAGCTTGAATTGCGCATCGTGCCAAAATGTCACCCATGACTCCACGCCTTTTCGACCTCAGCTCCACATGGCACCTCCCCGCCACCCCGGAAGAAGTGTGGGCGATCATCGCCGACGTCAATATGAGCTGGCCCAACTGGTGGCCAGACTGCAGTTTTGCCGCACCGCTCGTCCGCACCGAGCCGGAGAGCAACTCCCAAGAGGACATCCTGAAGGCCACCACTTCGTATCTCAATTTCAAAGCTGTCCTGGGCTACACCCTCACGATCAGCATCCACCCAACAATGGTCGTCACCCCAAAGGAAATTGAGTTCGACGCCGGCGGCCATCTCGAAGGCAACGGCAAGGTCACCCTCAGTCCAGAAGCACATGGCTCAGCCACCCGTATGGACATCGAATGGCGGATTCGACCCACTCAACGTTGGATGAACGTCCTTACACCGATCGCAGCTCGGGCCTTCACCGCAGCCCACACCCTAATGATGCGCCGGGGTGAAACAGGCCTCCGACGAGCCTTGGCCGAGGGCACCGCCAAACAACCAAAGTAGACCCGTCTACAGGTTAACTAGCCACTTGATCGCAACGGTCCTACCATGGAAGAAGTCAGCCGGACTGGGGGCTGCGAGCCCCACATTCAGCGCGGACATTTCAGCACGGCGAACGGGGGAACCTTGAACATCAACGCCACCCTCAGTGCGAGCCTCCACCGCCAGGAAACCGCATCGCCGGATGACTGGGAGGCCACATTCCGCCAGATGGTGCTCTTCGATCTCGCTGCGGACATGGAGCTCGGGTTCTTCCTCGCGTACTACCGCAACTTCGCCATCCCAAGCATCGCAGCGACCCTTCACGCAAACGCCGAAATCCAGCAGCGCCCCATGAAGCGCTCGTACGACACGGCCATCGTCATCTATGAGCTCATCTCCGGCGGGCTGGACAGCGACCGCGGCCGCACCATGGTCGAGTTGCTCAACCGCGTGCACCGCAAGGTACCCGGAAGCAAGGACGACTTCCTCTACGTCCTCCTCACGCTGCTGGTCGTACCGATCCGATGGAACCAAAAACATGCCTGGCGCCAACCCACACCAGCAGAGCTGGCGGCAGCCTCACGCTTCTTCACCGAACTGGGCACCCGCATGAATATCATCGGCATGCCCGCCTCCTACGCGGAAGCCGAGGATTTCTTCGACCATTACGAGGCCACCCACGTCGCTCCGTCGGCCGAAGGCCAACTTCTCATGGATAGCACGGTCCGAGTTTTCCAGAGCCGACTACCAGCGCCCCTGCGCCCCCTGGCGAAACAGCTCATCAGCACGATGCTCGACGACGACCGCCTCACCGACGCGCTCGGCTTCCCCCGAGCGGGCCGGATCTCCCGAACAGCCCTCAAAACCGGACTCGCCGCACGCAACGCGATCCACCGCAGTCGTCCGCTGAAAACCAAACCACATTTCACCCCTGGGCACGCCGGCTCGACCCTGTACCCCAGCGGGTACACACTGGACCAGATCGGCCCGGTCAACGTTCCGTCCTCCCCTGTCCCGTCCGGCAATGAACTACCGTGAAGCCCGCAAAATAGCGCGGAAAGCAGAACATGCGTTCAGCTTGCCCGATGACGCCACGCTTGAGCTCATCCACAAGAAACTCGAGCGAAAACGCGGAAGAACCATCACGGTAACGGAACTTCCCGAGCTAGCTAAAGAAAAACTGTGCGGAGTCTGGCTCATCTGCGAGGACCAAGACATCGTCCTCCACGCACCGACCAAATCAGACTGGCACCGGCAACAGATCATCCTCCACGAATTCAGCCACATGATCCTCGAACACGATCTTGATAGCCAAAACAGCGCGCTCGTCAAAAGCCTCCTCCCCGACCTCGACCCCGCACAGGTGCTGCGCACCCTCGCCCGCAGCAGTTACACGGACGACGCAGAGCTCGCCGCCGAAGCCCTCGCCGATCAGCTCGCAACACGCATCATCAACAGCGACGCCGGCGCCCAGTCGGAGCCGTTGGCGTTCCGCAAAGTGTTCGGCTGATGGAGTACGTCCCGGCAGCCACTCTCTGGGTATTGACCATCCTCCGGCTGCCCGCCGCGCTCGATCCACACCGCGGGAGCGTCTTCCGCGCGACTATCCTCGCTGCAATCGCCTGCACCCTGTACGTCCCGGCGGTCTACTACGCGGTCGATCCATTGCTCGGCGGCCAGAACCACGTCGGTCTGGTCACTCTTTTGTCTCTGCTCCTGGGATTCTGGCAATTCCGGACGGCCATCCTGCTAGCGGCAGTTGAAGGCATTGAAGCACGACGTCACCGACTCAGCTTCGGCAGGTGGGCTGCGGTCACCGTCTGCTCGGCAGTGACAGCAGGATTTCTCACGAGCCGCGCCGATGCCACTGATTCCAACTTGCCTCTGACCTACGGCGACCAACCAGGGATGGCCGTGTTCCTCTGGAGCGGGTCCGCGTTCATCATGTGGATCTGCCTCGATATCGCACGGGTTTGCCATGACAATCTCCCAAGCATGCGGGCGCCAGCATTCCGATCTGCATTCGTCCTCATCGCCATCGGATGCATCCTCTTTGCTTTGGTCCTCGTCGACCGTCTGGTCTATGGAGTCGTCACGAAGATCGACGGCGCTGCCAGCCCATCTGCGGCCGTTCTGACCGTCCTCTACTGGGTGGGCGAAACGTTCGCGGTTCTACTTGTCAGCATCGGGCTGCTTCTCCCCCGGCTCGCAGGCCACCTCAAACACGGCAGATTCCTACTCCATGTCCGGCTCCTGCTCCTGGAAATCAGGCCGATCTGGAACCGTGTGGCTTTCACCCACCACGACTTGATCCTCGAGAAGCGACGGGCCAGCGCGCTCATCATCCTCAGCCCGCACGCCGAAACACAACTCCATCGCCGTCTGGTCGAAATCCGCGACTGCGAAATGGCCAGCCTCGCGACCAGCGCGCACCTCGACGCACACGACCGCTCCATCGTCGAACGCGCCGAATTCTCCCTCGAGAGACGCTCCGGCGCACGGCTCACAACATAGATTCCGCGTCGAAGTAACAAGACGCCCCGGGTCATGCCGCGCCGCAACAACCCAGCCATGAAGAGGCAAAAGAATCTTCGCTGTTTGTCGTTCTGATGCTCGATCATCGCTGGGCGGGTCCTCCGCGCAACCGGGGCGCCTTGCGCCGACCTCAATCCAAAACTTCGCTCGGCGCTCCGCTTATTTCCTCGCGAACTTTTGGATCGTTCCCGGTTCCCCAAGTTGCACTCCGGCCCCTCATGCCCAGCACTGAATCCTCTATCAGAACGACGCCGAAAACTAACGCCCACGGCCGACGCCGCCTCTGAAGAAGAAAGATCATGGAAACGCTCACCATCAAAACCCCTGCCGATGTCCTCAGCTTCATCGGCCACACCCTCGGCTTCTGGCCGCAGGAAAGCCTCGTGTGCATCACCCTGGACACCAACCACATCGGCGTCACTCTCCGCGTGGATCTCCCCAAGCACGACGGCGCGGAAAGCGCCTATGCGCGAACAGTCGCCGGCTACCTAGCGAACGACACGAACGCCACCAGCGCCCTGTTTGCCGTCTACACCTCAACCAGTCCAACCGCCAGCCAGGACAAACCGTATGCTTCAGTCATCGCCGCCCTCACCGGGGCGCTGGCCGCGCGACACATCACCATCCGGGACGGCCTACTCGTCGACGACGAGACAGTCTCGCCGTACGACGACGACCCCAACCTCAACTGCGCGCTACCCCTATCGATGATTGACTCCAGTGAAATCAACGCCGAACTCGTGTACCGCGGGAGCTCGGTCGCACGAACCGGCCGAATCAGTCTGCCGCCGTCAAATAAGAAGGCCACGTTTGATGCCGTCGAGGAACGCGTCAAATCAATCGGACAATGCCATGACCACAGCGCGATCGAAAAGGCGAGAACGCTCTGGTCTGGGATCCTCGAGACCAAAACCTACCCGACCGATGATCAGACCATGGCTTTGATCGCAAACTTCCAGTTCGCAGCCATCCGCGACCAACTCATGGCGGACATCCCCGGCGTCGACGGCCCCATGGAAAAGATCCTTCTGGCCCAAACTCCTGGGAAGCCGCAGTGGGCCCGCGTCGAATGGGCGCAGCAAATCCTGCTCCACGCCTACACGCTGAGCAGCACAAAGCACTCGGCGCCTCTTCTTACTGCCATCGGCTACATCAACTGGTGGGAGGGCCGGGGAAGCAAAGCCCACCAATACATGGAACTCGCCCTGGAGGCAGACCCCGGCTACCGCCTAGCCAAACTCAGCGATCAACTCCTCAGCTATGGAATGCTCGCTGGCTGGAACATGGACAAGAACACGGCATACCGGACGCGGGGGCTCGGAACGTCGGATTGACGAAACGTCCATTATCGGCCTTCCGAATTTCGCCTGAGGAGACGGCACTGGCGGCGTTTGTCCGTTCTCATTCCAGATGTCAGTTTTCGCATTCAACGTGTCAGTTAACGGATTTCAGGCGATTCTCAGTTAAGTTGTCAGCGTGGCTGAATGTGAGGCTTTGAGGTCCCTGCCGGCGAATGTGACTGACTCGGCTCGGATTCTCGCACGGTTGGATGGACGGATGCTGGATGAGCCGGTGGTGTCGGCTTGGACATCGCTGCGCTTGGAATGTTCGCGGCCGGTCCGTTCCTTCTATTCCTGGCCTGGCAAGCGGAATTACGAGGGTTCGTGGTGGTCCAGC
The DNA here is from genome assembly GCF_026683955.1 of Arthrobacter sp. MMS18-M83. Taxonomy (NCBI): domain Bacteria; kingdom Bacillati; phylum Actinomycetota; class Actinomycetes; order Micrococcales; family Micrococcaceae; genus Arthrobacter; species Arthrobacter sp. MMS18-M83. Next base: position 3,785,273 of record NZ_CP113343.1, on the reverse strand, counting down.
ACGATGTGCTCGCATGTGGGCTTTGAGAGTCTGCTGGAGCGGGATTTCCTGATGCTTGCCGACTATGACAGGGACGTTGTCGGCATCGCGTCCGCCGTTTGCGGTGCTATGGCCTAAAGGGACTGATGGCGCCCGTGGCCATGTGCCGGACTTCTTTTTGCGACTTCGTGAGGGCGGCGGACGAGTCGTGGATGTGCGGCACCCGGACCTTCTGGCGGGCGAGGAACGTCAGTTTTCCTTGACCCGGGAGTTGTGCCAGCAGGCTGGCTGGGAGTACGAGGTGTTCTCCGGGATGGCAGAGCCGGCGGCTTCGAATCTTCGGTGGCTCTCTGGATACCGTCTTCACAGATACGCTCCGGCCAGCACGATCGTGCCCGCGATCATCGAAGCAGTCGGTTCGGGTATCTCTGTGTCCGCTGGCGTGCGGCGCGCTTCGCGAATGCTGCGGCTCGAACCTTCCACTGTTCAGGCCCATCTGCTGCATCTGGCCTTCATTGGCGTCCTCCAAGTCGGCCTGGACGAGCATTTGTCGATGGAGACTTGGATAGCGCCGGCCCGCGAAAAGTCGCCGATGCCGAGACTGGCGGTTGCGTCGTGAAGTCCGTCCGCCTTTTCGATTTCATCCAGTTCGACGGAGGATCCTGGCAGGTTGTAGCCCAGGACGGGCCCGAGCTGGCCTTGAAGAATCTTGCTACCAATCGCATCCGACGAGTTCCGGTGGCCGATCTGTTGATCGCCGATTCGTACTTGCCGGATGATCCCCCGTCCCTCCCCTCGCTGGAGAATGCTGCTGCTCTGGAGACGCTCTCCCCCGGCGCCCGTGAGGGTGTCCTTGCCCTTCACCGGCACGTCCACGAAGTGCTCCACGGGATTCCGCCAGGTTCACTGCCCGGCACGAACCCGAAGCCCGAATACGATCTCGCCAACCCCTTGCAAGTACGGATCGAAGCCAAGCTGACGGAACTCGCTGCCCGTGGGATGGTCATGACTGAGCGGACAATGTTCCGCCATATCGCCGAATACCGAGCGCATGGCATTGGGGGCCTCGCGGACGGCAGAGCCACCCGCCAGATGAGCGTGGCCGGGCGAACCGACTCCCGAGTTCTTGCACTGGTCGAGGCTGAAGTGTCAGGGCAGAAGAATGCTTCCACGGGTACGCGATCCCGCGTCATTGCTCGGGTCCGGGCGGCCGCAGCCAAGTCGGATCTCGCCGTGCCATCCGATGCAACGCTCTACCGCATTCTGAAGAAAATCGAGGGTTCAAGGCACCCCTTCGGAAACGCGACCACGCGCCGGACCCAAGGAAACCGACCGGACAGGCCCTGGGGACGCCAAAGCCCATCCCGCCCCGGAGAGCTCGTGGAGATCGACTCGACGCCGATGGACCTCATGGTCGTTTATCCGGACGGCAGCAGCGGACGCGTGGACCTGACCGTCGCACTGGACATCGCCACGCGCACCCCGTTGGCGGCCATCCTTCGGCCGGTGGCTACGAAAGCCGTGGACGCGGCTGTGCTGCTTGCCCGTGCCATGACTCCCCTGCCGATGCAGCCCGGATGGGATGCATCGTTAGGCTATTCACGATCCGTTCTCCCGCCCGGGATGCTTCCGCGCGACGAGGATATGCGCTCGGCTATCGCCGCCAAGCCGGTCATTGTGCCCGAATCCATCACGGTCGACCGCGGCAAGGTCTTTGTCGGCTCGACCTTCACGGCAGCTTGCGAGCGACTGCAGATCAGCATCACCAAAGCGGCCCCTCGGACGCCCACGGACAAACCCCACATCGAGCGGTTCTTTGCCGGCGTCAACACAGGGTTCACCCAGTATCTGGCCGGCTACACCGGACCGAACGTGGTCCGGCGGGGCAAGGACCCCGCCGCCGAGGCGAGGTTCACCCTCGCCGAAGTGCAGAACCTGCTGGACTGGTGGCTCGTGGCCGTTTGGCAGAACCGTCCGCACGAGGGACTGCGGCACCCCGCCATGCCGAAGAAGGACCTCACTCCGAACGAGGCCTTTGCCGCCCTGGCCAGCGTCGCGCCACAGATCCCCGTCGCACTCACCCGGGACGACTACATCGCGCTCCTGCCTGTCGAATGGCGTTCGATCCAGGCCTACGGGATCAACCTCCACGGCCTCCACTACGACAATCCGGGCTTTCACCCGTACCGTGGTGTCCCTTCCGGGCTCCCTTCTCCGGCCAGCGGACGCTGGGAAGTTCGGTATGACCCTTACAGACTCCAGTCGATCTACGTCCGTGACCACAAGAAAGGTCAGTGGATCGAGGCGAAGTGGACCCTGTCCACGCACCTTGTCGGACCCTTTTCCCGCGATGTCCTTGCCGCCGCGAAGAAGGCCATCGACAGGCGAGGCGAGACGGTCGCCGGCAGGGATCTTCTTGCCGAGATCAACCGGATCCTGACCGCCCCCACGGGACGCGCCGAGCGCCAAGCCACACAACGCACTCACACAACACCGTCGGCCGTCCCGGAACCGGAGGCCTGGCCGGACCCGATCACCGAACCCGCCGCGACGCCACCGGCGCCGGCGCCGGACCCAGTCATCGTCGAATTTCCCCGGCGCCGCCACGGACGACGCATCGATCTTCTGGAGGACTGAGACATCGCCATCCCGGACAGCCTGACGGCCTGGCGAGATTTCGTCGCGCACTTACCCGAAGAGCCCCTGAGTCTGACGCTGTCAGAAGTGCAGGCACTCTCCATTGAGGCGAAGTCTGCCTACGACCGCACCCGGTTCGCATGGCTCGCAGCAGACACTGTCCTGGAAACCACAGACACACAAGCACTCTCCCGGCAAGCCCGAATCGCCATAGCCCGCAACGCGGCCAGCACGGCGACCGCCAGGCGGGGCATCGCCATCTCAGGCGCTGCAGGAATGGGGAAATCGACGTCGGCTCTGCTTCTAGGCAAACGCCACGACAGATCAGAGCGCAAACGACTCGGACGCGAGGACGACCGACAGTTCGCGCCCGTGGTTTACACCGTTGTCCCGCCTGCCACGACGCCGAAAATGCTCATGCAGGCCTTCGCGCAGTGGCTCGGACTGCCCGTGCTCCAGAGGGCCACCGCACCGATGCTCGCCGAGCAGGTCGTAGCCATACTGCGCACTCTGGGCACGTCGTTGGTGATCGTCGATGAAGTGCACAACCTCAAGACGAACAGGCAGGCCGGGGCCGAAGCCGCAAGCACCCTTAAACAGTTCGCGGACCGACTGGACGCGACCTTCCTCTACGCCGGAATCGACCTTCCGACAACCGACCTCTTCGCTGGCGAAATGGGCCGACAGATCAAAGCCCGCATGATCCTCCACGAGATGACCCCATACTCCATCGGGACGAAAGCGAGCCGTGAATCGTGGGCCGACCTGGTGCTCGGAGTCGAAAACCTCCTACCGCTGGCCGCGCACATCCCAGAGTCCCTTGTCGAGGAGTCTCACTACCTCTGGGACCGGACCGGCGGGAGCATCGGCGCCCTTCGCGGCCTTCTCTCGGACGCAGCCATCGGGGCGATCCTCGACGGCACCGAAAAGATTGACCGGCACCGGCTCGAAGCAACAGCCACGGACTACGCAGCCCAGGAGCACCACCGATCACACAGCAAATCCGGCGCCTCAAAGTCCAAGAAACATGGACTCAGGATGGCCCAGTGATCCTCGGACCCCTCCCGGTCCCGACCCGACTCACCCACGGCGAAGGCATCGAGAACTACGCCGCTCGCCACGCCCAACGCAACGGCACCAGCGTCGACCAAATCGAAAACGCCCTCCGGGAAGCCGGTATCCTGCCCAAATCCCGTGCCCGACGGCACCCCGGACGCCTTCAAACATGGAGAGAGCTGGGCGGACTCCACGACCGAGCCTTCGACCCGCTGCTGTCGATCGGCGGCCACCCTGTCATCGAGCGGGAGCTATGTCTGCGCTGCGGCAATGGAAACCTGCGAGTCGGCCGGACTCCATCAATCGGCTGGGTCTGCCTCCGCCACCGCCGCTGGCTCGGCCGAGTTCAGCTCGACATACGACAACTGCCCGAACTCCTCGCCGCGGAACGCCTCTTCAGGTCCACCCTGGTCTCCCGCGGAATCCACGTCAGCACCCCCGCCATGCTGGCCGCGAGCGAATGCGCCAGCGCCTGCATCGCACTCGCCACCCTCGAAGAACGCAGGGCACGGGCCGGAAGACACGAGTACGAAATGCTGATCTATCCGGAAACCGTGAAAATCGCCCGACTCATCACCCGACCCTCCTTCAAAGACTGGATCCAGAATCCCGCACACCCAGCCGAGCAAAGGCGCGATCGCGTCGCCGGTGAAATCGCGCGCACGATCTTCCGCACCGGTGAGAGCCACCGACGCCGGGCTGCGCACCGGATCGAAAACACGCTCCGAAGACTAGCCCGTCGCGGAATCGAGTGGCTCGCCTAAGGCCTTCACCACCCACGCCGCGAGCGGTAAACCACTTACGGAACTGACAGATTCAATGAGAAAGAATCCGCCAGATTTCTCTCATCCAACCTGTCAGTTCCCACGTCGCGACTGACAACTACATTGAGAACGGACACTGCCGGCCCGGTCAATTTGAACGTTCTGCGGCTTCGTACCCAGAGGAGGTGTCGGTGACGGTCGAAAAGTGAGCCAAATACTACGTTCTACAAACCGGCCCGTTACCCGAGGACGCCGCCAACAAACTGGCGGCATGATTCCGGGACGGTTCACACCCCCTTTTCCGGCACCGGAATAACGAACTTTGACCTTTAGGCGAATCTGCCGTCCATGCTGGTCCCGGGCGTGGGGATGTCACAGGGGGTGGCGATGTTCTGGCCCATCGTGAACCCGGTTTCGTCGGGTCCGAGGGCCGTGACGGCGCCCGGGATCTCGTGGCCGAGCGGGATGGGCCGCCTGGGAAGGAGCCCGGACAAGATCCCCTCGAGTACCCTGCGATAGCTGTGGCAGATGCCCCCTTCACGTCCATCACTCAGTTCGCCCGTGCCGGGGACCCGGTCGGGAACATCATGCCGTTCCAGCGGGCGGTTATCGGTTACAAACTGCCATGCCTTCCTGACAGTTTTCTTTTCAATGGACGTTAGTAGGCCTCAGGCTTTCGCCGCCAGTATTGCTTTCTGAAGTGGTCTTACCAGGACCGCGGTGGGCTGGCAGCAGGCCTTCGCCGGGGCCTGCTGGCAATCGGAACCCAATTGTCCGGACACCGGCTGCACAATTGAGGTGGAGTCACAACGTCGCGCCCGTGCCGGATGGGACGGGCTGCGGTCGGGCCTTATGGAAGTCGGTTACGCTTTGATAGGCCATAGCAGCCTCAATGAGGGTTGCATCTTTCCAATAGCCCCCCGTGAGTTGGAGCCCGATCGGCATACCCTCGGATGTAAAGCCGCATGGGATCGAGATCGCCGGCACCCCTGCGAATGCCTGCGGGTAGGTCAGGCGAACGAAATCTGACAACTCTTCGTAGTCCGGCTTCCATCCGATCAGCGGAGTCTGCGACGGGACAGTCGGCGACAGAAGAACATCAATTTCGTCGAAGACACCCTCAAGAGTCCTACGGTACTGCTGGCGGAACATCGCAGCTTCACAGTATTCTCGGGCCGTGACCGATCGACCCTTCTCCAGAAAGGAGACGACCTCAGAGTCTGTATCCGCGCGAGGTCTGTCGAGATATTCCCCGTAGAGGGCATGGAAATTGGCTGTCAGCATCGGAGTCATATACTCCTGACATACCTCGGAGCTCGGCACGTTGATTTCGATGACCCGTCCCCCCAAGGCGACGAGCGTGTCGAGACCGGTCATAACGGCGGAAAGGATCTCTCTGTCGATGCCGTCCAGGAAGAAGTTCGTCGGAATTCCGATTCTGAGGCCCGCGAGCGTTTCCGGACGCAGCACGGGGCGCCTCTCCCGCGGCAGGTTGGCGGACGTCACGTCCGCCGGGTCGAATTCATCCATGACTTGAAAGAGCCGGGCAACGTCTGTCGCGCGGTGAGCTATGGGCCCGCCTGCCGTGAAGGTTGCGATCCTGTTCGTCCCCGTGCGGCGGTTGGACAAGCGCCCCGCGGAGGGGCGCAGACCGACCAATCCGTTCAGACTTGCCGGGATACGAATCGACCCGCCCGAGTCTGTCCCGATGGAAGCCGTCGCGAAGCCCGCCGCCACACTGACCGCCGAACCCCCACTCGAGCCTCCCGAGATGCGCTCTCGGTTCCATGCGTTACGGCACGTCCCGTGGTGGATGTTCTGATTGGTGACCGCCAGGCAATACTCCGACTGATTTGCTTTGGCCAGCACCACCGCTCCGGCGCGTTTTACGCGCTCGACGAGGAAGCAGTCTTCTAATGCATCAGTGGAGTAGGCGAACGACGTTCCGTTGGTGGTGCGGGTTCCCGCAACGTCAAAGTTGTCTTTGACGGTCAAGGTCATGCCGTACAAAGGGCCCGGCCATTCACCACGGCCTGCCAGCTCGTCCAGTTGCTGCGCCTCGCTCAGTGCCTCGTCGTCGCGGAGGGTAATCAACGCTGCCAGCTCGGGCTCCTGCTCGTTGATCCTGTCGAGGTTGTGTCGGACGGTACTGATCGCGAAATCTTGCTCGGACGCCGGTTCCATAAGTCCTCCAGATTTTGTTTGCCCGAGATGACGACATCTCGGCATCGTATGCAGCGACTTGCATACGGAGGACACAATTATTGAAATATGGACGCTGAATCAGCAATAGATTGCAGCTCTTTGTTCCTTGGAAGGCTTGGAATGAAGAAATTGGTCGATATCGCTGGTTCGTTGCAGGATATGGCTCTTTCGGAGCAAAGAGGTGGAGCCCTTGCACGCCCTTCAGGTCTGGCCGCGCCCACCTCTGTCGCAGGTAGTGCAGTTTCTCGGTGTCGGTCCAGTCACTCTGGTACGGCGATGGTCGAGCCCGACCGGTCGCGGGCTGGCGCGGACGGCTTGTCAATCCGGACCGGCTCTGGACCGGGGAGCCTTGATGCGGAGAAAAGCTTGTGACGCGGCAGACCCCGACGGCGGCTTTGCCTTCGTCGCTGAGTCCGATGTACGCACAACACTGTTTTGCGCCTCCCCTGCCGGCGCACCTTGACCTGCACCGTTTCCTGAGCTGGCTGTACGGCTGGGACGTCGCTGTGGGTCTCCACAACGAGGGAACTGACGGCCGGCCGCCTTACTGCCTTGGTTGTCAGTTTTGGCCGGCGCCCTGTAGATAGGTCGCGCTGTAGCCTCGTCGGCGTCCGTTTTCGTCGAGGAGAGTGCCCACTAGTTTCGCGGTGCGCATGACCACAGATCGGTCGGTGATGCGCACGCCGGGCAACTGTTCTTCTATGGCAGCCTCGAGCCTTGAGATGTCTTTGAGCGTTCGCATCCAGACGGTCATGGCGATGTTGTACCGACCAACTACTGACACCACGGAGCGGATCTCATCCAGCCGGCTTAACTGCCTTGCAACCCGTTCTGCTTGGGCGGCGGGAAGGGACAAGAAATACCAGGCATTGACCGGCCAGCCGGAAGCTGAGCGAGTGATGTCCGTCCTTAGCCTGATAGTCCCTGAGGATAATTGGTTGGCTATGGATTCACGGACTCTTCGCGGATTTGCCCCAATAGATGTCCCTATCTCCTGCGCCGTGGCGCGTCCATTACGAAACAGCTCCTTAGCCACAGCTCCGTCAAATTCATTCGGACGCCTCATACGCCCCGCCTCCGGCTTGAGCGCATGCAGGGCGTCCACTTGCTTCATGTCGAGCGCACGGAGGCGCCATTGGCTTGCCTCTGCGAGGACATCGGAAATCGGATTTGAATGGACTTTGGCTACAAAATCCAGCCTTTCCAGCCGGTCCAGCACGTAGTGGTAGAGGGCGTCGCTCGTCGGAGCTATAACCGAGAGCACAAGGTCACGCGAACCTGCGGTTATGTCAAGCGTCGCGACCTCAGGGTGCTCCAGCAAGGCCTCGGCGAGCGTCATGAGCTTGCCGGGCATCGCCTCGACTTCCACTATGGCCCCGGCCTGCAGTTTGGCATCGGAGTATCCGGTCACCCATGCGAGGCCTTCGTTCGTAATCCTTTCCCAGCGGCGCCCTAAAGTTACGGGGTCTACGTCCAGGACGCGTCCTAAGGCAGCCCACGACACCCGGGGCTGAATCTGCAAGGCGTTGATCAGCCCCAAATCAAGTTCATCAAAGACCAATTCCTGCACGGATATCATTCCTACGCATCATTTGCTGCACATCAGTACTTCTTCTTAGACGCTAATCGTACTCTGGAGCAGTCAGGCGGTACATGATCGAAGTCACTCATCCGCACCTAGCGCTTGGGCTGGCACCGCAAGTAATCCGCATGGACGAAACAACATAAGCAATCCACTGAAGCACTCGATCCGGTACTTATGAGTCCGGGCACCGTTTGCTGGCGGCAGGACTTGCGCGCCCAGGACGGAGGAGCTGATTCAGCGTCAACGATTGGCCCCGACCACGGTTGCCAGCCTGGTTGAGTCGTTGCAGAATGCCGCCTCCACGCGGCGCAGTCCTTTTCGATTCTGGCGTTCCTCTGCCCAAAGCCACCGAACAGCGGCGCGGGCACAGGGAGTTGTGCTTATCTAACGCCTCGGGAATCTCGGGGTTTCCGACTTTCCTCAATTTCCGTTCCCATTTTCAAACTTATGAGGAGTAGCGTGGCTACTACAGTTGTCGATCCGGGCTCGACGGATATCCAGCCCTTGATCAATCACCCGGTGCTGTGGATCTGCGCCGCCGGTGTTTTCTCGGTGATCATCCTTCAGTCCGTGATCTATTTCAGGGCGATCAACCGAGCCGCCGGCGATGCCGATCTCAGCCGGTCCCAGGTTCGAGGTTCTGTACGAACCGGAGCGGTGGCGGCGATCGGCCCGTCACTGGCTGTGGCCCTTATCGCGATCTCGCTGCTGCCGTTGTTCGGAACTCCCGCAGTGCTGACCAGGATTGGTTTGGTCGGCTCCGCGGCCTTCGACGTCGCGGCAGCAGGACTGGCGGCGGGAACGCAAGGTGCGCAGCTCGGAGGCCCCACATACACGCAAAAGATCTTCGCCTTGGGCTTTGCTGCCATGACAATGGGCGGTCTTCTCTGGATGCTCGCAACCCTGATCCTGACGCCGATTCTGAGCAAGGGCGACGCCAAGCTCCGCCAAGTCAACCCTGCGGTCATGACCATTGTTCCTGCTGCGGCACTGTTGGCGGCGTTTTTTACCTTGACATTCCAGGAGACCCTCAAGTCACCGGTGCACCTGCTCACGGTGATCTCTTCAACCACAGCCATGGGACTGTGCCTCCTGGTTGCTAGGCGCTTCCATCTCCCATGGCTCCGCGAATGGGGCCTGGGTATCGCAATTTTCGTCTCTCTTGCCGTCGCCTACCTCGTGACCAGCTCCGCGCCGGTCGCCTGATCCGTAGAAAGAAGCATTCGATGTCAGCTTCCACGCAAACCCGCAGCGGCCTCGCTGCCTTTGACCGCACCACTTCAATCTGGGGCCCGATAACCCTGGGGCTCGGACTCTTGATATCTCTGGTCTCTGCGCTATACGCAACCTTCGGGACAGGGCTCGGTATCACAGGCCTGGAACTGTGGACAGCGGTCGGTGCCGTCGTGGCTACCTTCGGCCTCTTCGCAATCGTTGAACCTGTATCGTATTTTCCCATCCTTGGCCGCTCCGCTATGTATCAGGCCTTCCTGATCGGAAACATCTCCAACAAGCTCCTTCCTGCCGCAATCGTCGCCCAGACCCAACTGAATGAAAAGCCAGGCACCCGCCGGGCGGAGCTAATCGCCGGAAGCGCCATCATCGGGGCAGTTCTAGTGCACATCACGACACTTATCCTCTTTGTAGGCGTCCTGGGCACGTTAATAGTTGGACTGCTGCCACCGGCAGTGATCAGTACTGCAAGGTTGTACATTCTGCCGGCCATCTTCGGAGCAGTCGTCCTCCAAAGCGTTCTTGCCCTGAAAAGCCCCCGCACAACCATCGTCGCGGTGGTCATCGCCGGGCTGGTCGTATTCATCGGACTGCCACTGGTACCGGGCATCACCTTCTTTGCCACCGCAATCGCAGTAATCCTGACCATAACCGTCGCTTGGTTTACCCGATCAAAAAAGCAGCCGATCAGCGAGACCGGAGTCCCCACGACAACAACCGTCCCGCACTAAAATCGTCCGAATCGGCTAAGTCAGCCACTCCCCCGTTAGCGTGGAAGGCCATCTGAGAGCGCCCGGCTAGTCCGCGGCCACTATCTTGACCGGCAACTGATGCCCTCAACAGTTACAACACTTGCCCTCGGGTGGTTGCGCCATGCCCGGGATGTGCACCTTCTCCCGATGGCGCGTTCATCCGCAACCAGGCTTCCCCTGACCGCCTGCCTACCTCATGACCCCTCTGAAGTTCTACGGAAGGAAACAAATTATGGAGCACCTGAATCATCTAATTGCCGACGTCGAGGCCTTGGCCCCGGAATTCACTGCCTTGTCTGACGCGATCTGGGACGAGCCCGAGCTGCGCTGGGAGGAACATACCGCGGTCGCCCGACAGATTACAGTGGCTCAGAAGTACGGGTTCTCCATCACGCGTGATGTCGCAGGGATCCCCACCGCGTTCGTTGCCGAAAAGGGTTCTACAGGCCCCGTGATCGCATTCCTTGGAGAGTATGACGCCTTGGCAGAGCTAAGCCAGGACAGTGGAAACCCTGAGCGCTGCCCGGCCCCGGGCAACCACTCCGGAAACGGGCAGGGTTGCGGCCATCACCTGCTGGGCGCCGGCTCGCTGCTTGCGGCCGTCGCCACCGCCCGGTATCTGGAAAAGAACGGCCTGCCAGGCCGGGTACGGTACTACGGGTGCCCCGCTGAGGAAGCAGCGGCCGGCAAGAGCTTCATGGTCAAAGGCCGGGCTTTCGCCGGGGTCGACACCGCAATAACCTGGCACCCATTCGCCAGCACCCTGTGGAAACAGAACCTGATGCTGGCCTACACCCAGGTGTACTTCCACTACAAAGGTGTCGCGGCGCACGCTGGCGCATCACCACACATGGGCCGCAGCGCGCTTGACGCTGTTGAACTCCTGAACGTGGGCACCAATTTCCTGCGGGAACACATGCCCGACACCGCACGGATCCACTACGCCATCACTGACGCCGGCGGCCTATCCCCCAACGTCGTGCAGCCCCAGGCCTCGGCGTACTACATCATTCGGGCCACGGACGGGCAGCAAATGCGCGCCCTCTACGAACGGGTGCTCAAGGTGGCACAGGGAGCTGCCCTAATGACCGAAACCGAACTTACTGTCGAATTTGACGGCGCGTGCTCCGAAATTCTTCCCAACGATGCCCTCGAACAGGTTCTATATCAGAACGTAAAGGCCCTCGGCGGCGTACCGTTCGACGCCGCGGACCAGGCTACCGCCGCCCGTTTCACTGCAGGACTGGATCGCCGGGAAGTACGCAACGCCAAGACCTCCATCGGATGGAGCCCAAACGAGGAAAAGGCCCTCCACGACGAAATACCGGCCCCGGACACGCTGCCGCGCCTGCAACTGACCGGATCAAGCGATGTTGGCGACGTCAGCTGGTCAGTGCCCACCGTTCAGATCATGGCTGCGGGCTTCGCCCTAGGCACCCCGTTCCACACCTGGCAAGTCGTCGCCCAAGGCAAGTTGCCTGCAGCCCACAAAGGCATGATCTATGCTGCAAAAGCGATGGCCGGAACCGCTGTCTCCCTATTGTCCGACCCTGCGCTGATTGCCCACGCCAAATCTGAGTTCGACGCAATCACGGCAGAAACTCCTTATATTTGCCCGATCCCCGACGACGTCCTGGCGCCACCGATCCGCCGTGCAAAAGTCGGCGCCCACCAAAACGAACTTGAAATGCAGAGCGTCTAAGCCGGTTCTCCGCGGTTCGTGGCGAATTCCACCGTGCGGTGAATGTTCAGGCCGCCGTTCTGGCGGCGCTTCTGAGCATAATGCGGGTGGTGTAGTTCCGGCTATTGACGAATCCGCGTCCTGACCGTTTCAAGTGTTTGATAGCGGGGCCTCGATTTCCTTCCACCAGCGGCAGACAGTGCGCCAGAGCCGTGTCGCCTTGGGTCGGGCGGCTATTTCAACGAGTTCCCCGCGCCTGTCCTTCGCGGCGTGGGCGTCCTGGATCGAGCCGGTGCGCAGCGGAGCGCGCAACTCTTCTTTGACGTTCCACGCCGCCTGCAGCTTGCCGGTGGGGTTGTCGAGGCGAAACCGCGGTCCGAGAGCGTCTCGCCGGCCCAGAGCAGCAGTCTTCGGTCTCCTGCGTCAGACGCTGGCGGACTTTCGGTGAGCATATTGTTGCCGGACACGATCAGGTGGAAGGCGTTCACCGACATGGCAGTGCGTAATCTGCCACCCGGCGGTGCGGGGAGGGTCCTCATCATCCTTCCCGCACCGCCATCGGAACGACCGGACAAAGGACCTGCTCATGAAGAGGCGCAATCGATACGGCACCAAAACGACGGCGATGGGTGTGCTGCTCGGCCGCGACGGCAAACCCACCCCGCTCGGGGCAGCGTTCGCTGAATATGGCCGCGCCGCGAAGACACTGCATCTCCTTGCCATGTATCCTGTTCGTCTTCAGCCTGATCATGGTCCTGCGCACACCGCTGCAAATCGCGTGGTCGATACTGATCTCCGCCTGGGAAGGCGTCTCGGCCAACGCCTACGTCGTACGGCTCCGCCGACGCCGCCCGCGCCTCGTCGGCTGGGCCGGCCGCCGGCTCTCGATGAAACGGCCAACCGGGCTCGTCCTAACCATCGGCGCCGCGGCCGCGGCCGCGGCCCTCTGGCTTTTCATCAGCGTCACACGAGCGGTCGTCCTGAAGACCTCGTTCGCCGGCATCGACCAGCGGATCCTCAATCTCGTGCCGGACATCCGCACCGACGGACAGAACACGTTCTTCATTTTCGTTACCTTTGCCGCGAGTTCGACGTCGGTTATCGTGTTCCTCATCATCCTGAGCCTGGCGTCCTGGCGGCGGCGGCAATGGTGGGTACCGGTCCTGCTGGCGGCCGCCTTTGGCCTGGAACGCGCCACCTCCACGGTGATCCAGCAGATCGTCGCACGGCCCCGGCCGGACCGCTCCCTGGGCTTGCTGACCGAAACAGCTTCAGTTTTCCCAGCGGACACACCCTGACAGCGACCGTCATAGGCGGACTCACCGCCTACCTGCTGTGCCGCGCCATCAAGTCCTCCATAGCCAGGCTGCTGATCGTCCTGGCAGCGCTAACCGCCGTCTTGCTGGTCGGAATCAGTCGGATATATTTGGGGGCGTCCACTACCCCAGCGACATCCTGGGCAGTCTCGGCCTGGGTTTGTTTCTTCTCGCCGGCATCATCACACCGTTGGAGATCAACGACCGGTTGCACCTGGTCCAACCGGTGAGACTCAGCGCCGCGGTCAAACAGCCGCTGTTAATCGCCGTTGCCGCTCCCTTGCTGTTCGCCGGAATATTCGGCGCCCAGCTCACGCCCCTGACCGTCCTTGAACGTCAGGAGACAGCCCAGGCGTTGCCTGCGTTGGACGCGGCCGCCATCAGGCAGTTGCCCATCTACAGCGAAACGTTGACCGGGGCCAGAATGGAACCGATAAACTTCATCTACCTCGGCAGCCAGCAGCAGATCGAGGACCTGTTCAAAAGGGCCGGATGGTACAAAGCCGACCCCTCGACCCTGGGCAACACCCTGCGTTCCATCCTCGTCGCAGTACGCAACGAGCAGTACCTCACCGCTCCGGTCACGCCGTCCTATCTGGATGCCCGGCCCGAGACAGTGGCATTCGAAAAACCCACCGACGCCAACACCCTCGTACAGCGGCACCACACAAGGATCTGGAGAACCAATTTCACCATCGGCGGCCAACCCGTGTGGGTCGCCACGGCCAGCTTCGACCGCGGCATCGGGATAGGAACGAAATCAGGATTGCCAACCCACCACATCGACCCGAATATCGACGCGGAAAGGGCATACATCCTGCAATCGCTGAAAGTGGCACAGCCCCACTTGGTGCACGTCGTGGACGCCCAGCAGGGACACAACCCAACCGGCGACGGGTTCTTCACCGACGGCCAGGCCGCTGTACTCAATCCCGAAAACCTGAACCCGTAGTTGCAGTGCACCCCCGCCTGACGGCGCCGGCAAGCAACTGTCTGTGACTGTTACTTCAGGTAGCGGTTAAATCGCACTGCTCGTCCAGGCAGGGGCAGCGAGGGTGCGGGGACGATGCCGGTTTCCTGTGAGGTCAGACGGTCGGTGAGGTCGATGAAGTCCTGCTCATGCAGGTCTTCATCCGTGTGGAGGGGAAGGGTGGTTAGTTGTTCTCTGCGGGCTGGGTGGGGCGGCGGAAGTCCCGGGAGAGGTAGAGGGCGACGGCGGCAGCGTTGGTGCTGTCAACGGTGACGGCCACGGTTCGGTGGCCCGTATCGTGAAGGGCCTGCAGGGCGTGGTTGAGGAGTTCTTCTGCGAGGCCCTGTCTGCGGTGATCGGGGTCGGTGAAAAGTTCTGCGATGAAAGCCGTGCCAGGTCCGGCTGTTCCAAAGTCCCGCGCCGTGGTGAGGATGGCGGCGATGATACGGCCTTCCGCGTCGGCAGTTAGCAGGGAGGCCTGCGGGATGAGGGTTCCGTGGGAGCCTTTGAGGACGGCGCTGATCCTGTGCGCGGCTTTTTCCCTGTCCCGAGGGGATGTTCCGTCGCCGTAGGAGTGGACATAGAGTTCCGCGAGTGGGGGCAGGTCCGTGGCTTTGATGTTCCGCAGGGCATGGGCTGCGGGTTTGAGGTCCTGGGGCCCAACGAGTGCTGCAAGTGAGATCAAAGAGGCCGCCACCTGACCCGCCTTCCGCCGATGTAGGAGAGAAATCTCTTTTGTGCACAAGTGTGGGCCATTTCGATGCCGGGAGGAAGCCGGCCGGTCTGCCCAGGACGGTGTTCATGGTGGATCTCCTGCGTATAGAGATCCGGCCATCATCCCTGCCAGCCCGGCAATCGCATTCACAAGGAGACGGCGAGGTCGCTCCGGGACGGGCTGCAGGCCTTGTTTCTGGTACATACTCTTGAGGTGTTCGGATTTCTGGTCGGTGCTTGCCCTGATGCGGGCCGGCGGCGCGTTCCGGGTCACCCGGCCAGCGCCCTTTCAAGTCTGCCAGGACCCGGGTTTGTGGGAGCGGAGATCCGGATGATCTCGGATGCTTCCACATCTACGAGTTTGCGCGTCCCGGTTCTGGAGCACAGGATCCAGAACATTTCCCATGGTGGGCAAGGTCTGGCTCACCGTTCCTCTGTGTAAGAGCCTGCCCTCATGCCACGCCTCAATTTCGTCGCCGTAGCGTAGATCCTCGCACGTCCGGATGGTTGATTCCTCGGTTGCAGCCACGGCTGGCTCCCTTCTTTGCACGTTGAGATTAGGATGCTCCACCGGTGTTGCCGTCCTGTTTCTTTGACGTCATTTTCTTGTATAGGAGACCAACGGGTACGGGTGTACTCAGGGGCCCAGGGGGCACCGGCCGGGTGGACCTGGAGCAGTGCGGGTTCATGGTCATGCGCGTTACGTGCGCGGGGTCGTGTTTTCAGACCAGTTGCATTGTTCGGGCGGCCGCTCCGGAAAGGAGGACAGATCCGGCCGCGGTGACCGGATCGATGACCGGCACCCCGAGCCTGTCCCGGAGGACGGCGGTCATCCCGATGCTCGACAGCCCGGTGCTGCCTGGGACGATAAGTTCCGCGCCGGCGTCAACGAGCATGTGCGCCTGGGCCAAGGCATCGAAGATCCCCGTGGGAGTGAGAAACCCCTCGGGGATCCCGGAACTGTCGGGTCCATCGATGAGCAGCATGGTCTCCCCGAGGGCTTCAGCGATCGGGCCCGGCGCCTGGTGTGTTAGGCCAAGGACCCCTGCCCGGCCCCCGAATGCCAGGGCTGCAGCCGCCGCGGCGGACCCGGCGCCAATGACAGGTATATCGAGGACGGCCCGTGTTTCGGTCAGCCCCGGGTCGGCGCAGCAACTGATGATCAACGCATCAACCCCGCCTGCCATCTGCTGGGCCAGGGCCGCCACTTTCGGGGCCGCGGTCCGGGATGAGGCATCATCGTATACTCCGAACGGCTGGTCCGGGATACAACGGGTGAGCACGTCAAACCCGAAACTTCCGGCCAGCAGGTCCGCGTGCGCGTGAAGTATCCGCCGGTCCGAGGTCGTCAACGCCCTGATAAGTCCTACCCTCATCACTGGCCCCTTCATACGGTTGAACTGAGAAAACCTGTCAGGGTGCCCCTCCCCTATCACCGAGCACAGAGCGTGGTCAGGTACGCGCCTTGGCTGCGGGGCGTTCTTTGGCCAGCGCGGTGAGTTCGACGACTTCGGCGAGTTCCGCGAGCCGGTGCGCCCGGGCGGACTCTGCCGGGGTGAACGGCTCGGCAGCCCGGAAAAAGAAGAGCGGACCCCTGGATGAAGGGATTTTCAACACTGTGCCCGGAATCTCGGCTGTTGGCTGCCCGGGCCGCTGCGGGGCGTCGGTAAGGACCGTGGCGCCGAGATGCTCAGCGACGGTGAGCGGAAGTTCATCCGTGTTTGCCACGAGATGGGCGGCCAGAGACAAAGCCCTGGTCTGACCGTCAGCAAGGGCGAGGGCGGTCGTCGGCCAGACCCTGGACTCCCGGCCGCCACCGCTCTGCAGGGCGGCGAGCAGCCGCCTTTCGGTGAGACCGTCCGGAGCCGAGAGGATAAGTTCGTCCAGGACCCCGTCCTGAAGGAGGTGCACATGGATGCTAAGGATATTGACGCCCCGGTGTGCAAGGGCGCCGGTCACCCGTTCCAGGGCGCCGGGCTGATCGTCAAGGTAGGTCCGGGCGCGCCAGAGAGCCGGCGCCTCCGTCAGGCGCCTGCGGTGGCGCAGCGCCGGCGCGTGCAGCCATCCGCGCAGGAGCCGCCGCACGGAAGGCTCCGCCACCCAGATGCCCAGCAGGCTCGTAGCCACGGTCAACACCAGGACCTTCACCGCGAACGGCAACTCCGTGTTCACCGCCAAGGTGTTCACGACCAGTTCCAGAGGGACCATCGTTGCGATACTCGCCAGGGTAAGCCGGTGTTTAGGCGGTTCCGGCAACCGCCCGCACACTTCACACCCCAACTCGGCGGCCGGCCCGCCCTGACCGGCGTCTTTTTCCTTATCACCGCTGGTCCCTCCTTCCCCTGGCAGTACGCAGCACCCCGGCCCACACCCCCGCACTGGTCCTGTCAGCTGAGGCACTCTTAGCTCAGGCCATGCGCTAAGCCTCCCTCGGCGCTGTTGCGGATGCGTTTCAACCACGTAATTTTTTGCCCCGCCCACGCAAGCGGCGGCGGGCGCGGGCGCACCATGATCCTGGTCACGGACGCCTGAAACTTCACTGGCTGATCGTGAAGCCCGCCGCCCCACCCCGCGGCAACCCACCGGTACCCCGGGCAGGCTGTGGCAATGGTCTTCGTCGGAACTGCTTTTCGCGTTGACGGGTCTTCTGTAGGGTTGGTCACATCCGCCAAGAACGCTGCCGCGCATCCAAGACCAAAACCCTCGCGGTGTGGGCCCGTACACGCCCAGACCGGCGCCTTCGAAGACCTGGTGTCCAGAGCCGCGGAAGGTTAGCCCGAACGCACTCCCAGTAGCCGGTGTAAGGTCGCATCGGCGCGCCGCCCCAGCCCGCAGTGCATACGAACCTCCCCGCAGTCACTGACGCACCCGACCGCGCCTGGAGAAGCACCATGACACCAGACCCTCACGACATATCCGGGCGCCCCGACGCCACATCGACACATCCGGGCGCCCCGTCAGTATCCCGGGCCTTGCCGCCGGGCCCGTCTGTCAAGACAACCCACAGGCGCCCGACTGCCCGGATGCTCCGGGAACGCGAACTGAACCGCGCTCGTCCCATCACTGAACTGGCGCTGCCATCGCGGGCCGCAAATGCCCTCCTGCGCGGCGGAGTTAATTCCGTGGGACAACTGATCACCCGGTCAAGGGAAGACCTCTTGACCGAGATCATCGGCCTCGGAGAAGGAACCCTGCAGATCATCGAAACGGCCCTAGCCCTGCGTCTGCGTCGCAACTCCGGCTGGGAAGCCTTAGCTCACGCTTCCAATGTGCTTGTCGTGGCGCCCGGTTCGCGGGCGGCCTGCAATTCCAGCAGTTCAGCCCGGAGTGCCGGGTCGAGGGCGGCGTCCAAGACGGTCAGGGCCATGACGGTCGCGCCGTCGAGAACCATTTGGTCGCCTTCGGGCGACGATGCTGCCGCCGTGAAGTCTGGGTGGTGCGGCACGGCGGTGCTGTTGCGGACAGAGACCATGCCGTGCAGGGCAGGGAGTACTTGGGAGACGTTGCCCATGTCCGTGGAACCGCCACCGAAGATCGGGGTCGTGTCGACCGGTCGGCCGATTTCCTCCATGTTGCTGTCCCAGGCCTTACCCAGCCCTTCGTGGGTGTTGAGCGGCGCGTAGGGGTGTTCAGTTTGGTGGTGCGTCCAGGTGCATCCGGTGGCGATGGCGGCGCCTTCGAAGCATGCCAGCACTCGGCGCTTGAGGTCCCGCCATACGTCGATGTCCCGGGCGCGGACTTCCACTTGAAGTGTGGTTTCGCCGGCGATGACGTTGGTGGCTCCTCCACCGTGGGAAATGAAGGCGTTGATGTTGGCGTTCGCTGGGAGGTGCTGGCGGAGCATGGCCATGTTCACCATGGCGAGGCTTGCGGCGGCTCCAGCGTTGATGGCTTTGTCTGGTGCTCCGGCTGCGTGGGCTTCGCTGCCTTTGTACTGCACTTGAAATCGTTCGACGGCGGCGGCGCCCATGGCTGCGACGCTGCGGTCGGGGCCGGTGGCACCGTGGACCATGAGGGAGAAGGATGCGTCTTCCCATGCGCCGGCCTGTAGCAGTGATACTTTGCCTCCGCCGTGTTCTTCGGCCGGGGTGCCCAGGAGCTTGATGCGCATTCCGGCGGCGTCGGCCACTGGTTTGAGGGCCAGAGCGGCGCCGACTCCTGCGGCGGCGATCATGTTGTGGCCGCAGGCGTGGCCGACTTCCGGCAGTGCGTCGTACTCGGCGCAGACGACGACTGTCAGCTCACCGGTGCCGTACACGGCCTCGACGGAAGTGGGTACCCCGTATGCGGCCTCGGTAACATCAAAGCCGTTTTCACGCAGGAAGGTGGCAACGAGCGAGGCTGATTGGTGCTCTTCCCAGGAGACCTCGGCCAGGGAATGGATCTTGTGGCTGAGTTCCAGGAGTGACGGCCCGGCGTCCTCAACGGAGGTCCTTACAATTTCGCGGAGTTGCTGGCTGGTGATCGTGGTGTCCATGGAGATGGTCATCGTATTCCTTTATCCGGTTAGTTGCTGGCTGGTGATCGTGGTGTCCATGGAGATGGTCATCGTATTCCTTTATCCGGTTAGTTGATGGGTTCGAGGGCTTCGACAACGGCGGTCGGCTGGGCGGCTGGAGCGTCGACTTGTGCGCGCTTGATGAAGAGGACGGCGACGGCGAAAGCGATGGAGAGTCCGGCGCAGATCCACCACACGGCGTGGAAGGAAAACTGCGTGGCCGCGCGGGCGCCGGTTGCTGTGGGTGTTGAAAGGGCGGACATCAGCAGAGCGAAGAGCGCTCCGGCAACGCCGCCTGCGGCAGTGCGTGCAGTGTTGTAGAGCCCGGAAGCGATGCCGACGGAATCGGCCTTGGCGCGCTGGACTACCAGGGTTGGCAGCGAGCTGCTGATGAGGCCCGACCCGAGGCCGGAGATGGCGAGCCACACTCCGAAGGTCAGCAGATTTCCCGGAACCAGGATCATCAACGCGAAGGCGATGGCCCCAAGCAGGCCGCCCAAGGCAACGGTGCGGGCACCGCCCAAGACTTTGGAAACGAGGTCACCCAGCGAAGCTCCGACGAAAGCGGATACGGCGAGGACGCTCAGTACCAGCCCGGCAGTGGACGCGGACGCACCGAAACCAAAGCCTTGGGTAGAAGGATCGGAGCGCAGGTAGACCGAGATGGGTGCCTGGGCGCCAAACAGTTGTGCGCCGTAGAGGAACGCGACGAAGATCGGCAGTCCAATGCCGCCGCGGAGCAGCATGTTCAGGTCCACAAGTGGATGTTGGATGCGGCGGGCGGACACCACCCAGGCCACCAGCAGGATGCCGCCCACGAGCATTGCTGCGGCTGTGGCCAGCGGAGGCCATGTCGCAAGATTGGAGGCGCTGCCCAGTACGGCGACCAAGCCACCGCCAAGCAGTAGTGCTCCGAGGTAATCAACCCGGCCCTGGGTCCGCAGCGGGCTCTCCTTCACGAAGATCGCGACACCTGGAACGCAGAGGGCAACGAAGATGGCCGGCATGAGCAGCGCTACCGAGAGGCTGCCTGTGGCGTCGAGGACAAAGCCGGACAGCAACCCGCCCAGCGTCGCCCCCAACGTCAAGGCCGCTACCAGCCTGCCGATGCTTCGGCCTGAACGCTCCGAGTTGCGCTGATGAACGATTGCGAATTCAAGGGGAAGAAAGACAGCCAACGGCGCCTGGATGGCCCGGCCCAAGAGGAACAGCTCGTAGCTCGGCGCCAGCGCCACCAGGACCGACGCCCCGGCAACGATTGCTGTGGAGATCATCAGGAGACGCTTGTGGCCGAAGATGTCTCCCAGCTTCGAAAGCAAAGGGACCACCAGCACCGTCGACAGCAGGTAGGCCGCGCTGATCCAGTTCAGGGCTGCGGCCGACACACCGTAATGCTGTCCGATCGAGGAAAACAGCGGACTCAGCCAGCCCTGCAGGATACCGCTGCCGAGCTCCATGACGACCAAGAAGCCAACAACTCCCCCAGCCGGCTTTGAGGTCTGCGCAAGTGAACGCATATGCACTCCGATATTAATGAGTAGTGAACGGGATCACACAATCATGGCGGCAGCGTGTTTCCGACCGATGAAGTCGCAGTTTTCTAAGGATAGTCTTTCATTTATGAAGGAATACATGCTCGGTCCCCTTGAGGAGCGCATTATCCATGCTTTGCAGATCGAGGGCCGGGCATCGTGGAGTGAGTTGGCCCCGGTAATTGGCGTCGACGCCGTGACGCTTGCCCGCCGCTGGGAGTCCCTTCGGGAGCGTGGTCTGGCGTGGGTAACTGGAATTTTCCCCGCAGGTGCTTCAGCGTTGGTGGATATCACCTGTATGCCCCAGCACACGGGCGAAGTAGCACAGCAGATGGCGCAACTACCCGCTGTCATGACCCTTGACCACACCTCCGGTGGGCGGGACCTGCTAGCCACGGTGCTGGCAGAGAACCCCAGGGCTGTTTGGGATGTGGTGACCAATCAAATCGGCGCACTGGAAGGAGTCCGGAACACCCAGACGCACCTGGTCACCGAACTGATCATGGAAGCTTCCGACTGGAGGCTGCGCGCCCTCTCGACGCAGGAGGCGGCTAAGATCGCCAAGCCCAAGCCGCCCCGGGCGCGGGCGCCGCGGACAGTACATCCCGATGTGGAAATGGCCCTCATGCATTGCCTCATCGAGGACGGTCGCCGCCCCATCAGCCGTATCGCTGCCGAACACGGGCTCAGCGAACAGCGGGTGGCTGACGGCCTGGCCAGGATGCGCGCCGAGGGCAGAGTGCGGATCCGGACCGACGTGGCCCGTAGCGGCACCGGGTGGCCCGTCTATGCCTGGTACTTCGTCCGCACCCCGGCCAAACACATCGAGCAAATGCATGGGCTCATGGCACGGATTCCCGAGGCCCGGACGGCACTGGCCGTGGCAAGCCAGTACAACATGGTGGTCGCCGTTTGGCTGCGGGAGCTCACCGACGTCATGCGGTTCGAAGCAGCCCTGGAAGCAGCCGTCCCCAGCGCCAGGATCGTGGATCGAAGCGTGGTTTTCGGGATGAGCAAACACCTTGGCAGGCTCATCGACGAAAACGGCCGGGCCACCCTCGGCTTCGTGCACCCCTACCCGGAGACCGGCTCAGGTTTCGGCCGGAAGAACACGTCGCCCGGTTCCTCCTGACCGCGGCAGCCATCGGCGCCCTGTTCAAAACCAACGCCTCTTCCGGCGCTGAAGTCGGCTGCCAAGGCGAAGTCGGCTCAGCCTGCTCCATGGCGGCCGGCGCACTCTGCGAAATCCTCGGCGGTACTCCACAACAAGTGGAGAATGCCGCCGAAATAGGCATCGAACACAACCTTGGCCTCACGTGCGACCCCGTGGGAGGAGTCGTCCAGATCCCCTGCATCGAGCGCAACGCCGCGGCCAGCAACAAAGCCATCAACGCTGCCAGGATTAGCCTCCGCGGCGATGGGATCCACCATGTTTCCCTCGACACCGCCATCAAGACCATGTGCGAAACCGGCGCGGACATGAAGAGCAAGTACAAGGAAACCTCGCGCGGCGGACTCGCCGTCAACGTCACCGAATGCTGAACCGAATGCTGAAATCTCGCCCGCTAGCAGATCGATCTGTACCGTGAGGCTTCTCGGCGGCCACCATGATTCCACAGCTCCATGTCGCCGTTGCCTTGCTGACCTACAGCCCAATCTGACGTCGGGGCGCCTGACCAGGCGGGATTCGCTCGTCGCCCGAGCCCTAAATCTTCTTCAGCCACCTGCCGCGCCGCGAGAGGTGATTTAGCCATCCCTGCCACGAGCGAGGTCCAATGAATCCCGATTCTTCGGACTGTTTCGATGGTTATCGGGCCCCCCGCGCCGGTTTTATGGCCCTCAGAGTGTCAGGGTGAGATCTGAGAACATCATGAGCGACCGGCGACGCAGATGGCCCCGCGCTGGCGCCGGTCCCACGCGGCTATTCGGAGAGGCAACCTCCGGTAAACCATGATGTGCGCGGCGAATATCGCGCCGCCCTAGGAGACTGCTGAACTAATCGGCGGATGTGGGGCGCGTCGACTGGACTGATGGGTCTGGTGGTTAAGACTGGTCTTATGCAGGGACGCGAGGACGCGCAACGCGGGTATTTGGATGTGGAGGCACTGGCCGGGGAGTTGTTGGCTCCGGGCAGTGTTTTCGCTTTTCTGGCCAAGCATCGGGGGCGGTTGTTTCCGGATTCGATGATGGAGGATCTGTTTCCGTCGCGGCGGGGCAGGCCGTCGGTTCCGTCGCCGGTCATCGGGTCGGTGCGGGTGCTGCAGGCATTGCAGGGCCTCTCTGACCGGGAAACAGCCGATGCACTGACCTTCGATCTGAGGTGGAAGGCCGCGTGCGGGTACGGGCTGACTGATACCGCGTTCCATCCGAGCACGTTGACGTACTGGCGAAAGCGGCTGGCCGCCTCGTCGGATCCGCACCGGATCATGGAAGCCATCGCCAAAGTCGTCGCGGAAACCGGGGCTTTGACGGGCAAGCGCCGCAGAGCGGTGGATTCAACGGTCCTGGATGACGCGGTCGCGAGGCAGGACACGATCACGCAGCTGATCGCCGCGGTCCGCCGCTTCGGCCGGGACATCCCGGGCGGACAAGAACTCGTGACCGCCCACGCCACGGGCTATGACTACATCCGCACGGGTAAGCCGGAATCGCCTGGGATGACCAGGACGCCAAAGACGGGCTGATCTCCGCGCTGGTCACCGACGCCCTGGCGTTGCTGGCCGCGGTCGATCCCGAAACGCTGGACGGAAAGGCTGCTGATGCCTACGCTCTGCTGGCCCTGGTCGCCGGGCAGGACGTGGAACCGGCCGAGGACTCCGACGGGACCGACGGGCGGTGGCGGATCGCCCGGAAGGTCGCCCCGGACCGGATGATCTCCACCGTTGACCCCGACACCCGGCACGCGCACAAGACACAGTCCCGGCAGCAGGACGGATACAAGGCCCACATCGTGATCGAACCCGACACCGGGCTGATCACCGCCGCGGAACTGACCAAGGCCTCCGGCCCGGAAAACAGCGACGGGGCCGTCGGTGCCCGGCTGATCGGCATGGATTCCACGATCGCCGGCACCAGCCTGGACGTCCTGGCCGACTCGGCCTACGGCACGGGGGACATGCTCGCCGCTCTGGCCGGCACCGGCCACACCCCGGTGATCAAACCCTGGCCCCTCCGCCCAGCAGTCGAAGGCGGATTCACCCTCGATGACTTCACCGTCGACGAAGCAGCCGGCACCATGACCTGCCCGCACGGACTCACCCGCAACATCACCACCAAACGACGGGTCACGTTCGGCGCCGCCTGCACAGGCTGCCCCCTCCGGCACCGATGCACCGCCTCACCGCGAGGACACAAAATCGTTCTCCACGAACATGACGCGCTGCAACGGCAACACCGCCAACGCGCCAAGAACCCGGCCTTCCAGGACGACTACCGCACCCACCGGCCCATGGTCGAACGGTCCATCGCATGGCTCACCCGCGGCAACCGACGGGTTCCCCACCGCGGCATCAACCGGAACAACGCCTGGCTCCAGCTACGGATCGCCGGACTGAACCTCCGCCGCCTCCTGAAGCTCGGACTCACCAGCGAACAGGGGTCCTGGGCCATCGCTTGAACCGGAAACCAGGACCAGGCCTCTCACAGCCCGCCAAAACAACACCCACTACCCGGCCACAGGCACCAAAAGCCCGGAACCACCCAAAATACTTCAACCCCAGAAACCCCAACCCACAAAAGGAAGGGCTGGCCCGACAGCGAACGCCACGGACCAGCCCTACAAAGCACTTAGTTCAGCAGTCTCCTAGGGTTTCTGCTCCCTGTCCCATAACCGGCTGGGGATTACCCCGCGGACCAAAACTAGCCCCAGGCCGTCAGAGAATCCCGGCCCGTTCATCGGGCTGTCTCCGTGCACTGCTGTCGGAGACCGACCCGTAGAATTCCGGATTCAAGCAGGCAACAGGGATTGGCGGCGCTGTCCCCCGTTGACTCCTACTTAAGGAGGCGCACGATTGTCGGCTCAGTTTGGGCTGGGTCCGGCATTGGATCTCCGTAAATCTCCCAGGAGTACCCGGCAGACTCTCGACGATTCGCCGCCATCCACTCGTCGATCGCGTTGTACGCCTCCTTTAGGCGGACACACGGCCCGCGATGCACTGCACAGCAGACGTTGGCTGCCACAACGTCAGGTGCCAGCATCCCTTCGTGGATGGCTGACATGTCGTTGTTTGCGGGGACGTCCCATGCTTCATACGTCCAGTCGTTTCCGAGGTGCTTGAGAAGTTCCACAACGCAGGCGACATGTCCCTGGACGCGTTGGAGCCTATGAGCACCAACCGGCGCCCACCCCTGCCGTGGGTTTTTATGCACTCGCCCTTTCGAAGTCCATCGTTTGGTCTGCCTGCGGTTGAGGACCGGTCCGGATACCTGGCTCTGGGCATCACGGTAGGCCTATACAGGCGTTGTACTGTCGAGAACGGAGGGTTTGGCAGCAAGGATTTCCTCGAGTGACCTCAGTAGCAGGTCGCGCTGCTGGTAGTAGGCGTTGTGCGCGGCGCCCTCGGCGACAACCATCCTGCTGTGCGGAACCAGTGAATGAACGTTGTGCACCCCCTCGGCGATGGCCGGGGCTTCCTTCGACCCAACGAACAGCAGCAGCGCGCTGGCGACAGCCCGCAGGCCTTCCTCAACCTTCGGGTCCTGGCGGTCCCAGCCTGTCTTGGACAAATCCGTGGGACGGGGGTGCCGGG
The DNA here is from genome assembly GCF_026683955.1 of Arthrobacter sp. MMS18-M83. Taxonomy (NCBI): domain Bacteria; kingdom Bacillati; phylum Actinomycetota; class Actinomycetes; order Micrococcales; family Micrococcaceae; genus Arthrobacter; species Arthrobacter sp. MMS18-M83. The sequence continues at coordinate 3,759,603 of NZ_CP113343.1, read as the reverse complement.
CAGCTTCGATTGCCGTTGCGGTGGACCGGATCCGGATGTAGCGCTCATATTCCATCGGGTTTGCTTCAACCCATTCGGGAGTAAAGGATTCACCCACGCTGAGCCAGATCCGCTCCTGGGCATCCAGTGCGCTCATGACGTTGCCGGGCCTGGCCATTATGGGCCAGCCCATGCCACAGACCACCAGGGCCTCCGCTTCAGCCGGGTGCCGGATGGCCCAGCGCAGGACCGTCATGCCGCCCATGGACTGCCCCATGAGGACCGGACGTTCGATGCCAAGTTTTCGGAGGAAGTTCTCGAGTTCGTTGACACGGTCGGGGCCGCCACCACCGTTCCGGGGCGAATTGGAGGAGAAACCGTGGTCATAGCTGTCATATGCCAGCACACGGTACCGCTTGGACAACTCCTGGATGTGGGGTTCCCAGCACGCCGCTGATGAGCCGTGCCCATGGATCATGACGACGGGGTCCCCTGATCCGGTGTCGGTGTAGTGAATGTCGTTGCCTAGGAGGTCGATCCATGCCATGAATAGTGCTCTCTTTCAAAATCTCTCAAGAATCGTCGAAGATGTCAGACCGAGGTTGCGCCACGATGGGGCGCGGCTTCTCAGGCTGATGCTTCCATGTGGAGCCGGGCGCGGCGTTCTTCGCGCTTGTGGCGTTGCAGGTCCGGGTCCGGCACCGGTGAGGCGTCGATGAGGGCCCGGGTATAGGGGTGGCGCGGATGGTCGTGGACTTGTTGGGCATCGCCTTCTTCGACGATTTCGCCCCGGTACAGGACCACGGTGCGTTGAGAAACATGCCGTACCACGGTCAGGTCGTGGGAGATGAAGAGCATGCTCAGCTTCATATCCTGCTGGAGCTCGTTGAGCAGGTTCAGTACCTGGGCCTGAACGGAGAGGTCTAGGGCGGAAACCGGTTCGTCGCAGACCACGAGTCTGGGCCGGCCGATGACGGCGCGGGCGATGGCGATGCGCTGGCGCTGGCCACCGGAGAATTGTCCGGGGTAGCGTTCGGCCGTGTCTTCGGGCATGCCGACACGCCTGAGGATATCCGCGATCCGAAGCCGAACGGCGTCGCGTCCTAGCGACTTGTCACGGCTCAGTGGTTCGGCAAGGGTTTGGCCCACGGTCCGGGCGGGGTTCAGCGAGGAGTACGGGTCTTGGAAAACGACCTGCAGTTCGCGCCCCAGTTCCTGGCGGCGCCTGCGCGAGGCGGTGGTGATCTCCTCGCCGTCGAACAGGACCTGTCCGGCAGTCACCTGCACCTGGCCCAGGACCGCCTTGCCGATCGTGGTTTTCCCGGAGCCGGATTCGCCCACCAAGCCAACCGTTTCACCGGCGGCGATGGACAAGCTCACACCCTTGAGGGCATGGAATTCGCGCCGACGGGTTTTGTATATGACCTGCAGGTCCTTTACTTCTAGCAGTGGGATGTTCTGGTCTCCGCTCCCGGTCATACGACGGTCTCCTTCACTTCGGTGCGTCCGCCCGTGGCGGCCAGCAGGTTTTCCAGAGAGTCCTGGATGGTGGGCAGCGGCTGGCCCACGACGGCGTTGTGTGGGTTCGCCTTCAGCAGTGCCTTCGTGTAGGGGTGTTCCGGATGACTGAAGATTTTCCGCACCGGAGCGGATTCCAGAGTTTCGCCGTGATACAGAACGAGCGCGCGGTCGCAGATGTCAGCCACCACACCCCAGTCGTGGGTGACCAGGATGACGGCCATGTTGTCGGTGGTGCTCAGTTCGCGGAGCAGGTCCAAAATGTCCGCCTGCACCGTCACGTCCAAGGCCGTGGTCGGCTCGTCCGCCAGCAATACCTTCGGCTTGGCGGCCAGCGTGCGGGCAATGCCCACCCGCTGCGCCATACCTCCGGAAATCTGGTGCGGGTAGCGCTGTGCGACATCGGCAGGGTTGGGGATCTTGACCTGCTCAAGCAGTTCCACCGCACGGGCCTTGGCCGCGGTCCGGGAGAGCTTCGTATGCCGGCGGAGCACTTCGACTAAATGGTGCTCCACGGTAAAGCACGGATCCAGGGCCGCCATGGGTTCCTGAAAGATCATCCCGATGGTGGCGCCGCGCAGCGCGCGCAGCATATCGACCCGGCTTAGGTCATAAGTGCGCCCATCCAGCACCATAGTGCCTGCAGTGACCCGGGTTCCCAGCGGCAACAGCCCCATGAGCGCCAAGCTGGAGAGGGTCTTGCCGGAGCCTGATTCCCCGACGATGCCGAGGGTCTCGCCTCGATCGAGATCCAAATCCAGGCTTTGTACAAGCACCCGCTCTTCGCTGGCATTCTGGGCCACTATCGTCAGGCCGCGTACGGTTAGGAACGCAGGTTCTTCCGGCACAGCAGGCGTGCCTGCGGACTTGGTCACGTCAGTGGCGGCATCAGCGTGCAGGGTGTTCGTCCGTCGGGACCGCCGGCGGGCGGTCCTGGTCCAGCCCTCGGCAGCGGCGTCCCGCGCTGCGTCCCCGAGGAGCCCGAAGGCGAGGACGGTTACTGCGATAGTGGCTCCTGCCGGGACCAGCAGCCAGGGAAAGTCGTTCAGTGCGGCGGCCGCCTCGTACACCATGCCTCCCCAGGTAGGTGCCGGGGGCTGGACGCCCAGGCCCAGGAAGCTGATACCGGTCTGGGTCAGTACGGCCATGGCAGCGAACATTGAGAGCTGGACGATCATGGGTCCCACGATGCGGGGCACCACGTGCCGGAAGATAATCGCGTTATCTCCCAGGCCTGAAATCTTCGCGGCCTCGATGTACAGTTCTTCGCGCACGTTCAGGGTTGAGCTGCGGATGACCCGGGCGATGCCGGCGCAGCCCATGATGCCCATGGTGACCATTGCTGCCGTCATGTCACGGTTGAAGACCGCCAGGATCGAGAGCAGGATGACCAATCCTGGCAGGGCCATCAGCAGGTCGGTGATCTGGCCGATGGTCTTATCCAGCCACCCACCGTAGTAGCCGGCGGCCAGGCCCAGAATGAATCCCAGCACACAGGCGACGGCGACTGCCTGGAAAATACCAATGATCGTCGGCAGCGAACCGTGCAGCAGCCGGGATAGCACATCGCGGCCGAAAGCGTCAGTGCCGAGCCAGTGCACCGCCGACGGTAATTTCTTGATGTCCAACAAGTTCTGCTCCAGTGGATCGAATGGAGCAATTGTGGGTGCCAGGACAGCAGCGGTGATAACAATCATCAGCCATGCAATCGAAATGATGGCCAGGGGTTTCTTGAAGAGTCGGTTCATGAAGCGGGACGGTTTGTCCTGGACAACAGGCAGCTTGGCCGCGAACAGCGTTCCCTCCATGCGGGTTGCTTCGCTCATTACACACGCACCTTGGGGTTGAGCCAGCCGTAGCTGAGGTCGACGATGAGATTGATCAGGATGGTCAGGACGGTGAAGTACAAAGTCACGCCCTGCAGCAGGTAGATGTCGAACTGCTGTGTGGCCTGGACTGCGAGGCTGCCCACCCCCGGCAAGACGAAAATCTGCTCCACAAAGACCGTGCCGGTGATTGCACCCACCATGACCAGGCCCATTACGGTGACGAGCGGCAACGACGCGTTGCGCAGCGCATGCTTGAAAATGATCGTGCCGGAGGACAAGCCGGATGCCCGCAGGCTGCGGATGAAGTCACGGGCCAGAACATCTGACATGGCGTCACGGGTCTGCTTGGCCACCCCTGTGATGGAATGCAGGGCCACTGCGAAGACCGGCAGCACCAAACCCGCCAACCATTTGGTCGGAGAGTCCGCAAACGGGGTATATCCGGTGGCAGGGAACCAGCGCAGTGTCACGGCGAAGAAAGAGATGAACACCAGCGCCACCCAGAAGGAAGGAAAGACCAGGCCGCCCAGGGACAACACATCGATGAAACGACCGATGAATCCGCCGCGCAAGGCACTGAGCACCCCGAGACTAACCCCCGCCACCAGGCAGATGACGAAAACACCGGCCATAATGGACAAGGTCACCCCGATCCTGCTGTTCAGCAGGTGCGCCACGCTTTCCCCCGTGAAAATCGACTTACCGAGGTTGCCCTGCAGCGCCTGTCCTGCCCAGGCACCGTATTGGGACAACAGCGGCTCATCCAGGCCCAGCTGGGCCCGGAGCGCAGCGACTTGCTCCGGTGAACCTTGGCCCTGAAGTATCGTCTGGGCCAGATCGCCAGGGGCCAGCGCGTTAAGGAAGAACGTGAGGAACGTGACAACGAAAATCAGTGGAATCGACAACAGAAGCCGATGGAGTATCAGGCGTAGCATGTGGTGTCTCCTTCGGGAAGCCAGGCTCTGCAGCGGGCTGCCAGGGAAAATATGGTGCCGGTGCTGTGGGTTCCGGCCAGACTTCGCGGCCGGAACCCACACGGCCTAAGTTAGGGGTGGCGACCCGTTAGGTGGCCGGTTTGACGAGTGCCATGTCGATGATCAGGCTCTGGCCAGGCTGCGGAACGTCCACGCCTTGAGCCACGAAGTAGCTCACATTCAGGGCAGAGGTCATGGCGAACCAGGCCAGGTCGGCGACCCGCCCCTGAACCTTCTTCCAGGCTTCTTCGGAATCGGCGGCCGGTTTGGCCGCCGCGGCGTTAATCAGGGCTGTCAGCTCCGGATCCTGTGAGTGGTAGTAGTTGTAGGAACCGTTCGGGTCGAGGGTCTGGAACTTCGCCATGAACGGCGTTCCGGAGTTCGATTGGGCGATGATCGCTCCGAATTTCTTCTGTGCCATTCGGGTATTCAGCTCACCAAAGTTCTGGACCTCCGTGATGTTCAACTTCACGCCGATCTTTTCCAACTGCCCGGCAATGGCTTGGGCCTGTGTAGAGTTCAGCGTGTTTTTGACATAGCCGACATCGATGGTGATTCCGCCCGGATAGCCGGCCTCGGCCAGCAAAGCTTTGGCCTTCTCCGGGTCGTAGGGGTATTTCTTGTCATTGGTCTCGTCATAGCCGGTGAAGCCTTTGACCTGCAGTTGCGAGGTAGGGGTGCCGAAATCGCCGAACAGGGCCTGAGTCACCAGAGAACGGTCAATGCCGTAGTTGATGGCCTGTCGGACCTTCACGTCCCCCAGGGGTTTGTTGACTTCCCCGGTGCGGTCGTTAATGATCAGACCGGTCCACTGGACCGGATCCGAGACGATGCGTGCTCCCTGGGCCAGGCCGGCCTTATTGGCATTGGCAGTGATCGGGTCGCTGACCATGACCTTTAGCTGGCCGGCCTTGAAGGCCTGGACGGCGGAGTTCTGGTCCTCGTAAACACTGATGACAACCTTGTCCCAATGGATCTTGGTCGGATCGTAGTAGTTCTTATTTGGCAGGTAGGTGTAGGACTTGCCGGTAATGGTAGCGCCGGTATCGAGCACGTACGGGCCGGCGCCATGGGTTTCGGTGCCCAGGACATCCGGTGTGGCCAGCGCTTTGGGACTGATCAAATCTCCTGCAAGCCAGTAGGTGTTGAAGATGCTGGCCAGATCCGGGTTCGGTGCGCTCACTTTGACGGTGAACTCGAATTCCCCGTTCACTGTCACGGACTCCAGGGTGGCCAGGTTCACAGCGAAGGGACCCTTTTTCGAGACCCAGTATTCGATGGATTTCTTGGCTGCCTCAGCGGTGACGGGCTCGCCGTCGCTGAACTTCGCATTGTCCCGCAGTTTGAAGGTCACGGACATATTGTCCGGTGCCACGTTCCACGACTCGGCAAGCGCTGGCTCAAGTTTGCCATCGGCGCCGGTGCGCACAAGTGGTTCGTAGGCAGGCTGGAGCATGGTTCCGGCACGACCGTTGCCGCTGAGGGCAGGATCCATGCTGATCGGAGCGAAGGTATTGGACACGGTCAGAACCTGCCCACTACCGGCCCCAGAGGTACCGCCCGGAGAACCTGCGCTTCCGCCGCAACCGGACAACGCCAGGGCCGAGGCCGCGAGGGCGGCGAGGGCTGCAGTTGCCCGGCGCAGCCGGAGGGATGTGTGCTGTTTCATTTTTCCTCTTCTTTGAGTAACTGGAACGGAAGTCATGGGCAACGCCGGCCGCGCAGGTCAGGAATGCAGGATGCGGTACAGGTCCTGGCACATCTGTTCAGCGGCCTTGTCCGCGGCGGTCGAGACGTTGCCATAGCTGAAGAACCCGTGATTCAGGGTCGGGTACTGTCGGAAAACGACAGTTACGCCAGCGTCTGCCAGCTTTCGGGCGTATCGGACGTTGTCCTGGTACAGGAAGTCGTGGACTCCGACGCCGATGACCGCGGGAGCCAAGCCATCCAGGCGCCCCGCCAACGCCGGCGACACTCGCGGGTTCGAAGCCAGAGACGGCGCTTCTGGGCCTAGATACTGGCTCTCAACCCCGCCATCCATGCTGACGGACAGGTCGGTGGCGGGGTAAATGAGGAACTGGGCGGCCAACCGGATGCCCTGTTCCCTGCAGTGCTGGGCAGCGACGGCCGCCAAGTTCCCGCCGGCGCTGTCACCTGCCACCACCAGCTTTGCCGGGTTGCCGCCGAACCGTTCAATATTCGTAATCACCCAATCGAGGGCAGCGAGGACGTCCTCGACTCCTGCGGGGAAGGGATGCTCCGGCGCCAGCCGGTAATCCACTTGAATGACATGCGCTTTGGACTGCGCGGCGATCCTGCTGGCATTGGCCTGGTGTGAATCGAGGTCACCGATGATCCACCCTCCGCCATGAAAATAGATCACCGTGGCATCACTGCCGCCCAAGGGCTTTTGGATCCGGATGCGGATTTCTCCGGCCGGTCCCGTGATCGTCTCGTCGGTGACGGCTTCAACGTCGAAGAACTGCGGGGGATAAAAACTATCACGCAGGCGCACTCCTCTGGCGCGTGCCGTGGCGGCGTCCACGGGGCTGCTCCGGGAATCAACGAATATCGGGTAGTCTCCGGAATCGGCCATGGCCTTTTCCATTGCGATAATGGCCGGGTCAAGACCGCTGATGGTGCCTGGACCCAGGTGCTTCCGCAGGAAGTCCAGGGAGCTGTCAGTTACCTCGGAAAGTACCTCCGCCCCTACAAAGACGTGATCTCCTGCCGTCTCCAGATATTCCGTGGTGGCCCCGGCTTTTACGAGGGCTTCGTGAAAGCGCCGGCTCTGCTCCACGTCCACTTGCCGGTCGTCCCGGCCATGGGCGATGAAGACTGGCGGAGCATCGGCGCGGACATGGCGAAGCGGGGACAGATCCTCCGCCGTCCAAGTGCTTCCTGCCAGGAGTGTCCCCACCGGGTGTTCGCCCGAGGCACCTGTTTCTTCTGAGTCGGCAGCCCCCGTCGTACCGATAGCTGTGGTGAGGTCTGCGGGGCCATACCAGTCAATGACTGCCTGTATCGCTTCGGATTCGCCACGGAACTCGCCGCTCCGCTCGTCGTCGAACGTGTCGCAGAATGAGGCCATGAGCGCCAGGTGTGCGCCGGCGGATTCACCCCAAAGGGCAAACCGGCGGGGATCAAGGTGGAACTCGGAGGCGTGCCCCCGCAGCCACCGTACGGCAGCTTTCAAATCCAGAGTTTGAGCGGGAAAGGCAGCTTCTTTGGCCAGACGGTAGTCCACCAGAGCTACGGCAAAACCCGCTTCAACGATGCGTTCAATCACGCGGTTCCGGTGTAGGTTTGGGGCCTGCCGACGGCGCGAGCCGTGCATCCAGCCCCCGCCGTGAACCCAAATCACCAGCGGGCACGGGTAGTCAGAGGTAGCTGACTTTGGCACGCGCAGATCCAAAAAGAGTGGCCGGTAACCGGCTTCGCACGAATAGACGATGCTCTCGTGCCGGATCTCACCGCCGGATCCCCTGACCGGGCCCGGATGCGGAAAGGCGGCACTGCCATCGCTCAGCGGCCCGGGTTCTGTGGTAGCTGTCATGCTCACGCTTTCCTGCCTTCATGTGTCATCCATCACTCTTGTACAGATAAGCCTCACCAATGCGAAGATAAGTGTCCAAGACAAAAAACCGAGCAGAGCAATAACCTACGCTTATCAGTCGGGGGATGCCGTACGGAGGCCGGATGGAAATACGATGGATGAAGGCGTTTATCGCGGTGGCGGAGGAGCTCAATTTCGGACGGGCCGCTCAACGGCTTCACATCGCGCAGCCTGCCGTAAGTCAACAGATCTTCCACCTGGAACGCCACCTTGGCATTCAGCTGTTCGAACGCAACAAGCGCACTGTCAGGCTCACGGATGCCGGCGATGCATTCCTGGAGCCGTGCCGCGCCGCACTACGGGCGATTGAAGCTGCCGGCGGCCAAGCCCGCAACGCAGGTACGGGGGAATTCGGTAAAATCCGGATAGGGTTCAACTCCGGATTCACGTCGGACCATCTCGTGACCCTCGTCCGCGCGGTTGACAGGCACTACCCGAATATGGAGCTCATTATTGACAGCTCCAGGCGAAATCCTGAAGTCATCAAAAAGGTGGAAAAGCAGGATCTGGACATCGGCCTGGTGGGAGGTCCAGTCCGGGGAGAGGGCATCAGCTGGCGGACAATTTGGCCCGGACACCTTGGCGTTTTGATGCCGCAGGACCATCCGCTGGCGCACCTGGCCAAGGTGCCAACCCTGGCGTTAAAGAATGAGACTCTGGTTCTGATTTTCCAGGCGCCGGGTTGGACCATCAGAAGCATGGCAGAGGAAGCCTGCGACCGTGCAGGCTTTTCCCCCGCAAAAATCATCGAAGTAGCCGACGGCATGACACTTTCCGCGCTCATCAATGCCAAAGTCGGTCTCGCCTTTGCGACCACTGGCGCCGGACATACCACGGCCCAAGGACTCGTGATGCGGCCCCTGGCCGAGGAATACATCGTGCAGAACAGCATCGTCTGGAAGACCGGCACAGAGACTCCCGCCCTCAAGAACGTCCTGAAATTAGCCCAAGAGCTTACCCACGCACCACCGCCTGTTCCATGACCAGCACCGGACGTGAAGCCCCCATGGTCCAACAAAGACGGATGACCATGACAGACCTACATCGTCGAGATGAAGGTTTCGCAGCGGCAACCCGCTGGCTTTAGTCGATGACCTGGAACACCAAAGGGTTACAGTCCGCAGCGTCACCGAAGGCATCACCCCAACCGGTCCATCTGAAAGGCCGCAGGCGGGGTACTGAGCACCGAGATAGCCCTGTGATCTAGCACAGGACAACGTCAAATGTCGTTTGCGGTTGCCTGAATGAACGGGCTGGTGAACCCGGGCGAGGTAGGTCCCGGGTCTTCCGGTATGCGCTACGCCGCTGTGGCGGTATGGCCTTTCGCTGTTACAGCCAATGGACCATGGTTGTGATCTGTCTCACCGCCTAGTAGGCTCGCAACTACCGCTATCCGCACATGTGTGCGCTTACCGCACAACTGCCGTGGCGCTCACTATCACCCTTCATCGCGGAAAGGCCCACGACGACCTTTCTGATGAAGGACAAATTGGCGGCCCCAAAGAATGCCACTTGCACAAGAAGCGGTGACCTGGACTGCCGCCAGCACCGCCGCCCCTGCAGGGGCCCCCTGCCACCCGGGAACGCTTTCTGGCGACCCTGGAGCTCGTGCGCCTCAAATGATGCACGAGCACCTGATGGGGAGCGACTCTCAGGAAAACCTCTAGCCGGAACTATGAAAAGGAGCCACCTTGTTCACCGCAACGCCAGTAAAAGGAGATATCCGGTGTTTAGACCTGTAGATATATTCCGTTGCACAATTCTTTTCACGACACTATGCCTTGCGGCAGCCGGAAGTATTGTTCCGGCAGCCGCAGACCAAAGCATTGCGTCAGCTTCCTCTGTTTCGACCGCTACAATGACGACCGGTATTCAAAGCCTTCCGGCTGTTCCGGCTGAGAAAGCATGCACCGATCTATTGTCCGGAGACTACACCGCCGTTCAAGGCGCACCGACGCGTCTTGATTCGGCGACCGTTGTCCAAAAGAGCGACACTAATCCTCAGGACTACTGCCTCGTCAAGGGCTATGTCAGTTCCCAGGTACGTTTTGAAGTGAAGCTGCCGATTTCCGGCTGGACCCAGCGCTTCCTTATGCTCGGTTGCGGTGGTTACTGCGGCCGCGTCTCGACCGCGACGTCTCCGGCATCGACTCAGGGATGTGAGCCGGCGGCTTCGGGTGAAATGGTTACCGCGTCGACCGATCTCGGGCACACCAAATCGGGGACATTGTTTGCCGATGGGCTATGGGCCGTGGGCAATCCCGGAGCTGTTGCTGACTTCGCCTACCAGGGGATGCACAAGACCACCCTTGCCACCAAAGCCCTGATTCAGGCCTTTTACAATAAGGGCCCCCGGTTCTCATATTTCGCTGGCTGTTCGGATGGCGGACGTGAGGGACTGCAGGAAGTCCAGCGCTACCCCGACGACTATGACGGTGTCGTCGTCGGGGCGCCGGTCATCGACGAGGTTGCCACGAACACCTTTTACCACGCATGGAACGTGCGGGTAAACACTGATCCCTCCGGACGGGCCATCCTAACTGCAGACAAGATCCCCGCCTTGCACCAGTCCGTCCTTAGCGCCTGCGGAACCCTTGCCGGCGGGCAGGGCGACATGGTGCAGGACCCGCGCGCCTGCAGTCTTGATGCCCGTACCCTGATCTGCAAAGGGGCCGATGGCCCAGAATGTCTTACCGCCGGGCAAGCAGATGTCGTCAATAAGCTGTGGTCAGGTCCGGTCGATTCGAAGGGCATGCACCTCTCTGCTGGTGACATGCCATACGGATCGGAATTGGGCTGGATAGGGTCAATGGTTCCGAGCGACCCTACTGTCATCCTTTCCCCCGCCACGGTAGGGGACGCGCAGTGGTCTTTTGATTTTCCGAACTACATGAGCAGCTTTGACGCCCCGACGGGAATCACGTACAAGAACCTGGAGTTCACCAAGAAGGAGTTCGACAAGCTTAACGAGCTCTCTGGCATTTACGATCCAACGAATCCCGATCTCAGTAAATTCGCTGCCCGTGGGGGAAAGCTGCTGATATGGACCGGCGCTGCCGACCCTGGAGCTTCCCCGTATATGGCGTTGAACTACTACAACGCGGTCCGTGACTACATGGGTGCTGAGAACGCCGACAAGTTCCTAACGTTCTACATGGTCCCGGGCGTCTACCACTGCGGCGCCGGCCCGACGCCGGCGACCGCTGACTACTTGACCTCGATGATGGAATGGACAGAAACGGGCACCCACCCCGACAAAGTCGTCGTGAATTACCAAACCAGCGCCACCGACAAGACAGTGGCTAAGACACGACCGGTATACCCGTACCCGGCCATCGCCAAGTATGACGGCACTGGAAGCAGGGACGACGCGTCAAACTTCACTAAATCGCCTCCGGTGCAAATATTCGATGATAAGTACGACTGGGCTGGCCTCAAGCACTACACACCGGACCACACCCGGTGGTATGCCCCAGGCAAATCACAGCTCACAGGCGGTGAATCCTAGCCGCAACAACGCTGTGAGCAAGGGGGATCCCAAGTAATCCATCCCGTTCTGTCCGCCGCTCCAAGATGCGGTGCGCGGAAGACGGCCAAGACGTGCCCGCCGTGGTAACTCACTGCGGGCACGTTCGGCCCAGCGGGCCGCTGCTTGCTCTACGAGCTCGAGCCCTTATCCAAGACGACCGCTACTACCAACCGAGGACAGCAGCCAAACGAACCAGATTTGGCTCGCCACCGCCCCTGGAGCATTTGCCGCAACGTTTGCCAGAGACCATTGACATTTTGATTCGGTCCAACCCCGTGCTGTACCTGATTCTGCCTGTCCGAGCGCGTCCGCCCCGCCCGGGATATGGGCAGGTGAGCCTCCCATGGTCACTCTGACAGGCGTGGGTGGCCCCGGTGGGACGGGGCCAAAAGGAGTTGACATAGTCACGCGGAGGTGATGATGCGTTCTTCGCTGGCTCGGTGCGGATCTCGGCCTTGTGCTCTGCTGTGCTGTCAGGGGGTGCGGCCGCCGTAGTCTTGGCCTATGTGGCGGGCGGCGTCTTGTAGGTGTGGGACAACGGTTTTTTCGATGGTGTCTGCCGGTGCGCGGTGGGTTTGAAGCGAGACGTTTACCGCGGCCAAGGTTTTGTTGCCGCTCCTGACGGGTACTGCGACGCCGCGCAGTCCGTCTTCCAGTTCCTGGGACACCATCGCCCATCCCCTGCTGCGGGCGAGTTCTATTTCCTCCCGAAGTTTTTCGGGGCTACCAATGGTCTGCTGGGTGAGGCGTTCAAGGTTGACGCCTTCGAGGTAGCTTTCCAGTTCGGTCTCCGGCAGTGCTGCCAGCAGGATGCGTCCCATGGAGGTGGCCCAGGCTGGGAACCGGGTGCCGACGCTGATCGAAACGCTGAGAAGACGTGGCGAGGGCACGCAGGCGACGTAGACGATGTCTTGTCCATCAAGGATGCAGAGGGCTGTCGTTTCATTGAGGTCGGCGGCCAGGGATTTGAGGTGTCGTTCTGCGACGCGGGGCAGGGCCAGGTTGGCAAGGTAGGAGTTAGCGATTTCCAGTGAGCGAGGAGTCAGTTCGAACAGGGCACCGTCTGTGCGGAGGTACCCCAAATCCGTCAACGTCAGGAGGAACCGACGCGCCGACGCCCGGGTCATATCGGATCGCGCAGCGACTTGAGTAACGGTGAGCCGGGGATGTTCGGGGTCAAAAGCGCGGAGGACATCGAAGGCTTTTTCGACGGACTTGACGTAGTATTCAGGGCTGTCCTCCATGGACGTTCTGCCTCCTCCAGTGCACGTGATGTGCCGCGTCACTCCCGAGGCGGCCTGTCTTGATCATATCCACGGCGGAATCTTCTACTTCACCGGGAGGGGCCTTGCAGGTCAGTGGCGTGCTCTGATTTGCGCCAGTGTTTGTGTGAGGAGCAGGCATGCTTCGGATGCCAGGCCGAGCAGCGGCACCATCGCAGCAGCCTGGGCCTGTAAATGGTCCCACCCGTCCACACAGGTGAGTCCCTGCTCTCGAGCGGCGGCAATTGATGCGGTGACATGCCCGGCGTAGACAAAGTCGTACACCGCGGCGTCCTCCGCCAGTGCGCCGTCGCCCCACACTGGGCCGTCGTCCGGTCCTTTGCCAACGGGGGTTGCATTGACGATGAGTGAGGCGTTCCGCGCCTGGCTCTGGGCTTCAGCCCAGGGAAGCGCCTCGGCTGCCATGCCCAGCCCAACAGCACAGGCGGCAAGTTCAGTCGCCGCACGGGTATCACGGTCTGCGACGGTGACACGCATAACGCTGCCACGCAGTGCGGCCAGGGCGGCACGGGCCGCTCCCCCGGCCCCCAGCATGACGGCGTGGCGCTGGGGACGGTCGCCCAGAAGTGCTGCGACGGCGGCGACGTCGGTATTAAACCCGGCCAGTTCGCTTCCCCGGTTGATGAGCAGATTCGCCGCACCGCTGAGGCGCACCGGCTCAGAAACTGTATCCGCAGCCCGCGCCGCCCACTGCTTGTGAGGCATGGTGATGTTGGCCGCCACAACGTCGCCCTCAAGCAACCTCGCGCGCACACCGGACATACTCGCCCCGGCCGGTACGTCCCAGGCCTCGTAACGCCAAGTGCTTCCCAGTTCCTGCAGAACCGGATTCCACAGACTGGCGGACATGGCATGCGAAGCGTCGGACCCGATAAGGAACAGTCGGGCACCAATTGGGGGGCTTTCCATTATGACGGGACCTTTCGGGAAACGATTGTGAGTCAGCTCACGAGGGAGTATGCTCATCCATAGTCGCATATCGCACAGCTGTTCGCTATACGCACAGCAAGCTAGTCCCCCTATCCTCTCAAAGCACGTCTTTCAGCGTGGAAGGACCATCCCGATGACCAACCTTGCAGCCGGCCCGACGATTTCCGCGGACGATCGTCGGCTTAAACGCGCCAAGAAGGCGGCTCTTGCCGCTTTTCTCGGTGGCGCCCTGGAGTACTACGACTTCTTCATCTACGCCACCGCGGCGTCGCTGATCTTCTCCAAGATCTTCTTCCCCGCTGGCGATCCCACTACCGCCCTGCTGGCCTCATTCGCCACTTTCGGCGTCGCCTACGTGGCCCGGCCCTTCGGGGCGGTGCTCTTTGGCCACCTTGGGGACAAGATGGGCCGAAAGTCCACCCTGGTCCTGACCTTGGTCATGATGGGGGCAGCGACGTTCCTGATCGGTGTCCTGCCGGACTTCACCACCGCCGGTTACTGGGCACCCGCTCTGCTGGTGCTGCTCCGGCTCATGCAAGGCCTCTCAGCAGGGGCAGAAACGGCCGGAGCCTCGGCCCTGACCACCGAGGAAGCTCCTGTGGGCCGCCGAGGGTTCTTTGCCAGCTTCGCTATGAGCGGTATTTCCTTCGGCATCGTGCTCGCTTCCCTGGCCTTCCTGCCGGTGGCCGCGATGAACGAAGCGGACCGCCTCGCATGGGGCTGGAGGATCCCGTTCTGGCTCTCCATCATCGTTCTTTTCGTTGCGTACATGGTCCGGCGCTCACTGGAGGAGCCCGAGGTCTTCGAGGAAAAGCACGACAAGGGCGAAATTGTTAAACTTCCCTTCGCCAAAATGTTCAGCACACACCCGGCCCAGTTTTTCCAGGTCGCCCTGATGTCCTTCGAAACGGTGACCAACACCTTCATGCAGTCCTTCGGCCTGGCCTATGCAGTCTCGGTCGGTGTGGACGCGGCCACAATGCTCTGGGTCAGCATCCTGGGCAACGTCATCGCCATCGCCACCCAGCCCCTCCTGGCACGTCTCTCGGACAGCTTCGGCCGGCGCAAGGTGTTCATCACCGGCGTCGTGGGCTCCGGCATCATGATCTTCGTCTACTTCTTCGTGATTTCCACGGCCAATGTCCCCATGATCTTCCTCGTCAGCACGCTGATCACCGCCGGAACATACTCGGCCTCGAACGCCATCTACCCGGCATGGTTCTCGGAACTGTTCAACGTCAAGGTCCGCTACACCGGCATGGCCATCGGCCTCCAGATCGGAATCCTCTGCGCGGGCTTCACCCCACTCCTGGGCACCGCACTTGTCGGCGCAACCAAGGCCAACTGGGGCCCGGCAGCCTGGATCGTGGCAGCATCCTCGCTGCTGGCCGTGGCCGGCGCACTCTGGGCCAAGGAAACATCCGAGACCCCCCTGCGTGAACTGGGCAACCCCGTCCCCTAGGAACAAGCCGCACCAACAGCGGTACAAGCCGGGGAACCGAACAAAACCGGTTCCCCGGCCCCGGGCATCCAGTTTGCAGTTCGCGGCAAGGGGAAAGACGTCCCAAATAAATACCGAGGATGACATCATCGCAATCACGAGCACCCCACGCCACAGAGCAGAGGCCCGGAATCAGCGCGCGGGAAAGCGTCCGCTGACTGCAGGCCGAGGGATGGTGTTCCTCGGCATCCTTCTCATGGCATTAAGTGCCAGGCTCGCCGTGGCAGGAGTTTCACCCATCATCGCGCTTGTAACCACGGACCTGCCGTTCGATGCAGTTTCCATCGGCATGGTCGGGATGCTCCCGACGGCAGGATTCGCCCTGATGGGGTTCCTGACACCCCAGTTTCTACGGCGCGCCCGGCTTGAGCCTTTGATGTTGGCCGCGATACTACTGGCCGTTGCCGGACAGCTGGGCAGGGCCCTGGGAACGAGCGTTGCCGTCTTCCTGTTGCTTTCCCTGCTGACCATGATCGGGCTGGGCCTGGGCAACATCGTGCTGCCGCCGTTGATCAAAAAGTACTTCCCAGACAGGATTGGGCTCCTCACCGCCCTGTACGTCACGCTGTTTGCGATCAGCACAGCCGTGGCCCCACAGCTGGCGGTTCCCATTTCAGAGGCAGCAGGCTGGCGGGTGGCAGTTGGCGTCTGGTCACTCGTCGGCGCTGCAGCCGCGCTGCCCTGGATCATCGTGCTCCTACGTCACAGGGCAGAACGACCGGCCATGGAACGCCTGACCCGAAATTCACGGCCCGTCCCCGGACCCAAAATCCGTCCGTGGAGATCACCTGTCGGTTGGGGACTCGCCCTGATCTTCGCCGGGTGTTCCAGCAACACGTTCGCTATCTTCACCTGGCTTCCGGCCGTTCTTGTTGACCGCGGTTCCACGCCGGGAGAAGCCGGCTCCATGCTCGCCCTCTACGCCATCATTGGACTCCCCACCAGCCTTGTCGTGCCCTTGCTCGTAGCCAGGATGCGACAGCCGTTCCCCATCGGCATGTTCTGCACCCTGTTGTTCGCCATCGGGTACGCGGGACTCCTCCTGGCGCCCGCGACCAGCTCACCCTTTTGGGTCGTCGTGTTCGGACTTGGCCAAGGCACCTACTCCTATGCCCTCCTGATGATCAATAAACGCACCCGAACAACAGCCGGCTCCGGCGCCCTCTCAGGATTTGCCCAAGGCGTGGGCTACTCCCTCGCCGGCCTCGGTCCGTTGCTGTTCGGACTCCTGCACGACCTCAGCGGCGGCTGGACAGCATCGTTCGCCCTGCTCTGCGCTTGTCTGCTGGCTCTCACCGCCGGGCTTCTGATGATCAACCAACCCCGCATGCTCGAAGACATCTAAGCTTGGTGTCATCCCCAGCTCAGCCGGGACGACTCCCTCAGGCACGCTGTATTTTGTCACGTCACCTATGCGATTTTCCCCGTCAGTCGCGGCCCTGGAAAACTAAGGCAATGGATGCAGAGCTGGTGCACCTTCCCGCGATCCACCGGCTCACGAACGGTGTTACCGCCAACGACCTGCCACGCATGGATGGGACTGCCACAAAGCCAGCTCGGCCCCGTCTTAGATTTGCAGATTAGGACACACCCAACCCGACAAATGCCGGTGGGCAATTCTTCCCAGGTTATCCACAACTGCTGCTGGCCAAGGAGCTATCCGATCGGCTCCCACTTCAGCTCTGGATAACACGGTGCTAGTTGTGGTCCGGTTGCGGGGGGCTCGACGAGGTGGAGGTCGGCTTATGGGACCTGCAATACAGCCGCTGAGTCGTCGTCTTCGTAGTGGGTTGCGTTTGCGAGGTCGCGTCCGGCGATGAAGCCGAATGTGAGGGCGGGGCCAAGGTTGATGCCACCGGCCGGGTAGTGCCCGCCCATGACTGAGGCCTGGTCATTGCCAGCCACGTAAAGGCCTTCAATAGGATGGCCGTCAGTGTCTAGAACGCGCGCCCGCGAGTCGGACGCAAGCCCGGCAAACGTCCCAAAGGAACCGGGGACAATCTTTACTGCGTAGAAGGGGCCCTTTTCCAACGGACGTAATGAGGGATTAGGAGCGTTCTTTGGGTCGCCGCCGTACCTGTTGAATTCGGTGGCGCCGCGGTTGAAGTCGGGGTCGATGCCTTTGCGGGCGTTGTCGTTGAATGAG
The DNA here is from genome assembly GCF_026683955.1 of Arthrobacter sp. MMS18-M83. Taxonomy (NCBI): domain Bacteria; kingdom Bacillati; phylum Actinomycetota; class Actinomycetes; order Micrococcales; family Micrococcaceae; genus Arthrobacter; species Arthrobacter sp. MMS18-M83. The sequence continues at coordinate 3,742,298 of NZ_CP113343.1, read as the reverse complement.
GCGACAGTGGCGGCTAGTCCCTGAGGGTCGATGCCACAGGCTGCGGCCAATTCCTCAAGGGTGTTGCCCTTCTTGAGGTACCCGGAGCGCAGGTATGGGAAGAGCGGCACGGGCAGTGGCTTGGCCATGCCGAGCGGGAACTTGCGGACGAACGCGGCGTCGGCGATTTGCCACGCCTCCACGGGTTCTCCCTCAGGAGTGGCAGCCAGAAGGCCTTGTACGTAATCATAGTAGCCGTTGGCTTCGTTGACGAACCTCTTGCCGTTCGTGCGGACCCCTATGCTGCCGGGCTTGGCCCGGTCCATGATGTGCGGGAACGTTCCCGTGCGTCCGTTCCAATACGGTACCAATGAGACGGGGCACCAGGCGGCAGGGGACGCCACATCGGTCTCAAAGCGGGCACCCACTTCCTGGGCCATAGTGATGCCGTCCCCCGTGGTTTGCTTTGGTGCGAGCGTCCAGTGCTCCCAGCCGGTTGGGCTTTTGGGGAACAGGTCCCTGCGGCGGGAGATGTCGTTGGGGAAGCCGCCGGCGGCCAGGACGACGCCGCGGGATGCATTGATCTGGAGGTCGCCTTCCGGAGAATTTACGACCGCGCCGGTTACCTTTCCTGCGTCATCGGTGAGCAGGTGTCTGGCCGGGGTGGAGACGCGGATATCCACTGCCAGGTCGTCTGCTGATTTGAGCAGTCGGCCGGTGAGCGCGGTGCCGTTGACCAGCTGCATGTTTCGCCGGTGGGTGAGGAGGTCCAGGAGGTGGAGTCCGACCCGCCACCCGGCGTGGATGATGCCCCGAATGTCACCTTGGGAGGCGGACAGAAACTTGGTAAGGTCCGGCCCTGCCATGATGCCCATGCCCAGGAATGAGGTTTCGTAGAGCTGGTGGCGCATTTTGGCTCGGAGCCCGGGTTTGATTCGGCGCGCGTTGATCGGCTTGGGCCCTACGGAGCGGTGCCCGGTTCCTGCGCCAGGGGTGTCTCCGTAGATGTCCTTGATCTTGGTTCCGGGCACGAACTGGAGGCTGGTTTTGTCATGGAAGAAGCCGACCATGTGTGGAACTGCCTCAAGAAACGCGTCCACCCGGTCTTCCTGGTAGTGCCGGCCAAGGCGGTGGCGCAGGTAGGTGCGGAAAAGTTCGCGGTCTTCTTCGACGCCGTCGGCTTTCGCGAGGGGGTTGCCGGGGGCCCAGACCCAGCCGCCGGACCAGGAGGTGGCACCGCCGCAGACGTCGGCCTTTTCGACAACCACAACGTTCAGTCCGTGGTACGCGGCGGTAACGGCGGCGGACAGTCCGCCGGCACCGGAACCGATCACGAGGACGTCACAGTCCACATCCGTGAGTTTAGAAGGAGTTTGCGAGGGTGAAGTCATGTCAGAGAGCTTTCTCAGTGGAAGTAGGTGTCGGAGTCCAGACGGGGTGGCGTCCCGGTCTCGAGCGCGTTAATTGCAGTGATCTGCGGCTGCGTCAAGGCGAAGTTGAAGACGTCCAGGTTTTCACGCTGGCGTTGTTTGTTCGCCGACTTGGGGATGGCGGCGCGGCCGTGCTGGATATGCCAGCGCAGGACGATCTGGGCCGGGGTTTTGCCAAGGTCCGTGGCTGGGCCGGTAATGGCTGGGTGGGAGAGGAAGCCGCCGTTGCGGCCCAGTGGGCTATATGCGGCGGTCAGGATCCCATGCTCGCGGTGATAAGCAAGTTGTTCTGGTTGGCCGTGTTCGGGGTCGACCTGTATTTGGTTCAGGGGGACCGGTATCCCGGCAGCCTGCACTCGCTGAAGATGTGCTGGCTTGAAGTTGGAAACACCCCATGCCCGGATGCACCCGTCCTCCATCAACTGTTGTAGCCCCTCGCAGGCTTCCACGAATTGTCCTTGCGCCGGGTTGGGCCAGTGCACCAGGAACAGGTCAAGGTAATCCACGCCGAGCCGCCTGGTCGAGTTGTCGAACGCTTCGCGGACGCGGGACCTGCTGTGCCACTGGGTGTTGAACTTAGTGGCGAGGAACAGTTGCCTGCGTTCAATTCCGCTGCGGCGGATTCCCTCTCCTACCGCCGTCTCGTTGGCGTAGTTTTCGGCAGTATCGATGTGCCGGTAACCATTCGTGATCGCCTGGGAGACGGCGGCGGCTGCATTCTCACCCATCATGGGCCAGGTTCCCAGGCCGATGAGCGGGATTTGGACACCTGGCATCAGTTCCGCCGTCGTTCTCTCCTCGGTGGTCGCGCTCATTTCGTGCCCGCGGGGGTGAGCGCCCGTAATTTCCGCAGGGTGTCGGCATCTGCCAGCACGGCGTCAACGCCGGACTTGAGCCGCCGTGCCCATCCGAGCTCACCGAGTTCAGCGACGCGTCGGTCCGACGGTGTTTCCGCACTTACCGGAAGACCGTCCGGAAGGGAGGCCACCACCTCCGCAAGCTCGAACCCGCCCTCGCCGGGAACCTCCCGCTCCGATCGGGATTCGAGGACGAGCGCCTCGCGGCTGGTTGGCCGGCCGGCCGGGCCGTCGCACAGTTGAAGCAGTGGCACTATGTCTGCGTGGGCGCGAAGCTCGCTCCACTGTCCTGCGCCGCGAGCACCGATGAAGCGGTTGAAATGCAGCGCGTCCACGACGATTTGGCAGCCGGCGTCGCTGGCGATTTTCGCCGCTTGGGCGAGGGACGCGACGGGCTGATAGGAGATGGCTTCCAGGGTAGGGGTGATACCGAAGTTGCGGCCATCCTCGGTCATGTTCGTTAAGGTGTTGAGCAGCCGGGCGCTGTCCGGATCCGCTCCTGCAACAGTGAGGGAGTTCGCGCCCAGGGCCTGGCCGGCTTCCATCATGCGCAGCCAGGCGTCCCGCTGGTCGCTGCCATCCAGCAGCAGGAATTCGATGTCCCGTACCGTGATCCCGGTGTCCTGCATCCGCGCCAAGGTCTCCTTCAGCATCTGTGACCCCGGCTGCAGGTTATAGGGCCGTTCCGAGGGCGTCACGGGGCGGACCCGGACGCCGATGAAATCAAAGCCCGCCTGGGCGGCTATGCCGACGAGGTTCGGCGGGGCGGTGGTAAGCAGTGAGAGTTGGGCAAGGCCAACGAGCCGGGGCTGGTTGGGTGTCATCGTTGTGCTCCGTTCAAGCCGAATTTCCTGTTGTCCGTAGAGTCCGAGGCCAACAGGGCGGCGATCCGTTGGGTTGTCTGAGGGCGGGCGGCGTGATGTTTGTTGTTCTCCATAAATCTCCCTCAGCCCGAGACGTGGGCGGGGGAAGCGGTACGTTCAGATGACTGGTCGAAGCGGACCGGCAGACCGGACCGGGATGATTCGTAAACCGCCAGTAGTATCCGCAGGGCCTTCGTCGCGTCCTGGCCTGTGACCGCCGGATCGTTGCCGTCCCTGAGGGTCTGGACAAAATCACGGACTTGGGCGGTGTGGTGCGGGACGAGTTGGCTGTTAATCGTTGCGAGGCTGACGTTGGGGTCAACTCCCTCGGGGTGCACAGGCTCGGTGCTGATTGACCCGGACACGGCCCACAGGTCCACGCGTCCATCACTGCCTTCAGGGAACTCGGTAAGAGAGCCCGATGCGCCGCTCTCCCCCGTAACCCGAATCTGTACGCCCAGGCTCGGGGACACCGCTGTCGATGCTTCCAGCGTGGCCATGGCCCCGGAGGTGAACGTGATGATGGCCGTCGCTGAATCTTCCACTTCGATATGCTCGCCGTGTTTGTAGGTGCTGATCTTTCCGTAGACTTCGGCCACGTCTCCCATGAACCACTGCAGCAGGTCGATGTAGTGGATGGCCTGGGTCATGAGGACCCCGCCTCCGTCGCTGGCCCAGGTGCCGCGCCAGGCGTCGCGGGAATAGTACTCCGGGTCGCGGTGAAGCATCACCGAGCACTGGCCCATGATGGGACGGCCCAGGGTGCCGTCCTCGATCGCGGCGCGGATCCGCTGGGCGGCCGGCCAGAACCGGCGCTGGAAGAGGACGCCCAGTTTCACGCCGGCGTCGGCGCAGGCTGTAACCATGTGCTCTGCGGACGCCAGGTCAGTGGCGATGGGCTTTTCGCAGAGTACGTGGACTCCTGCAGCAGCGGCCTGCAGCACCACATCCTCGTGGGTGGGGTGCGGGGTGCAGACCGAGACGATGTCCAGGTCCAGGTTCAGGAGTTCCTGGACCGTGTTGACTGCTGCCGGGATTTCCCAGGCGTCCGCGGTGTCCTGGGCGCGCTGGAGGTCGATGTCGCAGACTCCCACGATGACCGCGTCGTCAAGGGCGCGGAACGCCTCCAGGTGGTTGCGGGAGATTGCCCCGCACCCTGCGATTCCGATGCGAAGGGGGCGGGAGGTGACAGGTGATGGGGTGATCATCAACAGGTGCCATCTTTCTAGTGCTGGTAGGAAAGTTTCGTGCAGTCCGGCAAATGCTGGTGCGGGGGCCTAGTAGGTAGCCCGGCCGCCGGACAGATCGAAGACGGAGCCCGTGGTGTAGGAGGCCGCCGGTGAAACGATGAATTCGATGAGGGCGGCCGCTTCGGCGGGCGTCCCGAACCGGCCCATCGGGATCTTGGCGGCCTGGGCCGCCTGCTGTTCTTTCGGCACTTCAGCGAAAAGCGGGGTCACTACATTGCCCGGGGCGAGGGCATTGACGGTGACGCCGGAGGTGGCGAACTCCTTGGCGAGTGACTTGACCAAGCCCAGGATCCCTGCCTTGCTCGCAGAGTAGGCGGGCATATTGACCACACCTTCCTTGCCCGCCGTCGAGAAGATATGGAGCAGCCGTCCGTACCCTGTCTCGGCCATCCCCGGCAGGACGGCTTGCGAGACAATGAACGCCCCTGTCAGGTTGATCTTCATGATGCGTTCGAAGTCTTCGACCGATGTGGCGGCTGCGGGGGCCACGGGGCCTAGGATGCCGGCGCAGTTCACCACTGCATCGAGCCCTCCCATCTCCCGTGCCGCTGCAGAAACGGCCGCAGCCACCGATGCCGGGTCGGTGACGTCCAGGGTGAGTGATAGGGTGCCTGATTCGCTGGGCCAGGTGGACGAGGGCAGGTCCCCTCCGACCACCGTGGCGCCGGACGCTCTGAGGCGTGCCGCCGTCGCAAGCCCGATGCCGCTTGCTGCTCCCACGACCAGGCAGCGGGAGTCGGCGATGGTGCCTGGCGCTTGGGACTCCATAGCTAGTTGACCGCCTGTCGGAACGTGGCGAGCATGTGCTCGGCGTCGGCGGGGATTCCTGTGAAAAGTTCGAAGGCGGCGGCGGCCTGACCCACCACCATGCGTCCGCCGTCGAGGACGGCACAGCCCTTGCCGCGGGCTGCCTTGAGCAGTTCGGTTTCGAGGGGTCGGTAGATCACGTCCGCTACCCACAGCCCGGAGTGGATTAGATCGGTATCCACGGGGGTGCCGGGGTGGCCTGTCATGCCGATCGGTGTGGAGTTCACCAACCCGTCGGCGTCCCGGATGCTTCCGGCGACAGCATCCGTCCGGGCCACGGAGAGCTGGCTGCCCGGAAAGTGCGGGGCCAGCCGGGCGGCCAGGGTCTCGGCCCGGGCCGGTTCGATGTCGGCGATGACCAGGTGCCGGGTCCCGGTGCTGAGCAGCCCGAACGCGACCGCAGCGCCGGCTCCCCCGGCCCCGATCTGCACCACGGACTCAGTCGCGGCCGACGGGAGGCCAGCCCGGAGGCCGCCGGTGAAACCCGTGTGGTCCGTGTTGTGGCCCACAGCCCTGCCGTCGTGAAAGGTGATGGTGTTGACGGCGCCGAGGATCCGGGCTTCGGAGGAAAGCTCGTCCAGGCCGTCCTGCACCAGTTGCTTGCTCGGGTGGGTGACGTTCAGGCCGTCGAACCCGAGGTCCGCTGCATGCCGCACCAGCGCCGCGGACCTTTCGGCAGGTTGCGCGATGATATCCAGATCGATGACACGGTACGTGTAGGCAATGCCCAGCCTGTCGGCTTCGGCTTCGTGCAGGCTCGGGGTAAGGGACGCAGTGATGCCGGAACCGAGCAAACCAACTACAAACCGGTGGCTAATGTCGGCTTCTCCCGGCCGGAACGCCCAGGTGCCAGGCATGGTCTGCTGGCTCATGCCTGGGCCTTTGCCGTGGTGGCGTCGGCGTCGACAGGAGCGGAAGTGGGCGACGCCGCGTTGCGGCGTGGGTCGGATTTCTTCAGTCCCAGCAGGGCCGTCGGAGTCTTGAAGGTCTCGGGTGCCAGCAGAGCGGCCACGGCGGAGATGGTGCACGCTACGGCGGCGAATGTTGCAACCGGAACCCAGTTGGCTTTGTCGCCACCGATCAGCAGCTCGGAAATGACCGGGGCGAATCCTGCCAGGAGCAGGCCCAACATGAGACTGATGGCCATGCCGGAGTAGCGGACCTTTACCGGGAACTGCTCCGGGAAGTAGGCCGGGTAGATCGAGTTGGTGGCGGTGTAGGCGAGCCCGATCAGCAGGATGCCAGTAATGAAGATCAGGGCGATATTGTCAGCGGAGAGGGCCGTGAAGAACACGTAGATCATGCCGATCTGGAGCGCGAGCCCGGTGACGAAGACGGGTTTGCGGCCGATCCGGTCTGACAGCATGCCGGCCAGCGGGCCCATCGCCACGGCGGCGAGGTTGGCAACCGCGATCACTGTCAGCATCAGCCCCTTCTCCACGCCGACCACTGAGGTGGCGTAGGACAGCGCAAAGACGTTGATGATGGTGTTGATGATGGTGAACAGCGACATGGCGGTGACACGGAGGACGGTGACCCAGTGGTGCCGGAACAGGCTGAGGATCGGGACTTTAACCACTTCATGGTGCTCTTTGACTTCCGCGAAGACTGCCGGTTCTTCGAGGAGGCGACGGAGCACAAACGCGATCACGGTCACTACAGCGCTGGCCAGGAACGGGATACGCCATCCCCAGGCGAACAGCTGGTCTTCGGGCATGGACGCCACGGGAATGAACACCAGCGTGGAGAGCACGATGCCGAACATGATGCCGCTCATCGTCCAACTCGTGTAGAAGGCGCGCTTCCTCTCAGGTGCGTGCTCGAGGGTGAGGGAGCTGGACCCCGGTGATTCGCCGCCGGCGGAGAGTCCCTGAAGGAGCCGGAGAGCCACGATGAGGATCGGTGCTGCCATTCCTATGTCGGTGTACGTGGGCAGGCAGCCAATGAGGAATGTTGAGGTGCCCATCAGCAGCAGGGTGATCAGCAGGACCTTCTTGCGGCCGAATTTATCACCGAGGTGTCCGCAGATCACAGCCCCGAGCGGACGGGCGATATAGGCGACGCCGACTGTTGCGAAGGACAACAGCATCGCCGAAGGACCAGGGGCGAAGAACAGCTTTCCGAATATCAGCGCTGCGGCGGAGCCGAAGATGAAAAAGTCGTAGTACTCAAGTGCGCTGCCCACAAATCCCGAAACGGCTGCGATCTTCGCATTATTCTTGGGTCGTGCTGGCGCCAATGTCGGCACTGACATGGTGTTCCCTTCAGGTAACGGGACCGTCTCGGGCGCCCTTGGGGCGGGCTGAGTGTGAAACGGTTTGCCGCGCTATGCGGCTTCTCCATCCAGTGTGGCTGCCATCACTTAGTTAGTCCACGACTAAAATGATCTAGCACTATGCTGTGATTCGACTATATGAGGCGGGGTTAGTTGGGGATCTCGGGAAAGATCTCCTCGACGACAGCGAGCACAGCTGCGAGCACTGAGGAGTCATTTTCCTCGGACCACGCGATGGCGTGATTCATGAAGTGCTGCGGGTGCTCCAAGGCCACATAAATTGCACCGGAAGGGATAATCCCGGCTATGCCGCTGCTCATAAGGGTTACCCCCACACCGGCGGCCACGAAGGTCAGCACCATGTAGGGGTCCGATAACTCCTGGACAATGCGCGGGCGGAACCGGGCCGCCATACAGGACGCGAGCATCACTTCGGTCATGGAGGACGATCCGTCCAGCGGCGGGGAGATGAAGTCATCGCCCGCCAGAGCCTGCAACGGTATGGATCTTTCCTGCGCCAGCGGATGATCCAACGGCAGCACTGCGCCAATTTCCTCGCTTGCGACCAGTCGGGTCATCACCCTGGGGACCGGAGTTTCCGGAAGGCCCACGAAGGCAAGGTCCAGCGTTCCGTTCGCGACACTGGCCAAGCCGTCCGCCGTGCGCACGCGGCTGGTTAGATCCATCTTGATGTCAGGGTGACGCCGGCGCACGGCACGGGTCAGTGGCGGGAGGGTCAGGTGGTTCACGGCACCGGAGAATCCGATTCTGATGTTGCCCCGGATTCCCTCAACCTCGGCCTGGGCCGCCTCGCGCGCCAGGCGCATCTCCTGAAGTACACGGTATGCGCGCGGCAGGAGGGCATACCCCGCCGGCGTAAGTGCCACACTCCGGGTGTTGCGCTCGAAGAGACGCTTTCCCAGATCCCCCTCAAGCTTCCTGATCGTCTGGCTCAGCGGCGACTGCGAAGTGTGCAGCCGCTGCGCAGCACGGCCGAAGTGGAGTTCTTCGGCAACCGCAACGAACGCTTCCAGCCAGCGGATCTCTGTCATGTCTTCAAAATGTACCCTTACCTCAGCATTGAACTGAAGAAGCGGCTTGAGCTGCCAGGACATGATGACCTCTACCCGCTGGCCTCGACTATTCTTGTTTTGCACACAATGAATAACCTAATTAGTCATGGACGCTACATTGTCTTGCGCCCATAATGAGGAGGACATACAGCATGTGACGCACGCAGAAGTGCGCGAAGGAGAACCATGAAAACGCCCCTCACGGAAAAATGGGATCGCGAAGTCGACCTCTTGGTGCTCGGCACCGGAGCGGCAGGGCTTTCAGCGACATTGACCGCCGCCGCCCAGGGCTCCGAAGTCCTGGTCTTGGAAAAAACCGAATTCCTGGGGGAACCACCGCCTACTCTGCCGGGACCTGCTGGGTCCCCAATAACCGATTCCAGCGCGAAGACGGAACCCTGGACGACCACGACCGCGCCGTTCGCTATCTGGATGCCGTGGTGGGGGGCAAGGCCCCGCGTGAAGGCTGGCTCGCCTACCTGGACGCCGCACCGAAGATGCTGGACGCGATGCATGACCTCGGAGTCACCTTCCGGCGCTCCCCCGCGGTGGTCGACTACCACTCCGAACTGCCCGAGACCGGCAAGACCGGACGCGCCTTGGAACCGGACCCCTTCGACGGGCGCCTGCTGGATAAAACCGACTTCGAACGTGTCCGTCCGCCGGTGCCCGAATTCGCCCTCATGGGCGGGACCCTGATGTTGCGCCGCGCGGACGTGTCCGCCTTGCTAAAGCTCTACAACGGCTCGTTGGCCGAGCGTGGCAAGGCCGTGATGCTGGCTGCACAACTCGGTCTGCGGTGGGCGCTCGACCGGCTCACCCGTCCGCGCGGCACGCGTCTAGTGATGGGCCACGGGCTTGTGGCACGGATGTTCCACGAATCTCGCAGGCGCGGCGCGGAATTCCTTTTCGGTGCACAAACCACAGAACTGCTCAAAGAAGGAGACCGCGTCATCGGTGCGGTGGTAGTGCATAACGGCAAGCGGCTGCGCATTCATTCGCGGCAGGGCGTGGTGCTCGCCGCGGGCGGCTTCGCCCAAAGCCCCGAAATGCGCGAGGAAATGCTGCCTACCCCCATTCCTCAGTTCTCGCGGGCGGGGGAAGGGTCGACCGGAGACACATTGTCCTTGGCCAAGGCGGCCGGTGCAGCCCTGGGGCGGGACAACGGGGAAAACGCCCTGTGGTTCCCCAGCTCCATCGGACGACGACGGGACGGTTCCCGCGTGGTGTTCCCGCACATCTGGGACCGTGCCCGCCCCGGCGTGATCGCCGTGGACTCCCACGGCTTGCGCTTCGTGGACGAATCCTGTTCCTACCACCGCTTCGTGCGGGCCATGTTCGCCTCCCCGGATGCTGCTGCGGTGCCCGCCTGGTTGATCGTGGATTCGCGGACCCTGGCGAAATACGGGCTGGGCATGATCACGATGCCCCACCTGCCGCGGGTGGCACTGCGGCGCTACATCAAGGACGGCTACCTTTACGAAGCAGAGACCCTGGCCGGCTTGGCGTCGCAAATCGGCGTGGACCCCTCGGGCTTGGAGTCGACCGTGCAGCGCTATAACGGCTTTGCCGCCACCGGTGTGGACGAGGACTTCCACAAGGGAGAGCAGCTCTTCGGCCAGGCGGCCGGGGACCCGGACCATGGGCCGAACCCGAACATCGGGCCGCTGCGGAAGGCTCCGTATTATGCGATGGCCGTGGTGCCCACACCTCTCGCCACCGCCTACGGGGTTATCACCGACAGAAACGGGCAGGCACTGGACGCACACGGCACACCGGTGGCCGGGCTGTATGCCGCTGGAAACGACGCCGCCTCGGTCATGGGCTCTGAGTACCCCGGGGCAGGCGTGCAGGTGGGCTCGGGCATGACCTTCGGCTGGCAGGCCGCCCGCCACGCCGCCGCCTCAGCCAGGGCAGCCACCAGTCTGGAGGAATCCGAGGCAATCTAGTGCCTGGCAGCGGGGGTGCCGGGAGGTACTGGCGCAGCTGCACATCCCAGTCAAGGGTTACGTGATCGTGGTCCACGGTTTGAGTAGCATTCGCGGTCGACAGGGGACCGGCAGCCTGCGCGAAGTAGCCTTGGGACGACGGCCGGAACAGGCGGATGAGGAGGCACATGGAACTGCGGCAAATTGAGGCATTTTTGGCAGTGGCGGAGGAGCTTCACTTTGGTCGGGCTGCCAGCCGCCTGCGCATGGCCCAGTCGCCGTTGAGTCAGACCATCAAAAAGCTGGAAAAGGACCTGGGTGCGGAGCTGTTTGAACGCAATACACGGGCCGTTTCCCTGACTACGGCGGGGGTTGCACTCCTGCCCCATGCGCGGAAGATTATTGAAGAACTGGACCTTGCGCGCCGGGCTGCCACCGCTGAGGCCGGAACGGTTTATGGCCATCTCGCCATTGGGTTCTCAGGGGCGCTCAATCACAAAACGCTGCCGCCATTGACGCGGGCTTTGCGGTCTCGTTACCCAAACTTGGATTTGACCCTTCATGGCGGACTTCTGACCCAGGATGCCCTTGCCCATCTGTGGAACGGCTCCCTTGATCTGTCATTCGTTGGCCTGCCGGTGGATGCGCCATCCCTTGCTACCAGGCGTATCGCGATAGAACCGCTGGGGGCCACCGTGCCGGTGGATCACCCGCTCGCTGCCCGGCCGACCGTCGCCCTGAGCGAATTGGCTGAGGACGGCTTCGTTACCATGCGCGAGGCTCAGGGTTCCACCTTGCGGGAAGCCATCTTTTCGGCCTGCACTGTTGCAGGGTTCCGCACGCGCGTTGTCCAGGAAGTGTCCGATCCCTACACCGCTCTCTCACTCGTCGCCGGCGGGGTGGGTGTCAGCCTGATGCCTGACTCCGTTGCCGGGATCATGCCAGGCGGAACAGTGTTCATTCCGCTCTCGGGTCATGCACCTGAGCTGGAATCCGGTATTGCCTGGAACCCCGCCCTAGTGTCCCCCGCGCTGAGACTGGCCCTGCAGGTGGCCGAAGAAGTGCTTCCCACGCCTGCATCATAAGAATCGACTCTGCGCCCACCCCGCCACTATGTAGAAATTGCACAATGTCATTGACTCAGTAGGTATTGGACAAGTCTCAATTAGATCCTCACCATTGGATAAGACGGTGTGACTGGCCTCATACAAGGTGAGGTCTCCACCTGAATTTCAGACTCAATGCAGAGGAATTGCCATGCCTACTTTCGCCGTCACCTATTCATACGCAGATGGAACCGCCGCTGGCCGCGACCAGCACCGCCCCCGCCATGTCGAGTTCCTGCAGTCGCAGTTCGACGGCGGCCGACTGGTCAAGAGCGGCCCGTTCGGCCCGGACGAAGCACCCGGTGCCCTGCTGCTCATCAAGGGTGAGTCCAAAGCGGAGGTAGAAGCCCTCATGAACCAGGACCCGTTCTTCCAGAACAACCTGGTGGAGGAACGCAGCATCAGGCAGTGGAACATCTTTTTCGGCGCCAACGATAAGTAAAGGGCCTGGATATCCCATGCTGACAGCACGCACCACTGCCAAAGAAACCATCAGCTTTGAAGACGTGGCAGAGCCTTCCCTGGAACCCGGACACGCTCTGGTCCGTATGCACCATGTAGCCCTTTGCGGAACCGACCTGCATATCTTCGAAGACGACTACCCCACCGAACTTCCGATCATCCAGGGCCACGAATGCTCGGGCGTCGTGGAGACCATTGGCGAGGATGACAGTGTTTTTCGCGCCGGCGACCGGGTGGCCATCAGCCCCATGATTTACTGCGGCCAGTGCCAGCCCTGCCGGCTGGGCAGGCCCAACGTCTGCCTCAGCATTGGCTGCATCGGCTGCTACTCTGATGGCGCCATGGTGGAACTGCTCAGCGTCCCCATAGAAAAGCTCTGCCTTGTTCCAGAGGAACTTCCCCTCGAAATCGCTGCCATGGGCGAACCCGCCTCCATCGCCATGCAGGCTGTCAACCGGGGCCGACCGGCAGCTGGGGAAACCGCCTTGGTGCTCGGCAGCGGGCCCATCGGGCTGCTCGCAACCCTGTACCTGACGGATCTTGGAGTCACGGTAGTCTGCGCGGACACCGAAGCCGACCGGCTGGAGCTCGCCACGGCCTTCGGCGCCGCTGATACTCTCCTCGTCGATCCCCGCTCCACCTTCCCTGACACCGTGCAGGCTGCCCGGCTTAATGCCCTCACGGATGGCAACGGCCCCATTCTGGTCATAGAGGCCACCGGCGTGCCCTCCTCGTTTGAAAACGCCGTCCGACTGGTGGCCAGCGCCGGCCGCATAGTCCAGGTAGGAATTTCGCCGCGAAGCGCCAGCATTTCCATGAAAGACCTTCCTTTCAAAGAGGTCGACATCATGGGCAGCCGCAACAGCCTGAACCTCATTCCCGACGGCCTGGCGTTGCTCGCGCGCCACCCGGACCAGGCCCGGGCGCTCATGACCCACCGCTTCGACTTCAGGGACCTGCCGCAGGCGTACGCCCTGATGGGAAACCGCACCGAGAAGGTAGGCAAGATAGTTATCGACATGCCCGCCGCGCAGGCTGCCAGAGCAGCCGCATCATCCCAGCAGGAAGTTTCGGCATGAACACCGTGACCACCCCGATCGATAAACTGAGCGATTCCTACGACGTTGTGGTGGCGGGCAGCGGCGCTTCAGGGCTGGTGGCAGCTGTCCGGGCAGCCGACGCCGGACTCAGCGTGCTGGTGGCTGAGAAAGCTGCGCGGCTGGGCGGCACCACCGCGGCCGGCGGCGGCGTGATGTGGGCACCGAACAACCACCTTGCACGCGGCGCCAGGTACGCGGACAGCCACGCCGATGCCATCGCGTACCTGACGGCGGCTGCAGGCCACGTGATGTCACCCGGGGAAATCGAGTGGTACGTCAGCACCGCCCCGCGCGCCGTCGAATACCTGACGGACAACACGAAGGTGTCCATGACGCCCATCGCCCGTCCCGATTACCACATGGAGTGGGCCGGTGCTGTGAACGGCGGCAGGGGGCTGGACAACGATGCCTTTGACCCAGCGGACTATCCCGGCATGGCGGAACTCATCCGCCCGTCGTCGTATTTTCCGTTGCTGACCATGACCGAACGCGACGAACTCAACGGCCGGGCGGCCGATCCGGCACTGCTCGCCAGTAGGGCCGCCACCGGTGTGCGGACCATGGGCGGGGCTCTGGTGGGCAGGCTGCTTGCCAGCGCACTGGACCGCGGCGTGCACATCGCCACAGCTGCACCGCTGCAGGACTTGGCAGTCATCGGGGGCGGGGCCAACAACGGCTGGAAGGTGACGATCGGCGCCGGCCAGGGCGCCAAAGCAATCGCAGCGGCCGCCGTCGTCCTTGCCTCCGGAGGCTTCGAGTGGAACGCCCGCCTCCGAAAGTCATTCCTGCCGTTCCCCGTTACCCCCATCAGCGCACCCTCCAACGAGGGCGACGGGCTGGAAATCGGACTCAAAGCCGGCGCCAGCGTGGCTGACATGACCGCCGTCTGGGGGGTCCCGGTGATCAGCACTCCTGCCCACCAGTACGACGGCGTCCAGTCCGGACGGATGGGCAACGTGGAAATGACCCTGCCCGGATCCATCACGGTGAACGCCGCCGGCAAACGCTTCGTCAACGAGGCGCTCAACTACCATGACGCCGCCCGGCTGTTTGCCTCCATCGACCCCCACACCCTGGGGCAGCAGAACAATCCCGCCTGGCTCGTCTTCGACTCCACCTACATGTCGAAGTACCCGGTAGCCGGCTCCACTCCCGGAACTCCCGCGGAGTGGATGACGCAGGCGGAGACTCTCAAGGAACTCGCGACGGCGTTGGGGATCGACCCGGCGGGACTGGAGCAGACGGTAGCCCGTTTCAATGCCGACGCGGCAACAGGCGTGGACACCGAATTCCACCGCGGATCCACCCCGCAGGACCGCTTCCTGGGCGACGCCGGCGTGGCACCAAACCCTTGCCTCGCACCGCTGGCGACCGGCCCTTTCTACGCAGTGCCGATATACGCGGGGACGCTGGGCACCTCCGGCGGCCTGGACACCAACTTAGACGGCCAGGTCCTGGACCGTCACCGCCAACCGATCCCCCGGCTTTACGCTGCGGGCAACGTCTCCGCCGGGGTCTTCCGCAACAACTACCCCGGCGGCGGCGCGACACTCGGCTCAGCCATCACCAGGGCCTTCGCCGTGGGCGAGCACCTTTCACAAACCCTGGCACCGCAGGCGGCGGCCACACCGTCCTTCGCCTGAGTGACCAACCAACCATTCCGGGCACAGAAGCCCCCGTCTTTTCAACGAAGAAGGACACTAGAATGACCAACCTCACCACCGGTACCGTGGTCTCCACGGACGAACGCCACCTCAAACGCGCCAAAAAGGCGGCCCTCGCCGCCTTCCTGGGTGGCGCCCTGGAGTACTACGACTTCTTTATCTACGCCACCGCCGCGTCACTGGTCTTCTCCAAGATCTTCTTTCCCGCCGGCGATACCACCATTGCCCTGCTGGCCTCCTTCGCCACGTTCGGCGTCGCCTACGTCGCCCGCCCCTTCGGTGCAGTGGTGTTCGGGCACCTGGGCGACAAAATCGGCCGGAAGAACACCCTGGTCATGACCCTGGTGCTGATGGGATCCTCCACCTTCCTGATCGGTGTCCTGCCCGACTTCAACACCGCAGGCTACTGGGCGCCGGCGCTGCTGGTGCTCCTTCGCCTCATGCAGGGACTCTCTGCAGGTGCTGAAACAGCCGGCGCTTCGGCCCTGTCCACGGAAGAAGCCCCCGAAGGCCGCCGCGGATTCTTCGCCAGTTTCGCCATGAGCGGTGTTTCGGCCGGCATCGTCCTGGCCTCCCTGGCCTTCCTCCCGGTAGCCGCCATGAGCGAAGCGGAACGCCTGGCCTGGGGCTGGCGCATCCCCTTCTGGCTTTCGGTCCTGGTGCTCATCGTCGCGTTCCTCGTCCGCCGCTCCCTCGACGAGCCGGAAGTCTTCGAGGAAAAGCAGGAGCACGGCGAACTGGTCAAGCTCCCCTTCACCCGGATGTTCAAGACCCACCCGGCCCAGTTCTTCCAAGTCGCCCTCATGTCCTTCGAAACGGTGACCAACACCTTTATGCAGTCCTTCGGCCTGGCCTACGCCGTCTCGGTCGGAGTGCCGGCGTCCACCATGCTGTGGGTCAGCATTGTAGGAAACCTCCTGGCGGTGGCCAGCCAACCTCTGATGGCCCGCCTTTCAGACAGGTTCGGCCGGCGCCCGGTCTTCATCACCGGCGTCCTGGGCTCAGGCGCCATGATCTTCGTGTACTTCTCCGTCATCTCCACCGGGAACGTCCCCATGATCTTCCTCGCCAGCACCCTGATCACAGCCGGAACGTACGCGATGTCCAACGCCATCTACCCTGCCTGGTTCTCCGAACTCTTCAACGTCAAGGTCCGCTACTCAGGCATGGCCATTGGGCTGCAGATCGGCATCGTCTGCGCCGGCTTCACTCCCCTGCTCGGAACCGCCCTCGTCGGGGCAGAGAAGGCCAACTGGGCACCCGCGGCCTGGATCGTGGCAGCCTCTTCGGTCTTTGCAGTTGCGGGCGCGTGGTGGGCCCGAGAGACCCACAAAACTCCCCTGCGAGAACTGGGCAACCCCGTCCGCTAGGAACCGGTCAAGACGGGTGGGCCGCAGGGAATCGCGTGCCCGCCCGTCACTACTGGACCGACCTCCGCGTACCGTAAACGTCCCGCCGCCCGCAGAAGGCGAATGGATTGAGGTGGCCGTCATCGCCCGAACACGCCCACCCTGGGTCGCACGTCAGCTGCTCCCGGCAGATCTCATCGACCGGGGCATGAGACCGGCGACCACAGGCTCCATGCTGGCCCTCTACGCCATCACCGGATTGCCCACCAGCCTCGCCATGTCCTAACTCATCGCCCGGGTGCTCCGGTCGTTTCCCATCGCCATGTCCTTCACTGTGATGTTCACAGCCGGCTATGCAGGACTGCTCCTGGCACCTGCCACCAGTGCCCCCTTCCCGGGTCATCAAGGCCGAACCGGGCCAGGGCACTAATTTTTGCCCTCTTGATGATCAACAAACACACCCGCACCCCCGCCGATTCCAGAGCTCTGTCCGGCTTCGCCCAACGCGTCGGCTATTCCCTGGACTGCTTGGGGCCGCTGCTCTTCGAAGTCCTGAACGATGTCAGCGGCAGCTGGTTGGCATCTTTTCGCGCTGCTGTGCGGCTGGCAGTTGGCCTCACCGCCGGCGTGCTCATGATCAACCATCCCGGACGATTGAAGACGGCCCCGGCATCGTTATGCCCAGGGCCTGAAACTTGCGGTCGACCGGACGAAAGGCGGCCCTGGTGCCGCATCTGGCCGCGGGCGAACCTACCAGCAAACCATTCCCTTCATTTCTTCGAAAGGACGCGGATAATGACATCCGAGTACCCCACAACAAGCATCGCAGCCACACCCAGCCCTGCAGCGGCACTGCCTTGTCCCGGCCTAGAGAGTTCTGAGCAGCCATACCCCGTATCCAACTCTGACCCCACTGGCGCCTTCTGGAAGGGCAAAGCAGCGGTGATCACAGGGGCTGCCGGTGGCATGGGCGCGCTGGAGACTGCACGTATCCTGCAGGCCGGAGGAACTGTGTTCGCCGTCGACGTCCTGGCGTTGAGCCATGAAAGCTGGGACAGGCTGCAGACCGCGGCAGGCGAACACCGGCCAAGACTGGTTCCTTACACAGCTGATATCCGCCGCGCAGAAGCCTGGGACAACCTGAAGGCTGAGATCGCTGCCCGGAAAGTTCCGGTCCACGGGCTGGTCAACAACGCCGGCATCACCTTGCGCAAGACCCTTACCCAAACTGAACCCGAAGAGTGGGACCGGCTAATCGGCATCAACCTGACCGGTTCGTTCCTGGCCATCCGCGCCTTAGCGCCGGTGATGAGTGACGGCGGCTCTATTGTGAACATTTCATCCTCCGCAGGACTGGTGGGCTACTTCGGGGCCGCCTACAGTGCCAGCAAATGGGGCCTCCGCGGCGTGACCAAGGCAGCGGCAATCGAACTGGCCTCACGCCGGATCCGAGTCAACTCAATCTGCCCTGGCCTTGTCGATTCCGACATGACCCGCAAGCCCAACGCCGTGTACGACGAGGAGCAGGCAGCCGCCTTCTATGAAGAATGCCGACAGTCAACGCCGTTCGGCCGCGGCGCACACCCTGAGGAAGTCGCTGACCTGGTCATGTTCCTGCTGGGCCCGCAATCCAGCTACATCACCGGCACCGACATCCCGGTCGACGGCGGAATGGTCGCCGGAGGGATCTACTCAAGGGTAGGCAGGGCAGCTGGGAGCATCCCCGAACTGTGACCCCAGCCCATCACCCAGTCACTTCCTTGTTTACCTCGGATTTGTGGGTCTTGCACAGTGATTCCGCCGACGACAACCCCGTGGTGTTCCGTGACAACTGGCGGACAGTGCTGAAGGTGATGGTCTTTGGCCTCGGGGCCGTCGTCTCCTCTATCGTCTCCTCTATCGTCTCCGCCTTCAGCCTCTCCTATGCCACCAACAGCCAGTTCGTCCCCGGCAGCGTCATGCTCGCCGTGAATATCACCACAGCAGCCCTCGGTATCGCCTCGCAGCCCCTGTTCGGCATGCTGGCGGACCGTATCGGCCGCAAGCCTGTATGTGTTCCGCATCGACCTCGAAGAGCTGCTTACGCACTTGCCCGTCCTCCGGGAAGCAGCCATCGAACTCTCCGCAAGGCTTCCCCAGCGGTAGCCAAGCTGGCCAGGATGCGGCAAGAAGAGCCATATCGTCCCGAGGTGCGGGGGGACATGGCTCTGACCGGAATGCCCGGAGTGCGGTACGAAAACGCCCAGCACGGCGGCGATGTTCAAAATTCGAAGAACTAAGAATTGAAATTCGGTGACTGCAGGTGAGTAACGTTGATCGCATGGCTGCTTCCGTGCCGACTCCCGAGACGAGTTGGGATCCCCTTTCACCGCAGGCCGTGGCTGATGTGCTCGCTGCATCACCGGTCCGCTGGTGGCTCTCGGGCGGAGTTGCCCTCGACCGCTGGCTGGGGGAGCCCATCCGCGAACGTCCTAACATCGATGTGAGCGTGGTGTACGGCGACCTGCCGCGGCTCGTGGCACGCCTCCCAGCGGGCTACGACGCGTGGGCGCTGCGCAACGAGGAGGACCTCGTGCCGTTCGCCGAGGCAGAGGGGGGCGAAGAGGTGCACCCTGTGCTCGTCCGCGACGTCGAGAAGGACGCATGGGTGCTCCGGATCAACGCGGAGGACGGCACGCCCCACGCCTGGGTCTACAAGCGCGATCCCCGGCTGCAGCTGCCCTGGGACCGTGCGGTGCTCGACATGGGCGGCATCCCGACCGGCGCGCCCGAGGTTCAACTGGTCTGGAAGGCCCTGCGGCCGCGCCCGGAGGACGACGTCGACAAGGACGCCGTGGTCCCGAAGCTCTCCGAGGAAGCGCGCGCCTGGTACGAGCGGTGCATCCTCTCCATCCACCCGCACTCCTCGTGGTCGATCCACGTGCGCAGCCCCTTTGCTCCGGCGAAGGCCAGCTGGAACCGCAAGCGCAACAGCTGACCCGCCTACTCGCGAACGGCGCCCAGGACGAGCGAGCGGAACCAGCGCTGCGCGGGCGTCAGACTCGCATCACTGCGCGTGTAGAGCGAGACCGGGGTGCTGTGTCCCGGCCACGGAAGGTCGGCGATGCTCAGGCCGGAGAACCATCCACAGAAGACCTGGGCTACGTGCCGCGGCAGCAGGACCACGAGGTCCGTTGCCTCGAGCACCGCGGGCACGGTCGAGTACTCCTCCACCGTCAGCACGACGCGCTGCATGAGCCCCTGGTCGGTGAGCAGCTGCAGCGGGAAGATATGGCCGCCGCGGGCCGAGACGCGCAGGAAGTGACGGCCCGCGAACATGTCAGGGCCGGTCTCCGGCAAGGGGTGCGCCCCCGAGACGAGCGCCACGTACTCGACCTCGCGCACCGATGAGCGCCACAGCCCCGGGCCGCCGAGCATCGAGACGGTCATCGCCAGGTCGATCATCCCCCGCGTGAGCCCGTCCTCGACCTGGTCCGAGTCGAGCCTCTCCACCTGCAGGTGAGGCCGTGCGCCCTGGCGGGCCAACGCCGTCATGATCGGCGGGAGGAACGTCTGCTCCCCGATCGACGTAAGCCCTAGCACCAGCTCGCCGCTGAATTCGGCCGGCTCGAACTTATCGGGCTCGTTCACAGTCGCGTGGATCTGCGCGAGGGCCTCGTGGAGCGGGCCGAACAGCTGGGTAGCCTTGGCCGTTGGCACCATGTCCCGCCCCTCGCGCCGGAACAGCTCGTCGCCGAACCGCGCGCGAAGCCGTTTAAGCGTGTAGCTCACGGTCGGCTGGGTGACGTGGAGGCGCTCGGCGACGGCGGTGACGCTCCGCAGCTCATAGAGCACCACGAAGGTGCGCAACTGGTTGAGGTCGGTGATCGTCATGGATTGATTCTATCTATGCGGCGTTGGCTCAAAATCTATTCGACTTTATGAACCGGGCCTCCCTACCCTTGAGGTGACTACCTAGTGACAAGGACGACACTCGTTGATTATCGATATCCACGGCCACTACACGACGGCCCCGGCCCAGCTCGGCGCCTGGCGCGATTTGCAGATCGCCTTCTCCGAAGGACAGGGTTTGGCACCCGATCGGGCCACGCTGCGGATCTCGGACGATGACATCCGCGAGACGATCGAGGCCAACCAGCTCAAGCTCATGAACGAGCGGGCCAGCGACATCACCGTCTTCAGCCCGCGCGCTTCGTTCATGGCCCACCACATTGGCGACCTCGAGGTCAGCAAGACCTGGGCGCGGATCTGCAACGACCTCTGCGCGCGGGTCAGCGAACTCTTCCCCGACAGGTTCCTCATGGGGGCCATGCTCCCGCAGTCGCCGGCCGAGGACCCGGCCACCACAGTCGCCGAGCTGACCCGGGCCGTCGAGGAGCTCGGCGCCGTCACGGTCAACCTCAACCCCGATCCGTCCGGCGGCAAGTGGACCGCACCGGCGCTGACCGACCGGTCCTGGTACCCGATCTACGAGAAGCTCGTCGAGTACGAGATCCCGGCGATGGTGCACGTCAGTACGTCCTGCAAGCCGGTGTTCCACACCACGGGCGACCACTACCTGAACGCCGACACGACCGCCTTCATGCAGCTGCTCAAGGGCGACCTCTTCCGCGACTTCCCCGGACTCAAGCTCGTCATCCCGCACGGCGGCGGTGCGGTGCCCTACCACTGGGGCCGGTTCCGCGGCCTCGCCATGGCGCTCGGCAAGCCGGAGCTCGAAGAGCACCTGCTCAACAACGTCTTCTTTGACACCTGCGTCTACCACCAGCCCGGGATCGACCTGCTCACCAAGGTCATCCCCACGGACAACATCCTCTTCGCCAGCGAGATGATCGGCGCCGTCCGCGACATCGATCCGCGCACCGGCCACTACTTCGACGACACGAAGCGGTACGTCGACGCCAGCGAGAGCCTGACCGACGCGCAGCGCGCGCAGATTTTCGAAGCCAATGCCCGCCGCGTATACCCGCGCCTTGACCGCGCCCTGACCGCCCGCGGGCTCTAAGAGAAGGAACTACATTGCGACTGAACAACCTCGGACTCATCCACACCAACATCAGCCGCCCGGACCCCGAGGACGTGGCACGCCTATCAAAGTTCGGGGTCGCGACGATCCACGAGGCCATGGGCCGCGTCGGCCTCCTGCGCCCCTACATCCGTCCCGTCTACAACGGCGCCAAGCTCTGCGGGCCGGCGGTTACCGTGCTGCTGCAGCCCGGCGACAACTGGATGTTCCACGCGGCCGCCGAGCAGGTGCAGGAGGGGGACGTGATCGTCGCCGGCTGTACCACGGAGAGCGAGGACGGCTTCTTCGGCGAGCTGCTCGCCACCTCCCTTACCGGGCGCGGCTGCAAGGGCCTCGTCATCGACGGCGGCGTCCGCGACGTGGCCGACCTCGAGAGGATGGACTTTCCGGTATTCTCCCGTGCTATCAACGCCAAGGGAACGGTCAAGGCCACGCTGGGCTCGGTAAATGTCCCGGTCGTCGTGGCAAACGCGCTCGTCAACCCAGGCGACGTCGTGGTCGCGGACATCGATGGCGTCGTGGTCGTGCCCCGCGAGCTCGTCGCCGCTGTCGCTGATGCCAGCCAGGCGCGCGAGGACAACGAGGAGTCGAAGCGCCAGAAGTTCCGCGAAGGCGTCCTCGGCCTCGACCTCTACGGCATGCGCGAGCCGCTTGCCGCCGCCGGCCTCGAGTACGTGGAGAACTGACCATGGCGAACGGAAAGACCACGGGCGGCTTCGACAAGACCGCCGGCTGGCTCGACTGGTACGAGGGCCCCTCCAACCCCACCTTCAGCCTGCCTGCGGGCGCGGTCGACGCGCACTGCCACGTATTCGGCCCCGGCGCCGAATTCCCCTACGCTCCGGAGCGCAAATACACCCCCTGCGACGCCTCCGCTGATGAGCTCTTTGCCTTGCGCGACCACCTCGGCTTCGAGCGCAACGTGATCGTCCAAGCGACCTGCCATGGCGCCGACAACCGGGCGCTGGTCGACGCGCTGCGTCGCAGCGGAAGGCAGGCACGCGGCGTCGCGACCGTCCGCCGGGACGTAACGGAGGAGCAGCTCCACGAGCTGCACGAGGCCGGTGTCCGCGGTGTGCGCTTCAACTTCGTCAAGCGCCTCGTTGACGCGGTCCCCACGGACTCGCTTGAGGAGATTGTGGAGAAGATCGCGCCGTTTGGCTGGCACGTCGTAATCTACTTCGAGGCCGGGGATCTGCCTGGCCTCTACGATTTCTTCTCCGGCATCAAGACTGACGTCGTGGTCGACCACATGGGCCGGCCTGACGTGACAAAGGACCCGGACGGCCCGGAATTCGAAGTGTTCCTGCGCTTCATGCGCGAGAACCCGAACGTCTGGACCAAGGTCTCCTGCCCCGAACGGCTGAGCGTCACCGGGCCCCGGGCCCTGACTGGCGAGCAGCACGCCTACACCGACGTGGTGCCGTTTGCCCGCCGCGTGGTCGAGGAATTCCCCGACCGCGTCCTGTGGGGTACCGACTGGCCCCACCCCAACCTCAAGGACCACATGCCCGATGACGGGCTTCTGGTCGATTACATCCCCCAGATCGCGACGACGGCGGAACTCCAGCAGGCGCTGCTCGTGGACAACCCCCAGCGCCTCTACTGGCCCGAAGGAGCATGACATGGCACTCGACAAGCCCTACAAGAACGTTCCCGGCACGATCATCTTCGACGCCGACATGGCCCGCAAGGGCTACCACCTGAACCAGTTCTCCATGTCGCTGATGAAGCCCGAGAACCGCGAGCGGTACCTGGCCGGCCGCGAGGCGTACCTCGACGAATGGCCTCTCTCGCCCAAGCAGCGCCAGGCCGTGCTCGACATGGACCTCAACGCCATGATGGCCGAGGGCGGCAACATCTACTTCCTGAGCAAGATCGGTGCTACCCACGGCCTCAGCTTCCAGCAGATGGCCGGCTCAATGACCGGCATGTCCGAAGCTGCCTACCGCGACATGATGATCGGGGGCGGACGTCGCGCAGAGGGCGTCCGTGCAAAGGACCTCGACGGCTGGACGCCGCCGGCACCACGCGAGAAGTCCGCGACGATGCGCGAGAACGCCCCGGCAAAGTTCACCTCGGCGCTCTTCACCTCGCACGTGCCCGCTATCGGTGCCGCGATGGACCTCGGCAAGACCGAGGAGCCGTACTGGAAGAAGGTCTTCGACGGCTACGAGTGGACCCGCAAATGGGCCAAGGAGAACACGCCCGACGTCGTCATCCTCGTCTACAACGACCACGCTACGGCGTTCGACTCCTCCATCATCCCGACCTTCGTGCTCGGCACGGGCGCCGAGTACCCGATCGCGGACGAGGGCTACGGCCCCCGCCCGGTTCCGGACGTCAAGGGCTACCCGGAGTTCGCCGCGCACATCGCGCAGTCGGTCATCCAGGACGACTTCGACCTGACCCTCGTGAACGAGATGGTCGTGGACCACGGCCTCACCGTGCCGCTCTCGCTCGTCTTCGGCGACGTCAAGGAATGGGCATGCAAGGTTATCCCCCTGGCAGTTAACGTGGTGCAGTACCCGGTGCCCTCCGGCCGTCGCTGCTATGAGCTCGGCAAGGCTCTGCGCCGCGCCCTCGACAAATGGGACGGCCCGGAGCTCAACGTGCAGATCTGGGGTACCGGCGGCATGAGCCACCAGCTCCAGGGTCCGCGCGCCGGCCTCATCAACGAGGAGTGGGACAACGCCTTCCTCGATCATCTCATCGCCGACCCTCTGGGCCTGACCGCGTGGGACCACATGGAGTACGTCGACGAGGCGGGCTCCGAGGGCATTGAGCTCGTTGACTGGCTGATCGCTCGCGGTGCCATGGACGACCAGTTCGGCGGCGGGTCGCCCTCCGTCGACCACCGGTTCTACCACGTGCCGGCGTCGAATACGGCCGTCGGCCACCTCGTCATCTCGAACCCCGTCGCCCAGTGCACCGACTCCACCGCGCAGCTGGCCGAGCCGGCTGTGAGCGTCTGAACTGCCACAGCCTCACTCAAAGGAGAAACGAATGACTAATAAGACCCGCGTCGCAGTCGTCGGCGCCAATGGCGCCTTCGGAATGAAGCATCTTGACGGACTGAAGAACATCGATGACGCCGAGGTGACGGTCGTTAGCGCCACCTCGCAGGAGAAGGCGGACAGGGTAGCCGCCAAGTACGGCATCGCCAACGCCGTCGTTGGGCTCGACGGCGTCCTCGAGCGCGACGACGTCGACGCCGTCATCCTCGCCACACCGACCGGCCTGCACGCCTCGCAGACCCAGGAGGTACTCAAGGCGGGCAAGCACGTGCAGGTCGAGATCCCGCTCGCGGACTCCCTCGCTGACGCGGAGGCAACCCTCGCCGCCGCCGAGGCCTCTGACCGGATCGCGATGGTAGGCCACACGCGCCGCTTCAACCCCTCACACCAGCTCGTGCACAACCGTATCCTCGGCGGCGAGTTCAATGTCCAGCAGATGGACGTCCAGACGTACTTCTTCCGCCGCACCAACACCAACGCCAAGGGCGAGGCCCGCTCCTGGACAGACCACCTCCTGTGGCACCACGCGGCCCACACCGTCGACCTGTTCGCCTACCAGGCCGGCAAGATCGTGCAGGCGAACGCCATCCAGGGCCCCATCCACCCCGAGCTCGGCATCGCCATGGACATGTCAATTCAGCTCAAGAGCGAAACCGGGGCGATCTGCACACTGTCGCTGTCTTTCAACAACGACGGGCCGTTTGGCACCTTCTTCCGCTACATCGGCGACACCGAGACCTACATCGCGCGATACGACGACCTGTACAACGGCAAGGACGAGCAGATCGACGTGTCGAAGGTAGCCGTGAGCATGAACGGTATCGAGCTGCAGGACCGCGAGTTTGTCAGCGCGATCCGCGAGGGTCGTGAGCCGAACTCCTCGATCCGCCAGGTCATCGACTGCTACCGCGTACTCGGTGCGCTCGAGGAGCAGCTCGGATGACCCTGAGCCTGCCGAAGATCGGTCTCGGCTGCATGTCGCTCAGCCACGCCTACGGCGTGCCGCCGTCGGTCGAGACCGGCCTGGCCTTCTTGCGCACGGCGTTAGACGAGGGCGTGGGCATGTTCGACACCGCCACGCTCTACGGCGGCGGCCGCAACGAGGAACTGGTCGGGCAGGCCATCGCGGGCCGCCGCGACGAGGTGCTGCTCGCGAGCAAGTGCGGCATGGCGATCGTCGACGGGGTCAAGAGGATTGATGGGCGCCCCGAGACCCTGCGCGCCCAGGTGGACGCGTCGCTCGGGCGTCTCGGGGTAGATCGCATCGACCTGTACTACCTACACCGCTGGGATAAGCAGGTGCCCATCGGGGAGAGCATTGGCGCACTCGCCGAGATGGTGGCCAGCGGCAAGATCGGCGCCATCGGCCTCTCGGAGGTGTCGATGGACCGCCTGCGCGAGGCGCAGGCGGTCGCCCCGATCGCCGCGGTCCAGAACGAGTACTCGCTGTGGAGCCGCAACCCGGAGCTCGGCATGCTCGAGGCCACTCGTGAGAGCGGGACAGCGCTCGTGGCGTTCTCGCCGCTCGCGCGGGGCTTCCTCGGCGACGGGCTCGGAGGCCCGGACGAGTTCGCGCCCAAGGACATCCGCCGGAACATGCCCCGGTTCCAGCCAGAGCACTGGCCCGCCAATGCGTCCCTGCTGCCGCAGTGGCGCACACTCGCCGCGGAGGCCGGCTGCAGCCCCGGACAGCTCGCGCTCGCGTGGGTGCTCTCCCGCGGGGACCACGTGGTGCCAATCCCGGGGACGACACGCGTGGACCACTTCCGCGAGAACCAGGCCGCCGCAGACCTCACGGTCGACGCCGGGCTGCTCGCCCGCGCGGGCGAGCTCATCGGAACCTCCACGGTGTCGGGGTTGCGCTACGCGGAGGCCGCGTCCCGCGAGGTCGATGCGGAGCCCTTCGAGAACACCCCATGAGGGCGATCTCCTCGATGGCCATCCGCCACGTGCTCGCCGACCTGAACTCGGTGGCCGTAGCGGCTGGCCTGCCTGAGGTAAAACTGGAGTCAGTCGGCGGCGTGACAGCTGCCCAGCGCGTCGCAGACGGCGAGCAGCTCGATCTCGTGTTCCTCGCCCAGGGTGCGCTCCAGCGGTTCGCCGACGGCGGGCACGTCCTGGCCGGGTCCGTCACACCGCTCATGCTCTCCCAGGTCGCGGTGGCCGCCCCGTCCGATTCCAACGCGCCCGCGACTCATGACGGCGGGTACGCGTTCCCCGACGCCGTGGGCCTGCGCGTCGCACTGCAGCAGGCGGGCCGGATCGGCTACTCGACCGGGCCCAGCGGCGTCGCGCTCGTGAAGATGATCGAGGGCTGGGGGATGGTGGAGGAGCTCGGGGGCGGCTCGTCCAGGCCCGCCCGGGCATTCCGGTGGCCCGATCCCTCGCCGAGGGCGAGGTCGATCTGGGCTTCCAGCAGCTCAGCGAACTGGTCGGCCAACCCGGTGTCCGCATCCTCGGGGTGTTGCCGCCCGATTGCGCGATCGAAACGGTGTTTGGCGGCGCGGTCGCGACTGTCTCAGGAAATCCTGCCGCAGCGATCGAGGTGCTGCGGTTCCTCGCCTCTGGGGCCGCGGCCCCGATCGTGGCGGCGAACAGCTTCGCCCAGGTGCCCTCCCACGCCAGCTAGGACCTGGGGCACTTTAGCCGCCGACCCGGCCCAGCGACCCTGGTATATCCGGCGGAATGCCGTCCGGGCGGACGGGTGTCGAGTGGGCAGCGAGCTTCCCGGGGCACGGAGGCTTTCGTTCCACGACGGGGGCCTTCCTCGTAACGGCCCCGCGCCGTAACAGCGGCCTCAGCCTTCGCCCGGACGGCGGTCCCGGGCACCCCGCATCGTGCTCGGGACTCGGCCTGAAGTACACCCCAGACTGACGTCAGGCATGATCTCCGGCCGCATGTCAGAATGAAGTCCGTATTTCTATTTATTGACATGCGTTGGCGGGGGTCTTAGATTTCATCCTGACAGTTTCGATCGTGGAGGTAGCGTGAACGGCCAGCGTCTGGGATACGTCAGGGTCAGCAGCCTGGATCAGAACACCCGGCGTCAACTCGAGGACATCGAGCTGGGCCGGGTGTTCACCGACAAGGCATCGGGCAAGGACACGAAACGGCCCCAGCTGGAAGAACTCCTGAAGTTCGCCCGCGACGGGGACACCGTGATCGTGCACAGCATGGACCGGCTGGCACGCAACCTCGATGACCTGCGATCCGTGGTGCAGAAACTGACCGGCCGGGGCGTACGCGTCGAGTTCCTAAAGGAAAACCTCACCTTCACCGGGGACGACTCACCCCTGGCAAACCTCATGCTCTCCGTCATGGGCGCCTTCGCGGAATTCGAGCGTGCCCTAATCGGTGAACGCCAAAGAGAAGGGATAACCCTGGCCAAACGACGCGGAGCCTACCGGGGACGGAAGAAAGTCCTAACCACCGAACGGGCGGCAGACCTGGTCCGGCGCGCCGCAGCGGGGGAGCCAAAAGCGGCCCTTGCCCGCGAGTACGGCATCAGCCGCCAAACCGTCTACGAATACATCCGTAAGGCCGACCCTAGGAACTAGACAAAATTTGGCGGCACGAGTACGGCGACGCCTGTGGGGTTTGGCACCTTATGACAGCTTCAGGAGTACTGGGCCCACCAGTGGACCCTACTTGATTTTCCCCAAGGCCTCCATTGTGCAGCATTACATCCAGGACCGCCCCCTCGGGCTGGCCTTCGCGCCTCGGCGGCCGTGACCTCCTCAATGAGGGCGTGGCGACTTTCCTGCGCCGGGCAGACAAGATCGACCTGTACGCCGCTGCCGTCCGGGACGTTCAGGATTCCTATGCGGCGACCTTCGCCGACGCGGGCGTCAGCTTCTCCCCGGGCCGGCCCGCCGCGCGGCCGAGGCCACAGGGACTTTAGGCGATTGGGCCGTGATGTCCACTGTGCGGGACTCGGTATCGCTGAGCCGGGCGGCGTCCAGGATTTCGAGTGTATGCACGGGCTCGATGCCGGGGACCGGCTGGGGTCCGTGCCCGGCAACGGCCAGGGCGAGCTGCTCGTAGTACTGGTGGTAGGCGCCCTGTTCGGACGGCACGAGGGTGGCGCCGGCCGCCGTCGTGAGCGTTCCCCAGCGGGATTTTTCCTCGTACCCCCATGAAGCGGGATCGTCCACGGGCGTCGACCGGCGATGGCGGCCTGGGCCTGCACGTCAGTTTGTTGCGAGACGTAGCTTCCGCGGGAGCCGAGCAGCCGCAGTTCCCGCGCGATGAGCCGGTTGATCTTGGTGGCTGAGAGGTGGGACCGCACGCCGCTGCGGTGCGTGACGGTGAGAAAGAAGCCGGAGTCGGTGCGGCCGGCGTCCATGTCCCCCCAGTCGAGGCTGGCGTAGAAGCTGGCGGCCAGGCCGAAGAGCCACAGTGCCTGGTCCACGAGGTGGCTGCCGAGGTCCTGCAACAGGCCACCGGCCGGACCGGCCTGATAGCCAATCACTCGACCGGCGGACACGCCGGGAGCTCTGTAAACTCACATGAACACACAACCCAGACGCCGATTCAGAGAGCGCTTGGGACCCGTGAGCCGCTCTAGATGTCAGGCCTTCTTGGGTTCTGGCTTTGGATGGGTGCGCTCCCACTGCATTCGCCGGTCGTGGACGCGCTGGATGTTCTTCATGTGAACTCACCTCTTGTTCGTTACTTAAAGACTACTAGCACGTGCCAAATAAATCTAGCACGTGCTAGTAGCGATTATGTGATGTATATCACATAATCGCCTCGGCGACACCTCCGCCTTTCAGGACTTGCCGGAGCATGCACGTAGAACAATCGATCGCGTGGGGAACGCTGTCAAACGCTTCGACCGCGGTCGACGAAGAACGGGACCACGGCCCACCACGAGCGGGATCGGGGCAAATCCATAACCGAAGCCGACAGCCTTCACGATCCCGCCGATGAAGAAACAATCGCGATAGCGGCCAGGATCCACAGCGATGCACTCATTACCGCTGCCTTCCATATTGTTCTCGGGCACCCGGTTCGGCGGCTGGAGCCGAGCTACTCCTCCCGCCACGGGGCTTCCACAATCACGTTGACTCGAATGACCGGTATGCGTAGGAGTATCCTGCAACCCGCATGTTGAAAGACGTGGAGTCGTAGATGGTGCTAATCCCCCGGCAGCCCTCCCTCGCGGCCAAGTACTAGCGGGCCTGCCCCAGCATGCCGCCGGAATCCGTCTACTTCGTCTTGTGGGCGAGATAGATGGTGCCGGTGGTGACGTCTTCCTCAAGCGCTTCGAGCGTGCGCCCGCGGGTCTCCGGGACCTGTGTGTAGATGAACACGAGGGCAAGGAGGCCGACCACGCCGAACAGGAAGAAGGATCCCGTGATGCCGACGGCGGCGACGAGAATGGGGAAATAAAGGCCCAGGAAAGCGTTGGCGATCCAGAGGCAGAAGACCGAGACGCCGATCGCGAACCCGCGGATGTGAAGGGGAAAGATCTCGGAGAGCATGACCCACACGGCGATGTTGAGGAAAGTCTGCACGGATCCGACGAACGCGACCACGAGGAAGAGGATCACGAAGGGACGGGCCGGGTTGCCGATGGGAAGGGCAATTGAGGCGATCCCGATGAGGAAATGGCAAACGGTGGTCAGAGCGAACCCTGTCAGCAGGGTTCTGCGGCGGTTCATGGTCTGCATGAGTCGAAGTGCGGTCAGGCCGCCAATGACTGCAATGACTCCGGGAGCGATGTTGGCGACCAGCGCGGCGCTGGAGCTGAAGCCTGCCTCGACGAGCACGGACTGGCCGTAGTACATGATCGAGTTGATGCCGGTGAGCTGCTGGGCGACGCCGAGGCCGATGCCTACGAGCAGGATGCGCAGCAGCCACTTGCTGCGAAGCGCACTCCAGCCCGACCACTTGATTTCTTTCTCCTCGTCGGCGAGGTGCCTGACGTCGGCCAGCTCCGCAGCCGCCCGCTCAGGAGAACGGATCGAGGTGAGGACGGCAAGGGCCTCCTGAGAGCGGCCTTGGGAGATGAGCCAGCGAGGGGACTCCGGCATCCGCAGCATGCCGAAGAACAGAGCGAGAGCGGGCAGGGCTGCGACGGCGAGCATGATGCGCCAGACACCGCCGAACTCTCCCCACACATTGCCGATGATCGCATTCAAGACGAATGCGGCCAGCTGGCCGATGACGATCATAAGTTCGTTGCGCCCCGCGAGCGAGCCGCGGATCTCGTAGGGGGCAAGCTCGGCGAGGAACACGGGTACAACGGTGGAGGCACCGCCAACGGCTAGGCCGAGGATGATCCGGCCGAGGACCATTACCTCGAAGTTCGGCGAGAAGACGCACGAGAGAGTTCCCACGAGGAACATGAGGGCAAGAAGGATAATGGTCTTTCGGCGGCCCCAGACGTCGGATAGCCGGCCGCCGCCGATTGCACCGGCGGCAGCACCAAACAGGAGCGAACTGGTCACTATGCCCTCGGTGATCGGGGTAAGGCCGAGCGCAGCGGTCATCGGCTGGAGCGCGCCGTTGATGACACCCGTGTCGTAGCCAAAGAGCAGGCCGCCGAACGTCGCGGTGAGGGCCACCTGGCCTAGTCGCTTGCGATGGGGCCCGTCGGTGAGGTGCGGGAGCGGTGCCGGGCGGGGTGCTCCGCGGTGGGCTTGGATAGTTGCCATCAGGACTCCTTTGTCAGGTAGGCAAGTGACGCGCGTCACATAAGAAACAGCGCGCGAGGTCAGGTACGAAAAGGTCAAGCGAAATTTCGGTGATCGGTGGTTAGCAGGCCGGCATTGAGGGAGTCAGCGCTGAACCAGTGTCATTTCGAAGCTGTAGGAATCGGCACGGTAGACGTGCCGGCCTGTCTCCACGTTCCGGCCTTTATCGTCCACGGCAGTGCGCTCCATGGTGACCAGTGCGGAACCAATCGTTGTTTCCAGCAACCGCGCCTGGTACTCATTGGCAACCATTGCGCCCATGCGCTGGGTAGCGAGCCGGAAATTCACCCCGCCGTTCCGAAGGATGCCATACAGGCCCTGGCTGCCCAGAAGGTCAGCGTTGATTTCCGTAATGTCATCGCGGACCCAATTTTCCATCAGCGCCAGGGGTTTCCCGTCGATCTTGCGCAATCTGGTGAAGTGAAACGCGGTGGCCCCAGCCGGAAGATGGAGGGCTTCCCTGGTGGCGCCGTCCGCTTGGACGTGGTTGAACGTGAGCACCTTCGTAGTAGGTTTGCCGCCGTTGTTGCTGAGATCGTCAAAAAGGCTGGACAGCTCAAGCGGGCGCCGGACCTGACTGGACACCACTTGCGTGCCTACGCCACGCTTTCGGATCAGGAGGCCGGAACGGACCAGCTCATCCATGGCCATGCGCATCGTGGGGCGCGACAGGTTCAGCCGTGCGGCGAGATCCACTTCGTTGTCCAGCCGGCTTCCGGGCTTCAACAAACCAGTGTGGATGGCCGTCTCAATGCCTTGCACCACCTGGTGGTACAAGGGCACCGGCGAAGAACGGTCGATGCTGAGATTGAGTTGGCTCATCACGGGCCCTTCCCTTGCGGTCCTCGAGACCGCTGGGCAGCAACCTCGTCTGCGGGGCATGTCTGATTGATAAGACATACTTCTTTGATTTGATGGTATCAGGGTGCTCCGAACAGTTAAAGAACGATCCGCTAGGGAGACGGCTAGTGATGTTAGCGGCCGACCTTCTGCAGATACTTGCCCATGGTTTCCAGCTGGTACCGGGAGACCTCGTTGGCGTTGTCGTCCTCGGCGAAGACGCTGGACACCATGACCGTGTTCCCCTTGTCCAGGAAGCCGATTTCCTTCAGTCCGCCGAAGAACTCGTCCCAGTTGACGTCGCCGTCGCCGATCTTCAGGTGCTGGTGCACGCGTATGGCGTTGCCGGGCGGGTTGGTGATGTAGCGCAGGCCGTGGGAGGCGTGGTGGTCCATCGTGTCAGACACGTGGACGAGGCGCAGCTTGTCCCCCGCGGCCCGCATGATGTCGAGCGGCTTGTTGCCCATGTGGAAGGTGTGGGAGGCAACGTAGACCATGCCGATGTTGGGCGAGTTCACGCCACGGATGACGCGCAGGGCGGCGAGGCCGTCCTCCACGAAGTCGTCCGGGTGCGGGTCGATGAGGACGTCCAGGCCCTCGCGCTCGATGATCGGAAGGAGCTCTTCCATGGAGCGGTAGAAGGCCCTTTCGGACTCCTCGGCCTTTTCCGGGCGACCGCTGAATTCGGTGTTCATGGTCTGCACGCCGAGATCGACCGTGATCCGGATGGCACGCTTCCAATAGCGAACGGCAGCCTCGCGGGCGTCTTCGTCCGGCCCGGACCAACGCAGCACGGGAAGCACCGAGGCGATCTCGACGTCGGCATCCTTACAGGCTTCCTTTAGCTGGCCCACGAGCTCGTCGTCGGCCTTGGGGTGGTTGAAGAACGGGATGAAGTCGGCGTGCGGGGTCAGCTGGAGGTATTTGTAGCCGAGATCAGCGGCCAGCCGCGGAAACTCCAGCAGGCTGTGGCTGTGGTGGAACGGGGTGGGATCAAGGGCAATCTTCAATGGTCACTCCTTTGTGGTGATTCTGCGAAAAAGGGTGGCCGGCCGCTGCGCTGCCGGCTAGCCACCCTTCCTCGCGATCGCTGAGATATTACTTGTACAGTTCAGGTTTGGTGTTCAGCTTGACCGCGACCTTCTCGCCCGACTTCTGGGCCTCGACGCCTGCTTCGCAGCAAGCGGCGGTGGCGTACCCATCCCAGGCGGTAGGACCGCCGATTTCGCCACGGCGGGCGGCGTCCACCCAAGCCTGGACCTCGACGTCGTACGCGGCACCGAAGCGCTCTTCGAAGCCGGGCGTGACCTTGCCGCCCCAGCGGCCAGCGCTGCGGACGTAAGGACCGCCGTCGCCACCGATGTTCACGATGCCGTCCTCGAAGGACGCCTGGGTCGCGACTTCATAGCCGAACTTGGCGTTGACGTAGATTTCGACGTCGGCCAGGACGCCGGACTCGGTCTCGATCAGGACGTGCTGGGGGTCGTGCTGGCCGCTCGGGGCGTTGCGCGTTGCCTTGCCCAGACGGACCTGGACCGACGTGATTTCCTCACCGGTGAAGAAACGGATGGCATCGAATTCGTGGACCACGGAGTCGTTGATGAGCATCTCATTGGTGAAGCCCGGCGGCGTGGTCGGGTTGCGGTGCTGGTGGTGCAGCATGAGCAGCTCGCCGAGTTCATGGTCGCGGATCACCGAGCCCAGGGCGGCGTATTCGGCGTCGAAGCGGCGCATGAAGCCCACCTGGATGCGCTTGTGGCCGAGCGCCGTTTCGGCCTTGACAACTTTCCAGGCACTCTCGGCATCCGGGGTGAGCGGTTTTTCGCAGAGGATGGGGAAGTCCTTCTCCAGCGCCTTGTAGAGGATTTCCTCGTGCAGGAACCCCGGGGTGGCAATCAGAACGGCGTTGACGTCGCCGTTGTTGAGGGCCTCTTCGGCACTGGCGAGGGCCACGGCGCCGTCGATCCCTGCGATGGCGGCCTGTGCGCGGGAGAGGTCGACGTCGACGACGGCGGCTACTTCGGCGCCGTGGATGCGGGTGCTGAGCCGCTTGATGTGGTCGGCGCCCATGCGGCCTGCGCCGATGACGGCAACGCGGAGGGTCTGAGTCATTGTTCTTTCCTTTGGTGGAGCAGTTGCAGGGGTGATGTCAGTTGACGGTAGTGCGGGAGCCGCACGAGAGCAGGTAGTTGCGGGTGCGCTTGGCGATGGGCATGGGGACGTCGAAGGCCACGGGGTACATGTCCTGTTCCACAATGCCAAAGATCGGGCGATTAAGTCCTTCAACGGCCTCGATGACTGCACGCAGGTCCGGAAGGCCGTTCGGCGGTTCGGTCATGACGCCGGCCAGGTTGGCTGCCGCCCAGGTCATGTTCTCCTCATTGACTTGTCTCAGGACATCCGGGTTGATCTGCTTCAGGTGCAGGTAACCGATGCGGTCCGGGTAGTTCTTGATCAACTCCAGGCTGGACGCTCCGCAGTATTCCGCGTGTCCGGTGTCCAGGCACAGGTTCAGATACTTGCTGTCAGTGGCGGCGAGCAGGTGCTCGATATCCGCCTGGGCGCCGACATGGGAATCCGCGTGGGAGTGGAATTGCTGCTTGAGGCCGAAGTCTTCCAGCAGCACCTTGCCCAAGCGGTTGTGGCCCGTGAACAGGTCGGACCAGGCTTTCTCGGTGAGCTGACCGCTCTCCACAGCCTCGCCGGTGACGTCGTCGCGCCACATCGCCGGAATGACCACGATGTGCTCGCCGCCCATGGCAGCCGTCAGCTCAGCGACCTTGCGTGCCGGCTCCCAGGCTGTTTCCCACTGGTCCAGCCCGCGGTGGAAGGCCGTGAAGACCGTTCCCGCCGTGATCTTCAGGTCCCGCTGCTTGAGTTCCTCGGCGAGGCGGACGGGGTCATTCGGCAAGTAGCCGTAAGGACCAAGTTCGATCCACTTGTAGCCGGACTCGGCCACTTCGTCCAGGAATCGCTCCCACGGGGTCTGCCGGGGGTCATCCGGAAACCAGACGCCCCACGAGTCGGGTGCGGTGCCGATGATCAGCTTGTTCTCTACCTCAGTCATGACAGCGTCGTCTTTCTCGAGTCTTTTTCGCCGGGCCGGTGGTCAGTTGGAGGGGAAGTTGTAGGAGGCGCCGGAGGCGTGGGTGGGTTCGGGCCAGCGGGACGTGACCACTTTGCCGCGGGTGTAGAAGGACACGCCTTCGGGTCCGTAGATGTGCTTGTCGCCGAAGAGGGAGGCCTTCCAGCCGCCGAAGGAGTGGTAGGCCACGGGCACCGGCAGGGGCACGTTGATGCCCACCATGCCCACCGTGACGGAGCGCTGGAACTTGCGGGCGTTGGCACCGGAGGAGGTGAAGATGGCGGTGCCGTTGCCGTAGGGGTTGGAGTTGATGAGCTTGATGCCTTCATCCAGGTCCTCCACGCGCACCACCACCAGGACGGGCCCGAAGATTTCCTCGGTGTAGGCGGTCATTCCGGTCTTGACGTGGTCGATGACGGTGGGGCCCACCCAGAACCCTTCTTCGTGGCCGGGAACCACGAGGTCGCGGCCGTCTACGACCATCGCCGCGCCCGCGGCTTCGGCTTCGGTGACGATCCGCACGATGCGTTCCTTGGAGGCAGGGGTGATGACGGGGCCCATTTCGGCGTCGGGCTCGGTGCCGTTCTTGACCTTCACGGCCAGGGCGCGCTCTTCGACCTTCTTGACCAGCAGCTCGGCGGCATCGCCGACGGCGACCGCGACAGAGATGGCCATGCAGCGCTCGCCCGCGGAACCGAAGGCGGCTGCGGCCAGGTGGTCGGCCGCGTTGTCCAGGTCGGCGTCGGGCATGATGATCGCATGGTTCTTCGCGCCGCCCAGGGCCTGGACCCGCTTGCCGTGCGCGGTCGCGGTTTCGTGGACGTACCGGGCGATCGGGGTGGAGCCGACGAAGGAGATGCCGTCCACGTCCGGGTGGGTCAGGAGGCCATCGACGGTTTCCTTGTCGCCGTGCAGGACCTGGAACACGCCGTCGGGCAGGCCGGCGTCCTTCCAGAGCTTAGCCAGGAGCATGGACGCGGAGGGGTCCCGTTCGGAGGGCTTGAGGATGAACGCGTTGCCGGTGGCGATCGCCATGGGTGCCATCCACAGCGGCACCATGACCGGGAAGTTGAACGGGGTGATGCCGGCGACGACGCCGAGGGGCTCGCGGAAGGAGAACACGTCGATGCCGGTGGAGACCTGGTCCGAGTAGTCGCCCTTGAGCAGCTGCGGGATGCCGCAGGCGAATTCGATGACTTCCAGGCCACGGCCGATCTCGCCCTTGGCATCGGAAATGACCTTGCCGTGCTCGGCCGTGATCAGGGCCGCGAGTTCGTCAACGTGGGAGGCGACGAGTTCGCGGAACTTGAACAGCACCGCGGTGCGCTTGGCCAGGGAAAAATCTCCCCACTTTTCGCTGGCGGCCTTGGCGGCCGCGACAGTGGCGTCCAGATCGGCCCGGTTCGCGAGCCGAAGCTCCGCGGAGACTGCGCCGGTGGCCGGGTTGTAGACCGGCTGGCTGCGATCGCCGGTGCCGGCGGTTTCAACACCGTTGATGAAATGCTTGATGGTGGTCAGTGTGGTCGTCGACATGTGCGGACTTCCTTGTCTGTGGCTTTGAGGGGGTCTAAAGCTTGAGGGGGTTAGCCGAGCAGCTTGCGCTGGCGGTTCTTGTGGCCTGTGTACGTCTGGTAGGCCTGCTGGGTGGATTCGAGCTCGGAGACCTGCGAGACGGGAACGTCCCACCAGGACTCGGAGCTCGGCGCGTCCAGCAAGAGGTCCGATTCGACGTGGATGACGATCGGCCCGGACTCCTCCGGCGCCGCCTTCGCGTCGCGGATGGCCTGTTCGAGTTCGGCGATGACCTTCTCCCCCGGTTCGATCCGGATCACCTTCGCGCCGAGGGACTCGGCGTTAAGGGCCAGGTCGATGGGCAGGTTCGCGCCGGCGTCGAAGGAGTGCTGTTCCTTGTCCAGGACCCGGTACTGCGTGCCGAAGCGCTGCGAGCCCAGCGACTCGGAAAGCGAACCGATCGAGGCGTAGCCATGGTTCTGGATCAGGACCACGATCAGTTTGATGCGTTCGGCGACGGCGGTGACCAGTTCGGTGTGCATCATCAGGTAGGAGCCGTCCCCCACCATGACCACGACGTCGCGCTTCTCGCCGCCCGCGGCTGCCTCCGCCAGGGCGGCACGCTTGACTCCCAGGCCGCCGGGGATCTCGTAGCCCATGCAGGAGTAGGCGTACTCCACGTGGTAGCCGAAGGGGTCCCGGACGCGCCACATCTTGTGCAGGTCGCCGGGCAGGGAACCGGCGGCGCAGATGACAACGTCCTGCTTTTCCATGGCCCGGCTGGTAGCGCCGATGATCTCGTTTTGCGCCGGCAGCGGCGTGTGGCGGGTGTCGAAGGCCTCGTCCACGATCGCGTTCCAGCGTTTCTTCTCCGCCGCGATCTTCTCCTCCAGGTCCGCTCCCACACGGTATCCGCCAACGGCCTGGTTCAGCTTGACCAGGGCCTTGCGGGCGTCCGCGACGATCGGCAGCGTGGTGCCGTGCTTGTAGGCGTCGATCGCGGCCACGTTGATGTTGATGAACTTCACGTCGGGGTTCTGGAAAGCAGTGCGCGACGCCGTCGTAAAGTCCTCATATCTGGTACCGATGCCGATGATCACGTCAGCAACGGCCGCGATGGCGTTCGCCGCCGTCGTGCCCGTGGAGCCAATGGCTCCCAGCGAGAACCGGTGGTCCCACGGCAGGACGCCGACCCCGGCCTGGGTGTTGCCCACCGGGATGCCGGTCAGTTCGGCGAACTTGGCGAGTTCCTCGTTGGCGAACGCGTACAGGACGCCGCCGCCGGCGATGATGAGCGGACGCTTGGCGGCACGGATGGCCTCGGCGGCGCGGCGGATGTCGTCGTCGTCCGCTTCGGGCCGGCGGATCCGCCACTCACGCTCGGCGAGGAACTCCGCCGGAACATCCAAGGCCTCGGCCTGGACATCCTGCGGCAGCGAAATGGTCACCGCGCCGGTCTCGGCCGGGTCCGTCAGGACGCGCAGGCCGTGGTGAAATGCCGAGAACAACTGCTCCGGACGGGACACCCGGTCGAAGAACTTGGACAGCGGACGGAAGGCGTCGTTGACCGTGATGTCGTAGGCGTAGGGCAGCTCGAGCTGCTGCAGCACGGGGTCAGCTGCACGGGTGGCGAAGGTATCGCTCGGCAGCAGCAGGACCGGCAGCCGGTTGGTGGTGGCCAGCGCAGCGCCGGTCAGCAGGTTCGAGGAACCGGGCCCGATCGAGGTGCTGATCGCGAAGGTCTGGCGACGGCGCGTGTGCCGGGCGTAGCCAACGGCCTGGTGCGACTGGGCCTGCTCGTTGCGGCCCTGGTAATACGGCATGATGCTCGGATCGAGCTGCTGGTACTGCTTGAGTGCCTGGCCCACACCGGCGACGTTGCCGTGGCCGAAGATCCCGAAAGTGCCCGGAATCAGGCGTTCCCGGTACTCACTCCCGCCCACGGAATCCACCGTGTACTGCTTGGACAGGAACTCGACAACCGCCTGGGCGACCGTCATTCTGCGCGTTGACATATTTTTCCCCATGGGTCTATTCCGATACTTTCGCAGGTGACTTCAGCAGCGAGGCGGCCGTGGCCACTGCACCGGCCACGTCTCCGTCGGCCGGATACAAAAGGGTCCGTCCCACGGTCAAGCCTTGGACCCCGGGCAAGGCAAGCGCGGCCTGCCAACTGGCGAAGACCTCATCCTGGCCTGCGTCCGGATCCCCGCCCAACAGAACCGTGGGCAGCGTGGTGGCCGCCATGACACGTTCCATCTCGGCCACGACAGGCAGCTTCATCCACGTGTAGGCGCTCGTGGAACCCAGGCCCTGCGCAATTGCGACCGACTTGATCACGGAGTCAGGGGAAAGGTCGTTACGGACCTTGCCGTTTGCCTCCCGGACGGACAGGAAGGGCTCCACCATCGCAATGAGCTTGCGCGCTGCGAGGGAATCCACCGCCTTGGCCGTGGCTTCCAGGATCGACGCCGTGTCCGGATCCCCGAGGCAGATGCGGGTGAGCATCTTGCCGCCATCGGCGCCAAGGGCATCCAGGGCAGCCGCGGTGTGGCCCGTGAAGCGGTCGTCGATTTCGTTGACCAGCCCCGCGAGGCCGCCGCGGTTCATCGAACCGAAGACGAGCTTGCCCTCGAGCGCACCCAGCAGGAGCAGGTCATCCAGGATGTCCGGGCTCGCGAGCACGCCGTCGACGGCGGGATTGGCCAAAGCGATCTGCAAACGGTCCAGCAGGGTCCGGCGATCCGCCATGGCCACCGGATCGGCACCGACGCTGAGGGCGCCGCGGGCCGGGTGGTCGGCCGCGACGATGAAGTTCTGCGTCCCGTACTTCAGCCCCGGGTGGCGGCGACGTGCAGCGGCGGCGCGGGCAACGGCGTCGGGATCTTCAAGCCGAATGGCACTCAGGTGCTCGTAACGGCGGGGGTCATCATTGAAGCTCAACGTGTTGCTCCTTCGGAAACTGCTGCGTGGGAAGCTGCTGCTTCGGTGCCGGCCGGGGTCAGGCGGCCGCGTTCGGCGAGCAACGAGGTGACTTCCCCTGGCGTCGGCATCGCGTCGGCGCAAGAAAGCCGGGAGGCGACAATCGCCCCCGCGGCGTTGGCGTAGTCCAAGACCTGGGCCAAAGGCCAGCCGGACAACAGTCCGTGGCAGAAGGCACCCCCGAACGAATCGCCGGCACCCAGGCCATTGACAGTCTCCACGGGGACCGGAGCCGAGACAACGCGTTCGGTACGGGTCTTGGCCATCACACCTTCGGGACCGAGCTTGACGACCGCGATCTCGACACCGGCCGCCAGCAGGCGGTCGGCCTGCTCGTCCGGAGTTCCCTCGCCCACGGCGACGGCACATTCCTTGTCATTGCCGATGGCCACCGTGACGTGCGGCAGGATCTTGGCAACCTCGGCCCGGGCCTCGTCCTCGGAAGCCCAGAACATCGGCCGGTAATCCAGGTCCAGGATGGTGTACTGGCCCTCCTTCAGGCCTGTGCGCGGCCTGGCTTCATGCGCTGCGATGTGGGCGGAACGGCTCGGTTCCTGGCAGAGACCGGTCACGGTAGACCAGAAGATGCCGGCGTCCTTGATGGCAGCCAAGTCCAGTTCCTCGGCCTTGATCTGCAGGTCCGGCGCCGTCGGGAACCGTCCGTAGAAATACAACGGGAAGTCGTGCGGAGGCTGGATCGCGCAGAACGTGGCAGGGGTCTGAAGGCCCGGCACCGCGGTGACAAACGCGTCGTCGACCTTGAACTTGCGCAGCTCGCGGTGCAGGTAAATGCCGAAAGGGTCATCACCCGTGCGCGTAATCACGCCGGAACGGCGACCGTGGCGGGCAGCGGCAACAGCCACATTGGACGGCGAACCGCCAAGATACTTCCCGAAGGACTGCACATCCTCCAGCCCCACACCGATGTCGTTCGGGTAGATATCAACGCTGATGCGCCCGATGGTGAGCAGTTCGTGGGTCACGGTGATCGCGGACCTTTCTATAGTGTCGGCGTGGCGCATGGGGTGGAATGTCTTTCGGGTTGGGACGGGAGCCTTGAATCGGTCCGAAGGGCCTCATCGCATCCGTGGAGGACTGCGCTGTCCCGTGCAGGAAGGCCGTACGTTCCCGGTAAGGGGGATGTTCTGACGCTCTTCGATGAACTGTAATTAAGACTTATTGTCAGGACATTTCTACGCCTCCGGGCTGGCAAGCGCAAGGGGTTCTGCAAAAGTTTCTGGCACGTGCCGGTTTTGTGAGGCGCCTGGTCGGGCATTGACGGATCTACCAATCCAGGCCTTGGAATCCGGCGGGGCCCCGGGTACCAAGTGACCTCTACCCGTCACCAGAGGGTGTTGCTTTATGGCGCCGCAAGGAGGGCGCAATGGAGCCTGGCGTCGCCCTTTGGACCCGAGAGGGTTTATTGAATACCCCATTCACCCAAGACCTTGCACGTGCTAGTCTGTAGTCATTTCAGGCCCCCGAATCTATGAGCGACCTGCTTCGAGCGGATCGAGGAGACTTCCGCTTCGGCGAGTCCTCCCCCAGAAGTAAAGAATCAGCTCCTCGACTTCACCGGGCCCCGGAAATCTGTCTGAAGCGAAAGTGGGTTGGCTTGCGAGTAAGGCTGGAGGGCGCCCGGGCACAGACGGCGGACCGCCCACTTTTGCGTCTCCTGGGGTTGCTTAGCGGGCGCGAGCCCGGTCACCGCGATGGAAGCCTTGGGGTCTTGCCTGAAGCAGGTACCAAC
This sequence comes from Arthrobacter sp. MMS18-M83, assembly GCF_026683955.1. NCBI lineage: Bacteria > Bacillati > Actinomycetota > Actinomycetes > Micrococcales > Micrococcaceae > Arthrobacter > Arthrobacter sp. MMS18-M83. The sequence continues at coordinate 3,701,242 of NZ_CP113343.1, read as the reverse complement.
CCCCAAAGGCATCGGGACATGATCCTGTGCTAACTCCCGGTCTGCTCCCCGTGGATGCCGCCTCGCCCGTTCCGCTGTATCACCAGCTAGCCGAGCGGATCAGGACCGCCGTCCAATCGGGATCTTTTCAAGAAGGCAGCATCATCGGACCAGAACTACGTCTGGCCAAGGATTTCCATGTCTCACTTAACACTGTGCGTCGAGCAATGGAAATTCTTAGCTCAGAGGGCGTTCTCCTCCGAAAGCCTGGTCTCGGCACCTTTGTCGCAGGCAAAGTCAGCTCACGCGCCTTCCGCGTTGTCCGCCATATTGAACAAAGGGCGAACCAGCCGGCGCATTCGGTCGTGTCCGTCCGTGAGACGGTCCCTGATCGGATCGTGGAAGAACGCCTTCGCCTGACGAGTGGGGGGCGCGTGTGGTGCATGGTCCGCCTGGAGATGATTAGTGATAGGCCTACCGCAATCTTTGAGGACTACAACTTTAGCGAAGCCGGATCTCACTACCCCTCCAGCTCCTATGAAGACGGCACCGAAGCGATGCTCGTTTATGTGCAAGGAAAAGTAAGCGTGGCGTCGCACGAGATCAAAGCAGTGGGCGCGAACGTCGGCATTGCTCAAGCACTAAAGGTCGACGCGGGAGCGCCACTGATTGTGCTTGAGCGGACTGTCTTCGACGAGATCGGTAACCCGGTCGGCTTTGGCAGGTATTCCTTTCTCGCCAGCCACTATGAATTCGAAGTCACGTTTTAGCCGCCACATTTCCCCGGGCCACCCGCGAGAGTGTCTCCATCCGGGCAAGCACCATGTCCTGACTGCGGCTACCCGGCTGCTGCCGGCATAACTGATGGCAAGCCCACCCGGGGACGTCTGGAGTAGTAGGCGCCGTGCGTGAGGGCGGATTACCGGCTGACTCCGGGGCTCACATTCCGGAAGCGGGTCGCCGCCAGCCGTGGATCAGCACCACTGTGAGGATCCCGATGACGGCTCCTAGCAAGGTTTCGACGGCACGCTCGGCGACAAGTACGTGGGGGTCGGAGGGCGCCGCGAGTTGGGTCACGATCAGGATCACGGGTGTGAAGGAAACCATGGCAAGGCCATAGTGCCTGGCCATGAACAGTTCCGTAGTGAATTGAAGGACGATCACCAGAAGGGCCAAGATCGCGGCTTCATAGCCGGGGAAAGCCTTGAGTAGCGACAATTCCCACGGGAACAGCACTATTGCGACCACGACCAGGCCCCCGAGTGTGCCGACAATGCGATGGATCCCCCGGTAGATGCTGTTGGGCATGTCGCCGTCCGCAAGGGGTACGGCTGCTGCGGCCATTGCCCAGTGGGCGTGGCCGCTTCCGCTGAGGGCCGCCATCGATCCGGCAGTCCCCACCGCGGTCACGTAGCGGCCCGCATGGAGGCGCAGGCGCCCAAGGCCAGGATCCCGAAGAAGGGGCCGTTGGGTTTGAGTCCCACCCTTGTCAGAGAAGAGTGATCCGACGCCGGCGAGAACGGCCTCAGTGATCACAAACGCCCAGAAATGAATGTGGTTGACGGAGAGAAGACTCCCACCCCTATCCCGGAGAGGATCAGGAAGGCCGCCTGGCCTTGGTGTTGGAGCCTGAGCTGGTGCGGCTCCGAGCGACCGTACATTCCGGCCAGGGCGCCGAAGGCGCTGTAGATGATGAGGTCCGGGCGTCCTAAGACCAGAAGTACCAGGGATGGCAGCGCCACACCTAACGCCACACACCAAGCCAAGACGTGATCGTGGTCCGCTGGAGCAAAGCTGTGCAGGGAGCGGATGTGGTGCAATAGGGACTGCACGGACGTCTCGTCCTGTCCGATCTGAATGGGTCTAGTCGGCGGCTGTGGACACACCTTGGGTGCTTTGCAGGGGAACAAGCATGCGGGGTAGCCGTCGTCAGGCGGGGCTCCGGGCTAGAGGTTCAGTCTCAGGCCCGGGCCGGTAACTTAGCGGTGACGGGATGCGACGCGGATTCCGTGGCCGGCCCGGCGAACGACATGTCCGTGTGCTCAAGCCCAATCAGGACGCCCTTCGGGAAGAACCTTGTCAGTCACTGGCGCCGAGTACTGGCGCGATTCCAAAATTCGCCCCGGCTCCGGCTACAGGTACCGGCACCATACTGTGACCCGTTCGGTGCTCTGGAGCCGCCTCGTGCCGAAAGTGTGGCAGTGGCTCTCAGCGGACCTCTCCTCTGAAGTCCGCGACTGCCCCGGAACGAACTGCACCGCCGAAACCGGATTCATGGAGTCGAAATCCGGCTTCGGCGGTGCAGTCCCGGCTTTGACCGGCGGCCTAGGCAGATGCCTCGTTCACATCTGCGACGAGCCGGCTGACCAGGGCGTCGAGCAAGCGCAGGTTTTGAGCAGGGTCGAGACGACGCGGGTCAGCGCCGAAGACTCCCCGGAGCGGATGCTGCGGCTCGTGCCGGTGCGGCCCGCTCTCGTCCCCGCCGGGGTCCGCCGACGGCGCGTCCTCGATGGAGGGCAGCCGGTCGATATGGACGAGTTCAGGTGCAAAGTTCGACAGCAATGAACTCTCGAACACCCCGGCATGATCAGGTACGGGCAGGCCCGCACCGAGCGGCATATTCACCGCCCTTGCGATCACACGCATCGCGTTGCCGGCGTCGTTCCATTCAGCCTCGAGACGTTCGATCATCTCAAGCTGCTCGTCGGCGAAGTGCCCGCTGAACAGCACCGCGAGCCGGACACCGAAGTCCTGCAGTCGCCCCAGCGTCGTGTTCAACAGCGTCCGGATCGGCTCCTGCTCGGCGATCATGATGGTCCACGGGTACTCCATGTGACCGCCGCCCGTGCCGTAGTACAGGGGCGGCAGCACGATGCCGCCGCTCCGGGCTGCCGCAACGCGGCAGACGCCGTGGGCGTTCAGCGCGTCCAGACCCATGGGCAAGTGGGGCCCATGAAACTCATATGCCCCGAGCGGAACGTACGCGATCGGCTTGCTGCCCACCGCGTGTTCAAGTTCAGCGGCCGAGAGCAGCTCGGCCTGTACGTGTGGGTACTGGATCACTTGTAGTAGTTCCTGGGCCAGTTAAACGGTGCAATCTCATCGAGCAGGCTGGCCGGAAACCCGCGCCCATCGGAGTAAGCAACATTGCGGTCGATATTCCGTGGATTTCGCATGCCGGGGATCACGGTTGCCACCTGGGGTGCGCTGAGGGAATAGCGCATCGCGGCCTCCGCGAGCGAGGGGTAGTGCGGTTCGACGAGTTGTTTGAGCTCATTGACCTTCTTCAAGGTTTCACCGAAGCGTTCGCCCCTGAACAGCTCGGCGGGCACGGAACCCGGCTCCCACGATGCATAGGTGTCCTCGGTCCAAGTGCCCGATAGGGATCCCGAATCGAATGGTACGCGCGCGATGATCGCGGTGTTGGTCTTCGCCGCCGCCGCGAACAGTGCCTCCGCGGGCCGTTGTTCGAACATGTTGAAGATGACCTGGATGGAGCTGACGAGGCCGAGTTCGGCGAGTGCGATTCCCTCGTCGGGGCGGTAGTCGCGGATGGAGACGCCGATTTGGTCGATTTTGCCTTCGAGGCGAAGTTCATTGAGGGTCTCGAGCCAATCGAGCGAGCTTGTACCGTCGTCGAGCCAGCAGTGCAGCTGCAGCAGGTCCAGGCGCTCGACGCCGAGGTTCCGCAGCGCTTTCTCGACCCCTTCGCGGAGGTACCAGGAGGGGTAACGGCCCGCCATCACCGGGTTGTCCTCGTCGGCATCGGGCCAACGCACGGGCTGGATCTTGGTGGCGACGTAAATCTTGTCGCCGTTCCACCGGCGCAGGGATTCACCAATGACGCGTTCGCTGCGGCCTCCTCCATAAAGTTCGGCGGTGTCGACGAAGTTGATTCCTTGTTCGTAGGCGTACAACAGGGTGCGGACCGATTCATTATCGTCGACCTCACCCCACGTCCCGCCGATCTGCCAGCCGCCAAAGGCGATCTCGCTGACCTTCCATCCCGTGCGGCCAAATGTGCGATATTCCATGCGTTGTGGGTCCTTGTCTTCTTTGTCAGGGCTTAGGGCTGGGTAAGGGGTTAAGGTTGGTCGACGGCGATGACCTTGACCGGGAGTTTGGAGAAGCCGCGGACCATCTGCTTTGCCCAGCGCTCAGGTACGCCGACGACGCGGATCGCGGGGCCCTGCACGAGTTCTTCGAGCAGAATACGGCCTACCAAGCGGGCGAGCGGGGAGCCCATGCAGGCATGAATCCCCTCGCCAAACGTCATGATCTTGTTCTTGGGCGTGATTTCACGGTCGATATCAAAGAAGTCCGCATGGGCAAAAACGCTCTCATCGCGGTTGGCTGACGCGAGTAGCACCATCACACGCGAGTCCTTGGGAATGGTCACGTTTGCAACCGAAACCTCTTCGGTTGTCTGGCGGCACAGGTTCTGCGCGGGGGCGTCATAGCGCAGCAGTTCCTCGAGAAAGTCCGTGATGCGATCCGGGTTGCTCGCAAGATACGAGTGGAACGCCGGGAACTTGTCGAGGTGGGTGATGATGTTGGTGACCAGAGCGGATGGCGCATCAACGGCGGCCGACTCGATCAGGTGGGCAAGCCCAGCCTGATATTGCGATTCGACCTTGCCCTTGCCAACTGCCTGATAGATCTGCGCGATCGCCTCTGACGAGTTGGCGTCCTCCTCACCCGACCTGAACCGCTCATAGCGTTCCTCCATCCACCGGGCAATGTGTTCCTCCGCCTCAATGTTGGAGGCGGCGGCGGCTTCGGGGATGCCGTACTGGCCGACGACGCGTTCCATCGATTGCAGCAAGTGGTCATGGATCCAGGGCCCGTCCCCTTTCGGCAGACCGACGAGCATGATCGCACCTGCGATTGCCAGCGGCAGAGCAACATCCTCGGCGAAGTCACCGCCGCCTGAATCGTGGAGTCTGCCGAGCAACTCGCGGGCGAAAGCGCGGAGGCCATCTTCCTTCTCAAGAATCTCCCGGGCCGCGAACACCCGCCTGACGGCAGTGCGCAAGGAGGTGTGCTCGGGCTGATCGGAGGCCACGATATTGCCGGCACCATATGAATCGTGCGTACCGTCCATGTCGTTGCCCAGGGCGCTTGAGAACTGCTGGTGGTTCTTCAGAATCTCCCGCACGTCCTCATAACGGGAGACCACCCAAAGATTGCGGCGTTCGTTAAAGTAGACCGGAGCTTTCTCGCGCAGTACTTTGTACAGTTCGTACGGGTTCTCGTACGCCGAGAAGGACAGCGGGTCGTAGAACACCGCCAGATCCCCGGGCATCGTCTGGGGATCGTCGTTGGCTTCGGTGCCGAGACCGTTCCGCTTCGCCGGATCCTGATCTTCGGTGCTCACCACGTCGCCGCGTGCCTCGGCTGCGGAATCCGCTGTGGTGGGGGATCCCTGTCCAGTGATGGGCGCAGCCGCGGTGGATTCGGCCCCGAATGCCGCAGCCAAGGGCGAGTCAGGCGGGAGCTGTGCGCCGGTGACCGGGCATGTGAGCCCGGGAACCGGGGATGTGAGCCCGGGAACCGGGGATTCTGAGGTGTCGCGAGTTAACGGCATTGGTAAACCCACTTTCGATATCTATTGGAACCGGAGCCTGACCGAGTAGGGCTCGAGATGAAGGCAGTTGCCGGGTCTCAAATTTAGGTGTTGCGGAAACCCTAGCACGTGCTAGAGTTTTCTCATAGCAATTTACTAGCACGTGCTAGAAACGGCTCACCCCTCCGGGGAGTTACAGCCAACATCTGCAAGGGAGCAGCCGGAATGAACGAGATCAAAGACCTTCCGTCGCAGTCCCCGACGATCGCGATCGTCGGGAGCGGCCCGTCGGGATGTTATCTCGCCCAGTATCTGCGCAAGCGCTGGAAAGAAGCCGAGATCGTGATCTTCGATCGCCTCCCGGTCCCCTATGGGCTGGTCCGCTTCGGGGTCGCACCGGACCACCTCGGTACCAAAGCCGTCGCCCGCCAATTTGACCGGCTGTTCGAACGCGAAGGCGTGCGATTCATCGGCGAAACGGAAATCGGCAACGGGCTCATGCTCCAGGAGCTGCGGGATGCCTTCGACATCGTCGTGCTCGCGAGCGGACTGCACGGCGACCGCGCACTCGGCGTCCCCGGCGATACCCTGCCGGGGGTACACGGCGCAGGCCGCATCACACGCCTAATCAACGGCCACCCAGGTGAGCAGGTCGATGGCCTAAGGGGCGGGGAACGCATCGCGATCGTCGGCAACGGCAATGTCGCGATGGACCTCGTGAGGCTGCTCCTCACTCCCCCGGAACGGCTTCTCGAGCTCGGCGTTGCCGAGGACGTCGTCCGCGCGCTGGGGCCGGGATCCGTCAAACGCATCGACATCGTCGGCCGCTCGGCTGCCCATGACGCGAAATTCGACCTTGCGATGCTGCGGGAGCTGACAAAGCTGCCGGACGTAAGCTTCGTCGCCGAGGACCTTGCTGATGAAGGAACCGCCGACGCCGAGGGGATCGCGAAGCGCGACGCCGTGGCCGAAATTGCCGAGGCCTCGCCGGCCCGCGCGGCCCGCAGCGTGCACTTCCACTTCGGCTGGACCCCCGAGCGCGTCATCGGCCAAGACAAGGTCCAGAGCATCGCATTCCGTTCAACCGGAGACGAAAACTCGACCTTGTTGCTTGACGTCGAGGGAGTTCTCACCGCGATCGGATTCGAAGAGCTGACCACGTCCCCGATAAGACGCGGCCACCACGAGTCAGCAGAGAGCGAACTGGACAAAGGATATCTCTCACCAGGGCTGTACTGCGCCGGCTGGCTCCGTCGCGGACCTCGTGGCACCATCCCCCAAAACCGGGTGGACTCCAAGATGGTCGCCGACGCGATCATTGAAGCGGTGGACACCGCTCAATTGGTTCCAGGCAAGCCCGGACTTCCAGCCTTACTGGCACACAACCTTAGCAACACCCGACACATGGAGGAATCAGCATGAGCAAGACAGTCATTCTCTACGGCACGGAATCAGGCAACGCGGAACTGGTCGCCGAAGACATCGGCGAAGAGCTCAACGGCGGCTCTGCGGTCGTCATTTCCGACCTGTCGGATTTCGATGTGGCAGAGCTCTCTCCGGAGGACTTCTACATCATCATCTGCTCCACCCACGGCGACGGCGAACTGCCCACGAGCGCCCGCCCCTTTCACGGGGCGCTCTCCGCGGCAAGCCCCGATCTTTCCGGCGTGAAGTACGCCATGTTCGGGCTGGGCGATTCAAGCTATGAAACCTACAGCCAGGGCAGCGAACACATCGACCGTGTCCTCACCGAACTCGGTGCCGAGCGGGTGGGTGAATACGGCCGCCATGACGCGGCCGACGGATCGCTGCCGAACGACGCCGCGGTCACCTGGTCGCACTCTCTTCCCCTGTTCGTTTGAACGGCGCCACCGCAACATCGCGGGAGCACCCCCTCACCTAGACGGCGGTGCGGTGCTCCCACGGACCACGAGCGGCGCACTTGTCCAGCGCTGCGTCGGCTTGGAGGCGGATCCAGTGATCCGCGCCACGGCGGCACTGATCGCTGAAGCCCCGATTTCCTCGGGATCCTGTCTGGCCGTCGTAAGGTCCAGGAAAGACAGGCTTGCGATTCGGCTGTCGTCGTAACCTGTGAGCGAGACATGCTCAGGAATCAAAACCCCCGCCTGCTGCAGCACATGCGAGAGCCCCAAGGCCGCCTGATCGTTGTTACAGACGATCGCCGTCGGCAGCAGTTCGCGTTCGAGCAGCAGCCGTGCGGCGCTTGCGCCGGACTCCTCGGTGTAGTCGCCGCGTACCTCAAGCACCTGTTCATCGAGCCCGAGTGACGACATCGCTTTGCGGTATCCCGCGAGACGCAGCTCGGAATCGAACATGTCGGAGCCGTGGACGTAGATCATGTCCGTGTGACCAAGGTCGGCCAGGTAGCGCACGATCGTCTCGATACCCTCATCGCCCCGAGAACGTACCACATCGAATTCGCTGTTCGGCATGTCGCGACCGACCACGACGACGGGGGTATGGCCGGTTGCTGAGCGCAGGACGTCAGGATCTTCGCGCGGGGAAATGAGGATCAGCGCCTCGCACCGGTAGCCGATCAGCTCGTCGATTGCGCGCCGCTCTGCACGTGAAGGGGAAGCCGTGCTGACGATCACCGTGTATCCGGCACGGCGGCCATACTCGTAGATCCACTCCAGGATTTCCAGCGGTGCGGACTCATTCGGGTGGAAAATGACGCCGATCGTCTTCGTCGACGCACTCCGTAACGAGCGGGCCGCCGTATTGGGTCTGTACCCGAGTTCGTCAGCGGCGTCGAGGATGCGCTTGCGGGTTTGGGCGGCTACTCCCGGTTCATTACTGAAAGCAAGCCCGACGAGCTGGCGGGAGACACCGACGTGCGCTGCAACGTCTGCCATTGTAGCGCGGCGACGCTGATCGAGCGGCCTTGGTTGCTCTGTGCCGATCTTGCCCACCCCTGTTCCTGCTGCTAAACCCTCGTGTTCCGATCCTATAAGAGGTATCGTCTCCGCACGCAGCCAGTTGCCTTGACGATATTGAGCCCCGCCCCCTTGAGGAGGCGGGAATCGAGGTCGTTTACCGGCACCTATCGAGGCTATATCTCCTGGACCGCGGGGCGACAGGCGTGCGTGTTTCGGGTGTCCTGGCTATCGCCGCCGCGGTGAAGGCGGCAGGGCGGGGACGTTTGAATGTCTCCGGAAAGACAGCGACATGCATTGCGGAGTACTGCCCGGCGGCTCCGGCGGCTTCAGGGACAGGACAAGGTGGAAGAACATGAAGCTGACGACATATATGGGCGTGCCAAGGAAATTTTCTGGCTCGTGCCAATCTTAACCTCCATATGTATTGACATTATGACTTAGCTCACTATTCTTGGTCACATGACCGCATTCGAAATCGGCTACGCAATACCGTTTACTTAGTCGTTTGTCTGTCGCGGATTGTCATCTTCGCTCCAGCAGCAACGCTAAAAGCCGGACCCTCCCCAGGCCGGTTCCTACGAAAGGGACACAACGAAGTGAAACTTACATTCAAGAAGAGCGGACTGGCTGCCGTGGCCATCGCTGCCGTGGCCGTCCTCGGCTTGTCGGCATGCTCTGGGTCCGCCAGCACCTCGACCAGTTCGTCGAGCCTAGCTGATGGCCTCGGCAGCAACGCCAAGAACCGCACCGTCTACTTCCTGACCTACTACGACCCGTCCACTGACCCATTCTGGAACGACATCTACTCCGGCGCGAAGGATGCGGCCCAGATCGGCAACCTCAAGCTGGTTCACCAGACGGCTGCCTCGGTCGACACTAAGATGGTCGATCTGGTCGAGACCGCCATCGCCACGAAACCCGCGATGATCGTCATGCCGTTCAACGCCGGTGAGGCCTGGGTCAAGGCAGCGTGCGACGCGAAGGCCGCCGGCATCCCCGTCATGGCCTACAACGTTCCGCCGCCCGCCGATGGTACCAAGTGCGTGCTCGGATTCGTCGGCCAGGACTTCCGCGCCGTAGGCAACATCATTGGCAAGTCGCTCATCTCGCAGGTCAACCTCAAGCCCGGCGACAAGGTGCTCCTGCCCGCCGAGCACGCCGACCAGCCCTACGCCGTCGCACGAGGTGGCGGCGTGAACGACGCGTTGACCGCCGCGGGCCTCAACCAGGGAACGTTCCTGACCACGAAGGACTCCGAGACTGACACGCTGAACATCCTGACCTCGTGGCTGGTCGCGAACAAGGACGTCAAAGCGATCGTTCCTCTCGGTGGAACCCCGCACCGCATGCTCGTAAAAGCAGAAGACGCAGCCGGCGTCACGGCGCCGATCATCGGCTTTGACACGTCGCCGCAGGTCATCGCCGGTATCAAGAGTGGCCGCATCCTCGGCACAGCTGACCAACAGGGCTACGTGCAGGGTTTCCAGTCCGTCATGCAGGGCACCCTGAACCTGGACTTCGGCCTCTCAGCCGCAAACATCAACTCCGGTGGAAATGCCCTCATCACGAAAGACAACGTCGGAAACCTTGAGGCGAAAAACCTCCAGGGAGTTCGGTACTAATCCCTCGAGTCTCCTCGAGCAACCAGGGGCCGGCCGAGGACTTCCCCGGTCGGCCCCCTTCCCGTTCACCCCTTCCTTAGGTAACTGCGCGCCCCGTTGCAAGAGCAACGGCACGCGCTGGAAAGAGCACATCATGGCCCATACAACCAACGAGCCGCAGGGATCCATCCTTGGGGCGCCGCTCGAGACGGGGGCGATTGCCAACGTTCGCTCCGCCCCCGCGAGTTCAGGCGGATTCCTCGCCCGGACCGTCGACAACCTCCAATATGTCCGAGGCCGTGGCGCCCTCGAAATCGGCATCATTTTCGTCGTACTGATCGCGGCCTTTTCCATCGCGAGCCTGGCCTCGCCCACTACATTCCCCTTCCTCTCGCAGCAGAACCTCTCGGCCGTCATCTCTCAGGCCGTGCCGGTCTTCGGCATTCTGGGAATCGGCGCCGGAATCCTCATGGTCGCCGGCGAATTTGACTTGTCGCTCGGCGCGAACGTCGGCTTTTCCGCGATCGTCTTCATCCGCACTTCCGAGTCCTTCGGCTGGGGCTGGGGTATCCCTGCCGCACTGCTGACCGCAATCGGCATCGCCCTTCTCAACGGACTCATCGTGGTCATCACGCGCATCCCGTCGTTCATCGCGACTTTGGGAATGGGGTTCTTCTGGGTGGGCGGGGCCATCTTCGTCAACGGAACCATCGCCCCTCTCTCACCGAGGGACAGGGCACGGACACCACGCTCGTCGCCCTATTTGCGGGAGACTACGGCTTCTTCCGCTCCCAGCTCGTCTGGCTCATTGTCATCGGCTTGGCGGCCTGGATCTTCCTCCACCGTCACCGTCGCGGCAACCACATCTTCGCTGTCGGCGGCAATCAGGCGGCCGCCAAGGCGATCTCGATCAACCCGGTGTTCGTCAAGCTGATGAGCTTCGCCATATTTGGACTGCTCGTCGGTTTCACCTCCATCCTGATCGCCGTCCAGACCACCTCGGTTCAGCCCGGCACCACCAATGACTTCACACTCATGGCCGTCGCTGCCGCCGTCGTCGGTGGATGTTCGCTCAACGGCGGTCGCGGAAGCGTGATCGGCATGGTCATCGGGGCCGCTCTCATCCAGGTCGTTCAGAACGGACTCATCCTGGCGCAGGCTCCCGGTTTCTACATCCAGCTGTTCGTCGGCATCATCATTGTCGTCGCCGCAATCTTCAACAAGCTCATGGAAGGCAAAGCATCATGACGACCGCAACCACAACCGATGACTACCTCCTCCGGGTCGAGGGGATCACCAAGAGGTACGGCCAGAACACCGTACTCAAGGATGTTTCATTCGACATCGGCAAGAACGAGGTCGTCGGCCTCCTCGGCGACAACGGCGCAGGCAAGTCCACGCTGGTCAAGATCATCTCGGGAGTCGTGCCCAAAACGAGCGGCTCCTACAGCTGGGACGGCGAGAAGTACGACAACGTGAACCGTTCCCTCACCGAGAAGCTTGGTGTCGAGACGATCTTCCAGGACTCAGCACTGGTACCGGGAATGTCGATAAGTCGCAACATCTTCATGGGCCGCGAGATCACCAACAAGCTCGGTTTCATGAAGATCAAAGAAATGGACAAGATCGCGACCCACATCCTGGACACCGTCGTCACGATCGAGGGCATTAAGAGCTCCCGCCAACTGGTGCAATCCCTCTCGGGCGGCCAGGCCCAGGCGGTAGCCATCGCGAGGGCCGTGCATTTCAAGCGCAGCCTGCTCATCCTCGACGAGCCGACGTCCGCCTTGGCGGTCCGCGCCACCGAGGCACTGCTCGCCTACCTCACCCAGCTCAAGGGCGAGGGAGTGAGCTCGGTTCTCGTCACTCACAACCTGCACCACGCGTTCCAGGTCTGCGATCGTCACATCGTAATGAACCACGGCAGCAAGATCCTTGACGTGCGTCGCGAAGACACGAGCGTCGAGGAACTCACCGCCGCCGTCGTTGAGGGCGCCGAGGGCGTCCGCCGCTTCCGCGAAGGAAAGCCCCTCTAGCGTGGCGTGCCGCTGATCCCTTTTGGTCTGATTGTTTGTCAGACCTGATCCACGGTTTATCCGGCGAGGGCCTTGGAATTGCGTGACGGAGACCGAGGAGCCTTGGAGGCGCAGACGCGTGGGAAAGCGACCACGACGACACTGGCCCTGCGAGCGCGCACGGTCTTGTTGGCTGCCGACGGGTGGCGAATATCCAGATTGAGAAGATCACCGGGTTTTCGGCGCCCACGGTTTTGAAGTCGCGCAACCGCTATGCCGAGGGCGGGATCGAGGCCCTGTCCGATGTCCAGCGCCCGGGCCGGGAGATCGACGATCTCGCCCTTATCGCGGACACCCTGACCAACGACGGGGACCCGCCAGCCGAGCTGGGGATCTTGCACTGGTCCGCGCATCATGGCCGAACGCCACCGAATCTCTTTTCCCTCCGTGGCCCGAATCTGGCGACGTTGGAAAATCCAGCCACACCGGATCGAGACGTTCAAATTCTCCACCGACCCCGCCCTTGAGTCCAAGCTCGGGGGCGTGGTGGGCCTGTACATGTCCCCGCCGGAAACCGCGGTGGTGGTGAACATCGTGGGGATCTTCTTCGGGGACATCACCCGACAGTGCCTCAAACGCGGGGCATTCAGCTCCGTGAAAGAGCTGGAAGAAACCATGGAGCGCTACATCGAGAACTACAACCAGGACGCCAAACCATTCACCTGGACCAAATCATCGGACCATCTCCTGGGCAAGATGAAGCGCAAACAAGCCATTAACACGGAACACTAGGTGCCTGAGTCGGTAGTGGAGTCACACCGGCCCAACGACCTAATACGATCATCGCTGTCGGTAGTGGTTTGAGGTTCCGCAGGTTTGCACCGTGACGGCCCAGGGGCCGGTCTCCTTGTTCTGGAATGGGGGCCGGCCTCTGGGCGTTTTTGTGGGAGAAAGCCGGGAAGGCTTCTACTGGGAGCGGTTCGGTGGTGCGGGTTCGATCCCGGGTACCTTCCCCGGCCGTGTTCAGGCAGTGGCGGTGCCGTAGCTGAAGAGTTTGAGCAGGTTGTGGCAGCCGGCCATCAACTTCCATTCCCCGGATGCCTTCTCCAGCCCGCGCAACAGGACATGTTTGCCTTGACGGCTGTTGATCTGTCCGAAGACCGGTTCCACGATGGCTTTGCGACGGGCGTAGACCGCCCGGCCCTTCTTCGTTTTCAGTTTCCGGGCCATCCGCTCGGTAGGGTGGCGTTCGCCGGGATCCTGCCCCTGGGTGATTCGGGGACGGGGCGCCCGTGGTTCATCCGCCGGGTGGAAATGAAGAATTCGGTCGCGCCACTGGCTTCAAGGTCTTTGACGTGTTCCAGGTTGGATGCCGAGCAATACCCTGCATCGGCGCTCCACTTCCCGGGCGTGGCCTTCAGGGTGTCTTGGGTGTGCTTGACCATCGGGGCCAGTTGCTGCACATGCACCGCGGTGTTCTTCAACTCGGTGGCAACGATGACCTGGTGATCTTTATCAACGACGGCCTGCCCGTTATAGCAGTAGCGGTAGGAACCGTCCGCGGTCTTCATGATCCGGGCGTCAGGGTCCGTGAAGTTCCGTTGCGCCGTCGTTTTCGGTTCCGCCGCCGACGCGGCCGCCTCGCCCTTGCCGGTGGCGTCCTACAACAACGGAAGTGTTACTGACGTGTCTCCGGTCGTGGGACTGTTCCGGATCCACAGGGCTGTCAACCGTGAGAGCCCGCCGTTCACCCGGGTACAGGGTAAAGGATGAAGCATCGTTAGGTCAGAACTCGAGAACCTGAACGCAGCGGGATTCGGCATCGCTCAATCGGGCGGCGTCCAGGACCTGCAGGGTCCGGACTCCCTCCAAAGCGGGGACCGGCTCGGGGGCCCTGCCGGCTACGGCCAGTGAGAATTGCTCATAGTAGTGATGATAGGCGCCCTGCTCGGATGGCACCCGCACTGAGCCTGATGCCGTCGCCAGTGTTCCCCAGCGGTCCTCATTCTCGTACCCCCAGGAAGCCAAATCATCCACGGGCCGCTTTCCTGCGAAGATATCACGCGTCTGCACGTCAGTCTGTTCCGAGACGTAGCTTCCATCCGACCCGAGGACCCGCAGTTCGCGAGCATCGAGATGACTGGTCTTGTTACTGGATAGGTGGGACCGGACGCCGGATTGGTGGGCGATGGTCACGAAGAAGCCTGAGTCCGTGCGACCCTCCGGTAGATTCACCCAATCAAGAGAGGCGTACACCGTGGCTGCAGGACCGAAAAGCCAGAGAGCCTGATCCACAAGATGGCTACCCAGATCACGAAGCAACCCTCCCGCGGGGCCCACGGTCAGGGATTCGGGCTGGTCCTGGTCGAACCTGGATTCGAATCGGTTGATTTCTCCCAAAGCACCGGAGTCGATGACCGATCGGAGAGTGCGGATGTCCGTATCCCAGCGGCGATTGTGGAAGACATTGAGGATGACACCAGCATCCTCCGCCGCAGCAACCAACTCGAGCCCGACCTCAGCGCTCGGGGCAAAGGGCTTGTCGGCGATAACGTGAACTCCCGCGGCGATCGCTTCCAGGACCAGTTCCCTGCGAGTCTCCGGGGGAGTCGTGATAACCAGGGCATCAACCCCGTGGTCGATCAAATCCGCCATGGACTCGAAAAGCGGAACACCCGGATGTTCCGCCGTCGCCAGTGCGCGACGGTCCCGGGACCGGGTCACGATTCCAGCGAGCTCGACTCCGTCAGCGGCTTCGATATACGGAGCATGAAAGCTACGGCCGCCGACACCGAATCCAACCAGACCAAGCTTCATGAGATCTATCTCCTATCGACAAGGGCCTGAAGGCGTTTCCATTGGCCCCACACCGGACAAACAAGACCTTTACAGTCTAGAACTGTTTTGTATATACGTCATTACATATTCAGACGAACCCAGGCCTGGGCCCAGTAGTTTTGAAGGATGAGGTCCATCCTCAGGTTCGTGCGGCTCCCCGGATCGACTACTTCGTGGGGATGGCCAGCTCTCCGGTGACATATTGCGAGCGGCCGAACCCAAACGACCAGTCGCCGGGAGTGTTTTCGACATAACCGATAAAGACGTTCTCGCCCCCGACTCCACGTTCGCCCAGTCGGGCTGCAATGGCGGCGAATAGAGATTGCTTGGCTTCGAGACTCCGGCCACCCTGGGTGAATATCTGAATCATCACCACATCACCGGTCCGCTCAAAGCCGAGGCCAGCGTCCTGGGCAAAGATCTGGCCACCCGGGTGTTCGGAGACGATATGGAAGTAGTCGCGCTCCGGAATTCCGTACTCAGCAACGATGGCGTCATGAATTCCCTGGCTGAGGCTCTGCAAGACTTCCTGGCTGCGTCCTGCGTTGACGTCGATACGAACTAGAGGCACCGATACTCCTTTGATAGATTGTCCTTACATACTATCAAAATTCGGTGAATGGACCCTGATCAATCAGGAAACGCCCAAGGCGCGGGTCTTCGACTCCGCTACAGGTGCCGATCGCTAACAGCAACCGGCACCTGACAAACCGGCCGACCGGCTGGCCCCCTGCCAACATGTTGTCCCTCCGACACTCCGGGCGTCGTGGAGGAAGGAACACCTGGCACGCCGCGAACTCAACGGGGAAGGCGACGGAGGAGCAACCGTGGACTACTACTTCTGGATCCTTCAGAGTCCGGAAGAAACGGTTGTTGTCGACACCGGGTTTGGTGAGGAAGCAGGCCGCCGACGTGGCCGGATCCTGCTGCTGCACCCCGCCGATGCCCTCGCCCGGCTCGGCATAGACCCGGCCGCCGTCAACGATGTCATCATCACGCACGGCCACTACGACCACATCGGAAACCTCAGGCTGTTCCCCAACGCACGCTTTCACATGGCCGAGGCCGAATACCGGTTCTGGACCTCACCCACTGCCGGACACGTTCAGTTCTCCTTCTACTCCGAACTTCTACTCCGAAGAAGAGGAAATCGACCAGCTTTGCCTGGCGGAAGCCGACGGACGCCTCAAGCTGTTCTCCGGCGAAACGACACCGGCCCCAGGACTCAGGCTGGTGGAAGTGGCGGGCACACGCCCGGACAGGCCATCGTCTACATCCCCACCTCGGAAGGGTAAGTGCTGCTGGCATCGGACGCGGTGCACTTCTACGAAGAGTTCGAACGCGACATGCCCTTCACCGCCATCAGCGACCTGCCCGCGATGTACGAGGCATTCGCTATCATCCGGGAAGAAATCCGCGAACGCGGTCTCACCGTCATCGCCGGCCACGATCCCGACGTCCTAGCGCGCTTCCGCGCGTGTGAAGAACTGCCCCACGGATCCCTGAACGGCATGACGCCGAAACGCTACTGGGAAAACTGGACGCAAGAAAACCAATTAGCTATCGCATAGACGCTGGACTGCTAACGGGGCCCAACCATGCCCGCCGGGGCCAGAATAGCCGTTGGCGGACCCAAACCACACAAGGAGTTACTACGACCAGCTACGTTCAACGTTGTGGCCAGGTACCGGACAAAGGCCGGAACCACAGATGAGGTCCTCGGCCATCTTGAAAACATGGCGGCTGGAACCCGCAATAAGCCGGGCAACATCTCATACGAGTTCTCGCGTGGCGTCGAGGACGACAGCAAGATCGTCATTCATGAGAGCAACCACACGACCGAGGATTTCGGCTTGCACCGCCAGACCCCACACTTTCTCACCATCGGTGCGGTCCACAGCATTCCTGAACTGGAATCGCGGACGGTCTCCACGTACGTAACCGCCAACAGTCCCGTGGAGGCCCCGCAACAATCCGGCACACCCACGAACCCCGGATCATACACCTCTACGGGCTCACCCGCACCAATGTGAATAGACGTCTCCAAGCGGCACCACAATTCTCATCCCCCTGCACGCGGAAGGAACTTCCCCGTTTGTTTACAATTCTCATCCCCCTGCACGCGGAAGGAACTTCCCCGTTTGTTTACACCTCTGGCACCAAAGGTCTGACTCACGCCTATAGACGGAAAAGTGACAGCCCAGCACCGGGGCCTGGGGTCTATTCTCTTATGTCCTGGTGCGGGGCCCGCGCGGTGATAGGCCTTCCTCGATCATGGTAACTTAAAGGTGACATCGTAAGATTTACGTATACACCATTGGGGGTAGGAGTGACCGAGGCTCCGGGATCGGCGCGGTTGATCCTCGTGGACGGAATCACCCACCTTGACGAGGAAATGGCCGTGTTCGAGGCGATGCTGACCGGGTGGGAGCGGCAGCAGAAGTCCCGCTTGCTGGCAGATACGACGATTGCTCCCCGGATGGCGTTGCTGCGGCGGTTCACGGAATTTTCCGGCTCCTATCCGTGGGAGTGGACCGCCGGCGATCTCGAGGATTTCACGGTCTCGCTGATGTCCGGCAGCGCCCGCCTGGCCCCCTCGACGATTCGCGGCTACCACTTCACCTTGCGGCTGTTTTGTGACTATCTGATCGACGGGCGCTACGGGTGGATCCAAGCATGCGCGGACCGGTTCGAGCAGATCCCCTCCCAGGTATGTCATGACTTCAATACCGTCGCGCATCTGCATGACTACGAAGGCCGGCCGGAACGGCGTCCGTTCACCTATGACGAGCTGCAGCACCTGTTCGATTTCCTGGACACCCGGGTGGAGCAGGTGGCACGCTCGGGCCGCAAGGGCGCATTGGCCGCGTTACGGGATGCGCAGATGATCAAAACGACCTACGCGTTCGGGTTGCGCCGCAACGAGTTGTGTCAGCTCGATGTTGCGGACCTGCGGCCGAATCCGCACATGCCGCACTGGGGAACCTACGGGTCCATCCACGTCCGCCACGGCAAATCGTCCAAGGGCGGGACCCCGAAGCGACGCACGGTGCTGGCCGTTCCCGAGTTCGATTGGGCGATCGAGGGTCTCAAGCAGTGGGTCGAGCAGGGCCGCCCGATCGTGCGCCCGAGGAACCATGCCGCGCTCTGGGTGAGCGAGCGGCTGAGCCGGGTCTCGGCCAAGCACCTGGACAAACGGTTCAGCCGGCTCCGTGCCGAGGCAGGCCTGGATGAGGCGCTGACGCTGCATTGCCTGCGGCACTCCTACGTGACGCATCTGATCGAGTTTGGCTACCCGGAACGCTTCGTCCAGGAACAGGTCGGCCATTCCTATGCCTCGACCACCGCGATCTACACCTCGGTCAGCAACGATTTCAAAAACAAGGCCCTCCAGGCCGCATTGAAACGCGTTTACACCCCGACCCCGACAAAGGAGCCGTAGATGGCACGGAAACTGAGCATGCAATGGAACCTGCGCCAGCTCATGGCCGCCAAGGGCCTGTTCCAGACCAGCGACCTGATCCCGCTGCTGGAAGAACGGGACGTCCACCTGAGCAGGCAATACGTCCACCGGTTGGTGACCAAGCCCCCGCAACGGGTCAACATCGAGCTGCTCGCCGCGCTCTGCGACATCCTCGGATGCACCGCCGCTGACCTGCTCGAGTTCCGCATCGAGGAAGTCCGCGAGTTGCGCCACGTCGCCGGCGAGGCCGGGCCCGGCATCGGTGAGCTCCGACCGATCCGGGCGAGGATCCGCAGGCCCCACGAGCCACAGTGACCGGCCCCGCACGGACGCCCGCCCCGTGTTCGCGATGCGGTATCAACCGGCCCGCGGCCATCAGCGTGCAAGGCAAAAACATCTGCCAGGGCTGCCGCACCCGGCTGCAACGCAACCCCGGGCCGTGCCCGGGCTGCCAGCAACACCGGGTGCTCGCGTTCCACGACCGGCAGAAGAGGCAGATCTGCGCCGGCTGTGCCGGAGAAAAGCCCACCTACTCCTGCCAGCGCTGCGGCCGGGAGGACAACTGCTACGGGCGCAACTGCGGCCCCTGCACGCTCGCCGAGCGTGCCACCGAGCTGCTCACCGACCCGGACACCGCCCAGATCCACCAGCAACTGCAGCCGGTGTTCAACGCGCTCATGACCGTGGACCGCCCGCAGACCACGCTCTACTGGTTCCGCCGCTCCGAAGGACCCCTAATCCTGCACCGGATGGCGACCGGCGAACTGCAGATCAGCCACAAAACGTTCCAACTGCTGCCCTCGAACAAGACCACCAACTACCTGCGCGACTTCCTCACCGCGCTCGGGGTCCTCCCCCACTACGAGGCCAGGATCGAGCGGATGCTGCCCTGGCTTGAGGACCAGCTGGACACCATCCCGAAAGCCGATGCGGACATCGTCCGGCGGTTCGCCCAATGGCGTGTCCTGCGCCACCTGCGGCAAAAGGCCGCGCGCGATGAACTCACCAAATCCATGGTCCTGCAAGGCCGTGCGCAGATCAAAGGTGCGGCCCGATTCCTGGACTGGCTGACCCGCCACGACACCACGCTCACCGGCATGGGCCAGGCCGATCTGGAACGCTACCTGATCACCCACCCAGGCAGCGAAACATCACAGCATGCCTTCATCGGCTGGGTCCGTACCAGCGGCATCAACACCAGCCTGCGTATCCCCAAGCAGCCCCGGCGCTTTTCCTCCGTCACGATGAGCGAGGAAGAACGGTGGGGCCACGTCCAGACCCTGCTCCACGACCAAACGATGCGCCATTACACCCGCATCGGCGGCCTGTTCATGCTCCTGTTCGCCCAGCCCCTGACCACGATCTGCCGCATGCACGCGGACCAAGTCACCCTCACCGACGACGGCCAGGTCACCGTCACGTTCGAGCGCACGCCGATTCTCATGCCCGAACCCCTCGACCGGATCATCATCGAGCACATGAACCGGCGCGGCCAGGCCTCCTACGCCAGCCGGAACAGCCGCTGGCTCTTTCCGGGCGGGATCCCGGGCAACCACCTGGCCACCGAAAACATCCGCGGACAACTCGTTGACCGCGGCATCAAACCCTACAACTCCCGCAAAGCAGCCCTGTTCCAACTCGCCGCCGAAATCCCGACGCCCATCCTGGCAGAGCTGCTCGGCATCTCCACGACCACCGCCCTCCGCTGGGCCGCACTCTCCTCCCGGAACTGGAACGCCTACATCGCGCAACGCTGAACTCGACCCAGCAGAATACGACCCCTCCGCCAGTATCGCCGTGAGTACTGGCTCACGGCGAAGTCATGTTGTCGCTCGGGTCCACCCTGATGAACGGTCGTGAGTGTGAAGAATTGCGCGGAGTGTAAGGCGACATTCGAGCCGTCGCGCATATCGCAGCGGTTCTGCTCAGCCCGGTGTGCCAACAGAAAGCGGGACCGTCGACGGCGGAATTGGGCTGCCGGAGCGAGTCCAGCCCTGCCTTTCGCTGCGGCCCGGGACAGGGTCATCGAACCTGAAGCTGATCTTGGAAACTTGGGAGCTAGACTGATCGCCGATCTCGCCGCCAGCAAGCAGACTCAAAATTTCCTTCAAGCCCACCTCCGCTCCCAGTCCGCCGCCGTCGATCACCTCGAAGCCGAGAATGCTGAGCAACGCGCAACCATCAAAAGCCTCCAAACTGAGATCGGCCGCCTTAAGGCCATCCAGCAAGCCGGCGCCCACGACTTGGTCTATCTCGCCAGCAGGCTACTAGCTCTCGCCAAGGCCACCGGCGCCGAACTCGACAACACCGTTATGGAACTGTTCCGCAGTCACGGTTGGATCAATGCCGCCCGAAAGACAGAAACGAAACAGCGATGACCATGTCCATCGCCCGACTCTCCGCACAGTCAGGCCTGAAATACCTCTTGAAGACCACGATGATGGACGACCTAACGGCCACTCCCCCTGACGTGACCACCTACTACATGAAGGCCGGGACACCGCAAGGCCGTTGGCTCGGCTCCGGCCTGAGCGGCATCAACCGCACAGCTGGGGATCCAGTCACCGAATCCGACGCAAAGGCGATGTTCGACAGTGCCACCCACCCGGACACGGGCGCTCCTCTGGGCCGTTCACACGGCCAGCCGACCGTGGTCGAAACCAAACAAGGACAAACCGAGGTGCGCCGCGCCGTCGCCGGCTTCGATCTAGCCTTCAGCGTCCCTAAATCTGTGTCCGTCCTATGGGCGCTGAGCCCGCGGCGCCTCCAGGACCAGATCCTTGAAACCCACCACGACGCCATCGACGCCACACTTGACTGGTTGGAAGAGCTGGTCATCCACACCCGGGCCGGACGCAATGGGGTCGCCCACGTTGGCACCCGCGGCGTCATCGCCGCGGCGTTCGACCACTGGGAATCACGCTCGGGAGACCCGCAACTCCACACGCACGTCGTCATCGCCAACCGGGTCCAACGGATCACGGACGGCGCCTGGGTCACGCTCGATTCGCGGGCGCTCTACAAGGCCACCGTCGCCGCCAGCGAGCACTACAACGGTCTCCTCTTCGATGCCCTCAAACGGGACCTCGGCACCGATACAGATATCCGCAATCCCCTAGCGAACACCCGCAATCCGAGCGCTCAGCTCACGGGCATCGACGACGCCTTAGTCCGCGAATTCTCCAACCGCTCCCGTCTCATCGACCAGGAAACCGACCGCCTCGTCGCCGAATGGACCAAGAACCGCGGCACGAGACCAACCCCAACGCAAACCGTCAAGCTCCGACAACAAGCAACCCTCTCCACGCGAACCGCGAAGCCGGAAACCATTGCCCCTCTCCATCAGCTCTCGGCTCATTGGCGCCAAAGGGCCTCGTCCAAGGGTTTCGACCCCCGCCTCGTGCTGGAATCCACCATCCGACGATCGCGAACGTCTCCTTTCCGCTCGTCCGACTTCGCCGCCGACTGGGTGGAGGCTGTAGCTTCCCTGACCCGGGACCTGGTGGCAGCCAAGCGCGCGACTTGGAACCGCTGGAATCTGCTGGGCGAGGCCGAACGCGTCTGCGCCGCGATACGCTGCCAGACGCCGGGTGACCGCCACGCCCTGATCGACGCCGTTGCCACCGCGGCTGAAGCCCAATCCGTCCCGCTGAACGAATACCGATACAGCGTCCCCGCGGACGCGCACCCCGATCTGCGCCTCGGCGGACAGAGCGTCTTCGACTTCCATGGGTCGCGTCTCTACACCGACGCGGGCACGCTCGCTTGCGAGGAGGCCGTCATGACGGCAAGGAACGACGACGGCGCCCCGGTCGTCCGCGCGACCGTCGCCATGGAGGCACTCGCCTCATACAAACACCACGGCAAGTTCGGTTTGCACTCCGACCAGCGGGCCGCCGCCGCTGAGGTGCTGCTGAGTGGCAACCGGCTAGACGCCGTCGTCGGGCCTGCCGGGACAGGCAAAACCACCACGCTCGGCGCGATCAAGGCCGCGTGGGAGGAACAGTTCGGTGCCGGCAGCGTGATCGGGCTGGCACCCGCGGCGGCGAGCGCCGAGGTCCTTGGGCGGGGGCTGTCCATGGTGACAGAGAATGTCGCGAAGTGGGTCTACGAGTCGGTCGGTCAGGGGGCCATACGTCGGGCCGAGCGCTTCTTTGACGTGGAGAAGCGCCTGAGCAGCGCCGTGGCTACGAGGACCGCGTTGGCACAGGAAGCGACTCGTTTGGCCGCCGAGCACGACCGATGGCGGTTCCATCCGAGCCAGCTGGTCGTCGTCGATGAAGCCTCCATGGTCTCCACCGTTCAACTCGCCGCGCTCGTGCAACAGGCCCGGGGCGCCGGGGCCAAGGTCTTGCTGGTGGGTGACCCGGCCCAGCTGGATGCCATCGACGCCGGCGGTGTTCTCGGCTGGTTTGATCGTCAGGGCAAAGCGGTGCGGCTGAGTACGATCTGGCGCTTCGAAAACGCTTGGGAGCGGGAGGCCTCGCTGAAACTGCGGGGCGGAGACTTCGCGGCCATAAGCGACTACGACCGGCGCCAGCGTATTCGGCACGGCACTTACATCGACATGGTCGATCAGGCATACCTGGACTGGCAATCGGACATCCGGGCCGGTAAGTCGTCCATCCTGATTGCCGCGGACAACGACACCGTCAGCATGCTCAACGAACGCGCCCAAGCAGACCGCGTCATCCAAGGGCTTGTGGACGCCGAACACACGACTCTTCTAAGCGATGGTCTGCGCGCTGGTCGCGGTGACACGGTCATCGCGCGCCGCAACGACCGCACTGTTGCGGACAGCAACGGTGACTTCATCCGCAACGGCACCCTGCTCGACGTCATACGCGTCGGGAGGCGCGATGGCACCCTTGTGGCGGTCCGACGGGATACCGGCGCGACTGTTTCGCTGCGGCGCGATTACGTTGAGGCTTCCGTTGAGTTGGGATACGCGACGACGGCCCACCGCTCCCAGGGGATCACAGTCGACGCCGGCCATACCGTCGTGACTCAGGGCGGCCTGACGCGTGAGCTGCTGTACGTGAGCATGACTCGAGGCCGTGGAGGAAACTATGCGTATATCAGCGAGAACGACCCCGCGGCTCACGAACCTCTGGATCCATCCCTTCAGGCATCGTGGCGGGAGATCCTGGGTGAAGTGTTGGAGGCCGAAGGTGCCGAACGGACCGCCCACGAAGTGCGAGAGGCCGAGCACCTACGCGCCGATAGCCTGGAACGGCTCAGCGCCGAATACGACTACCTCGCGCAAATTGCTGCCGCCGAGGATCTGGAAGAGTTTCTCAAGACGCGCCTCCCTTCGAGGTTCGACGAGTTGCAGCGTGCCCCGTCCTGGGGTGCAACCGTGGCAGCATGGCGGCGATCCTCGGGGATCAGTCGGCTAGGCGCCCAGCGGACCGTTGCCAAGGCTTTGGAAACGAGCGGGTCAGCCAGGGATCTGACTTCGATAATTCATTCCCGGCTCCTCAGCTTTGTGTCCACAATGCCCGCGAGTGATCCGCCCCTCATTCCGCAGCCCGTTCATACTGATCGGCCTGACCTCGCCGACATGATCAACCAGGTATCGGAGCGGATCCTGCGCAGGGCTGCCAAGGTCACGGCGACGGCCTTGATGCATGACACCGAGTGGAAGCGAAATCTCCTGCAGGATCTGTCGCCGCAGGACTACACGCCTTCCATGATTGGCAGGGTCGCCATCTACCGAGACAGATGGGGCATCGATGACTCGCCCCTCCCCCTCGGGCCTGTTCCCGGTGAGCATGAATGGGAACGGGCATCGCAGTACCAACCCATCCAACGCCTCATTAGCCGGACAGCGCCACACCACATCCAACCTCAGCAGGCTGGCCTCTGGGGAGCAGACTCCGTCTACGGCGAGGCGGACCTTATCAATGTCGGTTGGCAGCTCTAAACTGGGCAAGAAGGCATCCCATGGTCTCAAACCCAGTCATCAAGCCGAAAGTTGCGACGCCCGCACTGATTCTCACCAGTGCAGGGGTTGCCCTATGCGCGGTGTTCGTTTTACAGAATCTGACGGTAAGTTGGCCTCCAGACGCAGTCCAAATGTTTGGCTGGGCTGCCGTGCTGCCCTCCGTCCTCATCGTCAGCATCATCTGGTTGATTCGGACCCACCGCCGTCGCAATTGGCTGGCAGATGCCAAGGCAAGGTGGAGCCACTTCGAGGAGGCCAAGCGAGCTCACCGGACGACGGCGGAAATCACAGTCCTCAGCATCGATGCCCTCGAACCCACCGGAGCTTGGATCACCATTATTTGGAACCGCTTCGGACACCTTCAGCGCGCATGGATGGAAGCTCTGGAGGAACCCATCTGGGTCGGATCCGTCCTGCTGATCTCACCGGATCCGTCCCAGGTCACGCCTGGTGCGCCATGGCCGGCCACATACTATGTACAGGCTTCGAATTTTCTTGCCTGGGCCCCAGATAACGAAACTCTGTCAGGACCGATTGTCGGTCCCCACAGCAAATCGATGAGCTTCAAGTAGTCAAACCTCTCTCGTGCCCAGCTGATTGATCGGAAGTGCCTCCCTGCGCCTTGGCTCGCTGCGCGGTCGAGATCCGCAGCGCCCGGCAGGTCGGGATGCTCAATGCGGCGGCTTCCTAGCTGCAGACATGGCACCGTAGTCACCCAGCCATGACCGATCCGAGCCTGATCCGCAGGGATTCGCTGCCCTCTGGACAGCAGTGAACAGGACATGCTCCGCCGGATCGGTCGGCTCCCGGCGTTCCTAATCGAAGCCTATTGGTCCTGACCCATTCGGGACATTTCCGACCCGCGCTCCCTTTCATCATGGCATGCGGGACCCGCGGCCATGCCCGACGCAGCCTGTGAGGTGTGCAGGCGTCGTCGGGCGTTCTTGCCATGGCGGACCTGGGCGGCTATTTTACCAGACGGCGATACCGCCGTGGTGTGGGCATGTGCCGCCGTGGTTTGCCGAGTAGGACAGCGATCCGTCCTTGCACAGTGCCGTCGCTCCTCCACCAGGAACCGGGGCTGGCGCAGCCGGGGCGGGCGCAGGAGCTGCCGGGGCGGGTGCCGCTGGCGCTGCAGGAGCCGGTGCCGGTGCCGGTACCGCGGGCGCGGCAGGTGCTGGTACCGGAACCTGCGCCGGTGATTCGGGTGCAGGTGCGTCGTCCTGGGCGGTGGCGACCGAGGCGGCAGGGGTGGGTTCAGGTGTTGCCGGTGGCTTCTGGTTGGTGGGGGCCGTCTCGTTCGGGCAGTCACCCAGGACGCGTGCCATGGCGTCATGTTCGGCTTGGGTGACCCACAGGTTGTAAGTGATGGCAGATAGCGTGAGTTGGTACTGGCGTTCTGGGTTGTTGGTACTGCGGTTCCGGTGAGTTGGTACTGTCGTGGCTTGTGGGTGCTTCGCTGTGGGTGAGGCGGTGCACTGGGCGCCGCCTTTTCCTATGTGAGGAGGCAGCATGGCCGATTTCAAGGCCATTATGACCCTGGCCGTTGCTGGTCGCAGCTATGACGAGATCGTCGCGAGGGCGGGGTGTTCACGCCGTGACGTGGCCGCGGCGAAGAAGATGATTGCGGCCTACGGCTTCAACGCAGGACAGATCGGGGCGATGTCCCCGCAGGAGATCGCCCGGTTGTTTCCCGATGGCCGCAAGAGGGTCACGGAGTCATACGAGCGCCCGGACTTCGATCGGGTGCTGGCCTCGATGAGGGAGAACCGGCACTTCACCCTCCAGCAGGCCTGGAGCAGGTATCTGGCCTCGGGCGCCGCGAACGGCGGGAAGAAGTACGGGTATTCACAGTATTGCGCCTTGTTCGCCGAGCATGCCCGGGTGAGCGATGTGGTGGCGACGCTGCACCACGAGCCGGGCCGGGCGATGCTGGTGGACTGGGCCGGGGACACCCTGGAGGTGGTGGACGCGGTCACCGGGGAGGTGACCGCGGTTTTCCTGTTCGTGGCGGTGCTGCCGTATTCCGGGGTGGTGTTCTGCCATGGGTACACGGACATGACATCGGTATCCTGGATTGCCGCCCACGTGGCGGCCTTCTCGTTCTATGGCGGGGTCCCTCAGCTGGTGGTCCCGGATAATCCGGCGACGTCGACCCACCGGCCGAAGCGGGGCGAGTCGGCCCGGGTGCTCAATGCCCGGTACCAGCAGCTGGCGGAGCATTATGCGACGGGGATCGTGCCGGCCCGGGCGAAACGTCCCCGCGACAAGGCTGCGGCCGAGTCGGCGGTGAACGTGGTGAACAAGCGGGTGATCGGTTATCTGGCCGAGGAGGTCTTCACCACGGTGCAGGCCCTGAACGCGGCGATCGAGGTCCGGCTGGTCGAGATCAACGAGCAGATCCCCCGGGCCGATGGCAGCACCCGGTGGGAACGCTTCACCGCCGATGAGTCGGGCCTGCTCCAGGCGCTGCCGGCCGACGGGTTCGACTCGGTGGAATGGAAGCAGCTCAAGGTCGGACGGAATTACCACGTCAGCTGCGATTCCCAGCATTACTCGGTGCCCTACACCTACGCCGGACAGCTGCTGCGGGTCCGGGTCACCTCCACGACGGTGACCGTCTTCGACGGGGACCAGGTCGTCTGCGAGCACGTCCGGCGGCAGGGCCGGAAGGGCCAATATTCCACCGATGCCGCGCATGCCCCGACCCGGCACCGGGGTATCGACGGGCTCTGGTCCAAGCGGTGGTTCACGGACCGGGCCCGGGGCTTCGGGCCGGCCACCGAGGCGGTCATCGCCGGGATCATCGACCGACACGCCGTGGAGGCCCAAGGCTATCTGGACTGCCAGAACATCCTGGAGTCCCTGGGCAAGCGGAACAAGGCCCGCCTGGAGGCAGCCTGCCAGGTCCTGCTCGACACCGGTCAGGGCCCGGGAACCTACAGCACGATCAAGCGGATCATGGCCACCATCGACTCGGACACCAAGAAGCCCAGAACAATCACACCGGCGGCGGCCACCCGCAAACCAGCCGGCGGTGCCGACCCCGGCGGGGCCGCGGTGCACGTGCGCTCGGCCGAGCACTACCGGCGTGGCGGCCAGGGAGGGCAGGGCTGATGTTCACCAGCGAGGACCACGAGAAATTCCGGACCCTGCGCATCGCGCACCTGGCCGTGCGATTCGAGGAACTGATCACCGACGAGGCCAATGACGAGTTCACTCCCGAGCAGATCTTCCTCTCCGCAGTGGACGACGCACTCCAACAGCGCCGGGCCCACCGGATCGACAAGCTCATCCGGGCCGCCAGGTTCCCCATCCCGCAAGCCTCGGTCGCCGAGATCAACTACCAGGAAGGACGCGGGATCACCCCGGTGCGGATGAAGCGCTATGCCGCCCACCAATGGCGCCAGGACCCCACGAACCTGCTGGTCATCTCGCCGACCGGTGGCGGCAAGACCTACCTGGCCTGCGCGATCGGGATCGCCGCCTGCCAGAGCGGACACACCGTCGCCTACACCCGGATGGACGACCTCGCCCGCCGGCTGGTCATCGCCCGCGGTGACGGCATCGGCCACCAGAAGCTCCTCAACGAGCTCTCTGACGTGGATCTGCTGGTCATCGATGACTTCCTCACCGTGGGCATCGACCCCGAAGCGGCGAACGACCTCTTCGCGGTCCTGGCCAACCGAGAACACCGCCTGCCCACGCTCATCGCCTCGCAGTCCGGCCCGGCCTATTGGGTCGAGGCTCTACCGGACCGGGTGGCCGCGGACTCGATTGTGAACCGGCTGGCCAACAACGCCCGCCAACTCAACCTCGGCGACGTGGACATGCGACAGCTCCGCGACGACAGGGCCCGTGCCCAACCGGATCACTGGGAATAGACCCCACCCAGGACGTGGTGCCGGCCCCGAGCAGCCAAGCAAAGGGCCGGTACCAAGTTCCCGGAATCCTAGTACCAACTACCCAGACCGGCAGTACCAACAGAAGCTATCTGCCAAAGTGACGTTGACGGAGATCTGCCGGGCGACGTAATCGCAGCGGAAGCTCTTGTTCGGCGGCAGCCAGGTGGCGGCGTCGCCGTCGCCCTTCTGCAGGTTGGTGGGCCCGTCGACGGACTGGAGGTTCAGCGGGTCGTTGGCGAAGGCGGTGCGCTGTTCCACGCTCAATTGCTGGGCGCCGGTCTGCCAGGCATCGCCAAGGGCGATTATGTCGTTGCCTCAAAACTGTTGTGTGTGTGGCAGTAGCCTGTGGAGGAAAGCCCCCGCTCCCTTACACCGGCATCAAGAGCCATGATGGCCTGAGCTCCTCTGGCCTATATGACACTGTTGTAGCAAGGACGCATAGAGGTCAGGTCGTCTTGACGCCACCATGGGCCAGGTGGGCATGTCTTGACTGCTGCTACTACCATTGGATTTCGGCTACTGCTTTCGCTTTATCAACGATGCTCAGATCATCAATGATCAACCGGTCGGTGGCCATGGAAATACCGGCTGGGTGTGCAAAGCCACTGTCAGGTCCTCATCGTCCCAGCCAGCCGTATGCGCAACGGCCTTCACCCGGCCATGACTGCGCGTACTGTTCCTGAGTCTGGCTCAAATTGAAACCCCGGAAGAACGTGTTCGGACCTCACGCGGCACGTTATGAATTTTTGTGCGTCGACGTCTTCAGAATTCTCGTTCGAGACGCCGCTTTTAGTCGGCGGATCCTTGAACAGCCCGAATTCCCTTTCAATCTTTGCCCATAGGGCACGAGTTGCCTCTGTGGCTCGCGCCATTTAAGGCGGGCCGCCAATGGGAGGGGAACCGGGGCTAGAAACATCTTCTGGGTCCGTTGCGAGCTCTGTGCCAGAGTCCAGAACCTCTGAGGTTTGGTCACCTTCCCGGTCGTCATCAGAGCAATGTCCCGACATAGACCAAACGCTAGCCCCTACCCGCTACGAGCCCGGACGTAACCACCCATGACAACTTCAGTCCCTCAATGCAACATCGATCCTGCCAGAGCGTTCACCCGGGGCTAGCCGTACTGGCATGCTTCTGCCATGAGTAGTGGCTGCAGCGCCATCGGCCCGGAGATCGGGCGACTGGGAAAGCTTGGCCGGTACGGCATCTCACTGGCGCGACAACTAGACTTGGGGGACCTCTGCGGTTGGCCAGTCGTTGGTGTTGCCGTCGACTGAGGTGGCTACAGCTTCTATGGCCTCTGTTGAGATCAACATCGCGTGTCCCGGTAGTTGCTTGTGTGTGCCGACGTTCATACCGATTAATAAGCCCCGGGCTGTAACGACAGGTCCGCCCGAGTCGCCCTCTTGTCCCTCCGGAACCATGTAACGGGCCGGTCCACCCTGAATGGTGAGAGTATGCTGAACTGCGCTCAGCTCTGGAAACTCGTTACGACGTCCCAGCATGGTGACCGTGGCTCCGAACTCGTGTTCGCCGCGTTCTGCGGGGAGGTCGAAGATCCTGTACAGAGTGGCCATGTAGTCGTCTTCCTGGATCGGGAGGAGGATGATGTCCTGGATGATTCCAGGTACCCCTGCTTCCGGACGGTGGGCGTACTTGAACCGGGGCAATCGTTCGCCTCCGGGCCCAAGGTCGAAAAGCGAAAGTTCTGCGACCATTGACACTTCATTCGGATCGGAGTCCCTGTTCACGAGGACTATCGTGGCTGGCCAGAAAGACCAATCCAGCCTGGGCATGCGTACGTGATCCCCAAGGTGTGCGACGGTCACAAGGAAGAGCTCGTCGTTGATCCGAACAAGAAATCCACTGCCTATGACGTGCTGGGTTACGTTTCCGTGTGGAAAGGCCAGAAGTGGGATCACCGCGTTGTTGAAATTCACGACCTGACCATAGCTGATCGGGCCCACCATCCCGAATCTCGGCATCAATTATGCAGAAATCAGAGGTGCCGCAGCAGCGGCGCCCCCTGAGATGAGCCTCATCCTGATTTGCAGCAGCAGTGTTCGTGGCGTCAACTGTGACCCTGCACCTCGTGTGCCGAGATAAGTGAATCCTCTCGTTGAGTTCGCCTTCTCTCGCTACTTTCGGGCAGCGCTGGAGGACCTGTACTGCCGGCCACAAGCGTTCCTGCGCCCGATCACAGCCTAGAGGTCAGCTGACTCGACGGAGTACCCGAATCGGTTCCTCCAGCAACTGCCCATCGACGTCGCGCTCATCGACCGTGGGTCCGCTGCGGTCCCACCCTGTAAACCTGATGATTCTCGTCCGAGCGCCTTCAGATCTGGGCGCCAACTTCCGTTCAAGCAACCCAGAGAGTCGCCGCTCATGTGTAGACACAATAAGCTGTCGCCGCCCCCTGAGGTGCCTACACAAGTCAGCAAAACCGAGGACATTTACGTCATCCATTGACTGGACTGGGTCATCCAGCAGTAGGAAGGGTAGTCCGCTGTCATCCATCGACAGGCTCATCGCGATGAAATAGGACAAAGCAACAATGTTGGCCTGCGACGTCGAGAAGATCAGGAGCGGGTCGGCAGCTATGCCCGCCACCTGGTCAATCACCAAGGGGCTCGTAGTCCCCCTCCGATAGTAGGTATCTAGTTCGAACTCGACAGTCTTGAAGGCGGGATGCGGATCCAGCCGGCGGAATATGTCCGCTACCAACGGCTGAATGGAACGCAGCCGCTTTTCAGTGACTTCAACTCGGGCATCAAGCGTTTTCTCGGCGAGTGCCCTGAGCCTCGCGGAACGGGCAGTTTGAGTGGCCAACTGCACCACCGCGGCGGCGAGTGCAGCTTCCAAACTCGTGCATTCCGCGGCGACCCGCTCTATTGCGTTTTGGTCGTTTTGCCTATCGAAAGTCTCCAAAAGGTCGTGAAGGACCCGGCGCGCTCCGCGGAAATATTCCGATGCCGGAACGGCGAGTGAATCAAGAAAGTCTATGGAGTATTGGTCAAACCTCACGAGAGAAACGTCTGCTGCGAGAGCTTCGACGGCGATGCTGGCTGCCTGGTCTGCGGCACTTGACGCGCGCCAGCGCTCAGCTTGTTTCTCCGCTGCGGCAAGCGTCTCCGCAGCCTCGGAGGCGGCAGTTGAAGCCTCACTGAAGGCGTTCGCACGCTCGATGAACGATTTCTGCAGTCCTAGGAGGGTTCCAGTTGCCTCCGCCCGCTGAACCAGGTCACGTTCCACATGCTCACGGTCGATGGGCTGACGACACACGGGGCAATTGTCCGAAAGCATCGGTACTGCAAGCGCAGCCAACTTAGCCACGTCGGCAGCGGTCAGCCGTGCCGTGTTCAGCGCTGACTGTGCCGCACCTCGTAAGGCTGCGGCCGCGTCCTTCTTCGATGTCGCTCGTTCGACAGCGGCCTGGAGTGCCTCGATCGTGTCAGTGCTAGGAGGATCCTCCAAGCCTTCCCGTAGCTGAGACGCACCACGGATGAGCTCGTGAGCGGAGTCTACTAGGTCGGCCGCCCTACCAAACGCTGTCGCAGCGAGTCGAACATCGTCTGGCAGCGCTAGCTTCACGTTGGCTGCGATTAGTGACATCCCGGCGGGCGTTGCCCGCAGTTTTTCAAGAACTTCATTCCGCACGGCATCGATTTGGGGTCGGCTCGCCAATCGTGCTTGCGCTGTCTCGAGTCGGTCCTGAGCTTGGGTCAGCGCAACGAATAGTTTGGAATGTTCAACCCGAACTTGTCCTTCACGGTCTGCAGCTTGCTTCGCGACGGATTTCGTAGCGTCCTCAAAGTCCTCTAGCGCGCCAAGACCGAGAACTGTACTCAACTGCCGGTACCGTTCCGCCGGCTTGGCTTCCAGCACGCTCCGCAGCACGTCTTGCTGCATCAGACCAGAAGTGGTTAGGGCCGAATGGAGGGACAATTCGCTGTGGGGCAAGAAAATGCGTCGAAGCTGTGCCTCTGCTTCTTCGCCAAACAACGGGGCTCCGCCCTGTTGGCTGAGTTCAAGAGTGCTTCCGCCTTGATCGCCAGTACGTCGCAGCATCACCTGCCCAGACGGAAGGCTAAGGTCGATCTCGACCAAAGCCTTTACCCCTATTCGATATTGGTTTACGACATGCTCGACGTTTCGTCGTGAGCGAAGAGCTTCAAGACGTTCGATCTTGCCGAGCAAGACCCATTGCAGCGCATCGAAGAAGCTTGTCTTTCCGGTTCCGTTCGGTCCGGTGACGACAACTGCAGATGCCGACAGATCGAACTCGCGGGCGTCACGAAAACCGCGAAACGCTTCAATTCGTAGTCGGTCGATGGTGGGCTTAAAGGACGTCATCGAGAGATGCCCCCTGTTCGAAAGCAGTAACGGCGCGTTGCGCAAGATCCTCGCTAACGCCCTGTGTGATGAGTGTGTGCAGTAGCGACTCAAGGGCGTCGGTGAGTGCGACAGGTGTCGCAGGGCTCATCGGCTCGATAAAGGTTGCTAGAGCATGCCTGACCGCTTCTGGCGTCGGGTCGACGCCGGTGTGAACGATGCGGCGCACCCGTGACGTATCGTGGTTGATGGCGTAGAGGTCGCGAGTCACGGCGTCATCTTCGGCCGACTTCTCTTGCGTGAGGAGGACGAGGTATGTGTCCCACTTTTTCGGCCCAAGAGCGACAGCCTCGATGCGTCGTGAGACAGCCTCAAAGACTATGTGGTTGGGTCCCCGGGTAGGAGTCCAGTGTTTGTGTGAGTTTCGTGTCCGAGAATGGACGCAGGAGGAATTTCACGCATCATGGCACGCAGACACACCCCCGAGCAGGTCATCGCGAAGGTCCGGCAGGGGCAGAAAATGCTCAACGACGGACGCCCGATGGTCGAAGTCATCAAGGAACTCCAGATCACCGAGGCGACCTGGTACCGGTGGCTGAACCAGTACGGTTCCGAGAAGAACGCCGAGGCATCCAGGCGGACCAGGGAACTGGAGAAGGAGAACGCCCGGCTCAAGCGGCTGCTGGCTGAGAAGGAACTGGCCATCGACATCCTGAACGAGGTCGCGAAGGGAAAATTCTGAGCCCCGAACCGCGCCGCCGTGCCGTGCGCATGGCAGTGGAGAAGTTCGGGGCGTCCGAGCGCCTTGCCTGCAGAATTCTGGGCCAGAACCGGTCCGTGTTCCGCAAGAAGAAACCCGACATGGGATTCCAGGAGGCCCAGTTGCGGGCGGACCTGAGGGCCGTGGCCGTGAAGCATCCCGCGTGGGGCTGGCGGAAGGCCCGCTGGCACCTCCTGGCCCAGCCTGCATGGGACGGGGTGGCGCTGAACAGGAAGCGGGTCCGCCGACTCTGGCGTGACGAAGGCCTGGCCTGTAAACCCAGGGCACGGAAGAGGCGCAGGACCGGGCCCGGCGCCGGGGAACAGAAGCGCCTCACCGCCCAGTATCCGATGCACGTGGTCAGCTTCGACTTCCAGTCCGACGTGACCTCCTGCGGCCGGCACATACGGTTCTTCAATGTCATCGACGAATACACCCGCACCGCCCTGGCAGTCATTCCGCGCCGGTCCTTCAAGGCCTCCGACGTGGTCGCCGTGCTGGAGGACATCATCGCCGAGACCGGCACCGCACCGACCTACGTCCGCTGCGACAACGGACCTGAATTCACCGCCGCGGCACTGATTGACTGGTGCAACACCGCCGGGGTCGATACCGCGTTCATCGACCCCGGATCACCCTGGCAGAACGGCTTCATCGAATCCTTCAACGCCCAATTCAGAAGGGAACAACTCACAGGAGAAATCATGGACACCATGGCCGAGGCAAGGTATTTGGCCGAGGAATGGAAAGCTATCTACAATCATGAACGGCCCCACGGATCCCTGGACGGCATGACGCCGAAACGCTACTGGGAGAACTGGACGCAGAAAAATCAACTAGCTATCGCATAGACGCTGGACTGCCAACGGGGGCCCAACCATATGGGTTCCGCCAGGATTAGGTTTTGAATGGTGTTCATGGCGGCAACGGCGACGACAAAATAGCTGTTCTCCGCCAGGATCAGGTCGATGTTCTCACTCATGGTCTCAATGTGAAAACCCTCCTCGGACAGTACTGTCCTAGTGAAACCTAGGAGTTCGTCGTCTGACCGGCTAGACAATGACGTGGTTGTCACGCCGCGATCACATCATCCGCATGTGTAATGTCAGGCGCCAACGTAAGAGGTCCATCAACGATGTCTCGTTCGTCCGATTCACCCATGATGTTGTTGGGCAGTGACCGGGGCTTCGGGATCGGCCCCACGCCGCCAGCAACGACGAACCGTGGATGAGGCTGCCCCTGGTTATCGTGGGCATGCAACCGATACTCCGCAGCTTGGACGAGGCGCCGCACCGGCACCGTACGAGTCGCGACCAGTAACTCAATTGGGCCCTGAGCGCTGTTCAATACTTGATTCTGGCTGAGTCGGGCGGAGTTCCCCGCGAGACGCCCTAAAGCTATGAGCACTTTAGCCAGCTCCGGGCTCTTGAGGACTGGCTCACCAGCTCGCGGGTCGATGTCGACCTCACGTGCCCACTTGAGCACAGTCAATGAATCAGACTCCAACAACCCTTCAGTTGCCCTATCTAGGTCAGCTTTGAGCCCTTCGTCAGATGACAGGCCGGTACTGTGCTCACTAAGTTGCGCCATGATATAGGCAGAAGCGAACTGCTCCATGAATACGTCGGCCGTTGCGGGGATCTTGTAGTCCTCCCCAAGGTTCGGCGCGACGGTCCTCCACTGCGAAGTCTCCCAGCCGGATTGGATGGTTGGCGTAACGACACGAATGTTGTCGACGGATTCAACCTCGTGGATTGCCTCCTCGATGCGCCGCTTAACATACCCGGCGACGTCACCGATGCCTATAAACACCACAACGGCATTGCCGAGCCGTGCGTGCGTCTGTTCCCGGACCCAAGGAGGTGGGTCTGCTAGATGGCCGCTCGTCACCAGCAAGGTACTCGGCTGTGACGCACAGCCGTGAATCTTGAGAACCGAGGGTGGTGTGATATCCACTAGGTCACGGCTGCTGGTGACTGTCGGCAGGCGCTCCTCTCCAGCTCCCCGCTCTATGCAGTTGTCCCAATTCGTCGTGAGGACGTCAATGGCCCCTTCGAGCATTAGATGAGCCAAGATACGGTGAGCATAGCCGGGCTTAGCTGACTTGAAGTTTGCCGCTATGGCAGATGATTGACGCAAAGCGCTTTCGCCGCCGGGAAGCGCCGCAACCTTATCCGCAACGGCAAGAAGATCCCCGGGGTCAACGGCGTCGAGAACCGGGAAGGCCGCCTTAAGCCGGGTGTGCAGTTCTTTTGCAAGAGCGGCGCCCGTCGGGAGGCTGGTTGGCGGGGACAGGCTGATGCCCGCGCCGGCGTAGATCACTATCTTCCTGGCAGACATTGCTTGAGCTGCCAGATCAACCGCATATGGCGGAACGTTAGCCCTAACCGGGGACGGGGTATGAAGCATGTCGCAAGTCTAGTGGCAACATGGCCCAGTCGATCGCTCATGGTGACTGCCCAGTAACGGCACCGAAGTACGCGTGGACACACAAGCATCGGTGGGGCAAAAGGGCCAATGTGGTCGCTCGGAGCGCGGGGGCGCAGGTGTCGCACACCTTGCCCAAGTGGGGATACTTTCCTATTGGACTGTTCAGCAAACACAGCAGGCGGAACGCTAACAGGTTGTTGCTTCCGCCAGCACAAACCCTTCTTAGCCAACCGCTAACTGCTCTGTCGCGATTGTCGCGACCTGTCGCAATGGTGCCCCGACTGCGCCAATAACGGAAGCCTCGAGGTTCTCAGTCTGGCCGGCGGACCTTATGGAACTGACACCTTAGTTGAGACGGCAACGACCGTTCTTCGTCCCATTCAACCTGTCAATTCCCACGTCGGGACTCAGCAATGCTGAGACCGGACACATCCCTCGGCCCTCAAAAAACAGCAAAGTTGTTCCTGTGCCCGGTCCCATCACCAATCCAGACGAGTTTCCTGTGCTAGTAGCTCATCTCATTCCCCGCCGCTGCCCCGAAAGGGGGCACCACCGCCGGGCTCTTCGTCGCGATGTTGTACACAGGCGAGGCGGTCTCCGTTGCGGCTGACGCCTGGAGATCGGTCACAACGCCAGAATCCGGCCCAGCAACGGCCGTGTGCGCCGATCGCTGATAGACGGCAGTGCCGAAGCGCAGGTCCGGGCCGATCGTGTCGGCAACGATGCGACGTGCCTCTCGCTTTTCGCCGTCCTTCTCATACGAACGGAATTCGAGCTCGCCCGCCACAGTAACTGGGTCGCCCTTCTTCAGGGAGTTCGATGCGTTCTCTGCGAGCGCACGGAAGGCCGAGACGTTGTGGAAGACGGGTTCACCGTCCTGCCAGGTCCCGTCCGGTCCCTGGATTCGCTGGTTGACGGCGACGCGCAATTTGGCGTGGGCTACACCAGAGTCGCCGTAGGTGAGTTCTGGGTTGGCGACGAGGTTGCCGGCGATGCTGATCGGGATTTTGGTGCTCATAGTTTTGTCCTTTCCGACGCCGACGGGTCTCTCCCGCCGGACAATTAGCTGGAGTCAAAGTCCAGGGCCCGCGATCGAAGGTCCGTCTACCGATGGCCTAGGCAGCCCAACGCCCGAGTAGGACACCGGCTCAGTCAGGCGAGGACCGGCTTCGACGGCGGGGACCTTGCCACCGAACCCAGGTGGATGAGTGACTTCAAGGATCCCCCTTGTCGCAGCCGTGACTCGTCCGAGCACGGACTTCGCGATATCCACACGGGAGGCAGGCATTCTGCTGCCCGCATCCCACCCCGATGCACCGGTCTCTGTCTCGATCACGGCGTCTGCCCATCCGGCCAGGTACGACGCCGACTGGGATCCGCGGTCAATCCCGTGCGCCCGCAGAACTGTGTAGGCGACCGATTCCGCTTCGACTTCGGCCAGCCCGCGGTGGTCCGCACTGCTGCCGTAAAGGCGTCCGACAGCATCGTCCGGGCCGTGCAGGAGGACGTGTCCGAGCTCGTGCGCGAGCACCGCGGTGCGTTCCTCTGAACTCAGCCACGCACCCACCTGGACTCGGTGCTTGGCGAAGTCCGTGTAACCGCTGGTCAGCCCGTACTGTGGGTCATCGACGTGGACCTCGAAGCCATGCTTGTGTGCGACCTCCGCCAGCGAGTCAAAGAGCTCCGAGGCGACGACGCCGGGCCGAGCCACGTCCCGCGGCACCAGCAGCGGAGTCCCTTGAGTCTGCGAGACATCAAAGACGGTTTGCGCGCGCCAGCCTGTGATGACCGTCCTTTTTCCCTCATCGGCGGCGCCCGTGGGAGGCTTCTCCCCTACCCGGATCCGCTGCCGGGTCCCGTCGGGAAGCGTGAACTCCTGCATACGTGCCGTGCGCGGAGCGATCACCCACAGCGCGTGTTCGCCCTTGAGGACAGTGCGGCCGTGGCGTTCCCATTCCCTGAACCCGGCCACCAGGGTGGGCTCCTCGGTGCCGCGCTGGGCCATCTGAATCATCAGCAGAGCGACGTTGCCGCCGGAGTATCGCCAGAGAGTGGCCGAAGCGTCCAACAGCACCTGCCAGTAAGACGGCGATTCAACAGCCTTTTCCAGGATCGAGTGGAGACCATCCGTAAGTGCCGCGATGCGTTCTTCCGGCGTCAGCCCCGGCGTAGCGGGCCGGGTCACACCGGAGTCTGGCCACTTTGAACGCGGAGCGCTCTCACCTCTGGAAGCCACAACGGCCACCTCCATGCCTCTTGAAACCGCACACGCGGATATCCGTTCATGTCCCCCTGCCGGGCTCACGGCATGACCTCAGAGCTCAACACCAGTTTGATGGTGAGCGGTCTGCCACTCCAGGAACTCCGGTTCCTCAACCGCGAGGAGCCTCGGGGCTGGTTCTTTGTGCGTTTGCAGGCCGACGCAGCCGGCCGTGCGGGTGTGGGTTCTTAGGCGTTCGACGGCGTGTGGGAGCCGCTCGTGAAAGGCCAACGGTCCGAAGCCGGCATCGTCGGTGGCGTAGGAGACCTGTTCTGCCCGCTGAAGGGCGTAGAGCTCGGCGACGATCTCGGAGTGCTTCCACCAGCAATCGGGCACCACAGACGTCGTCAGCTGGTAGGTCGCGACCAGCCATCTCACCCAGTCTGCGAGCGCAGCCCAGACGGTTTCGGCCTGCTGAGGGCTCATGTCCCGCCAGCGATAGGTCGTCCCCTGCAAACCGTTCGGAGCTCGGAAGGCCGAGCGGAACAGCTCGGCTGTTAGCTCGTCGTCGTCAGCTCCGGCTGAGGGAATGTCAAAGTGTTCGACGTCGTCATAGTTCCCCATCGTTGGTTCCTTCGGCTATTTGCTGTCGCAACTTGTGTCCCTCGGTGAGTGCGCGTTCGGTCTCAGCCTTGGAGCGTCCAAGTTCGGCTGCGTCCTTGCGTTTGTGCCATTCGCGCAGGTCCAACAGGATCGGTCTGGTGCGCCGGCCAAGCATGAGGGCCGTGCCGGCAGGCAGCCGGCGGATCTCATCGAGGGCGATGACGGGACTCTCCCGGATCTGTTCTCCGTCCTGACGGCCTTGGGAGGACCATGAGCGCGTGGTGAGTGTGAGGCTCCGCTCCCCCAGTAGTCCGGCGAGTGAGCGGAGGTCCCGTTCGTCGGAGCCGCCGCCGAAGATCACCTTGATGATGGCCGAATCCCAGATGGTGGCGGCCTCGTCGATGGACCACCCGGTCCGGGCCTGGGACAGCGACTGCAACACCACGAGCGTTGAGATGCCGATTCCGCCGCCGTCCGAAAGGGCAATAGGCAAACCCGGCCACGGAGCGAGATTGGCGATTTCGTCGAGAATCAGAGACAAGGGTGGATCGAGTCGACCGCCCGGCGAGACGAACGCCATTTCCCGGGCGGCATAGTCAATGTCGTCTATCAGCGCCGACAGATACGGGCCTGCCGCTGCGGCTCCTGCTCTTGTGCCGATCAGATAGAGCGTTCCGCGATCACGGATGAAGCTCTTCGGATCGAATTCCTCCGACTCGTCGTGTGGGTCTAGTGCAGCCAACACTTTGGGCGAAGACAAGGGCGCGACGGCGGCCGAGACCCCGATCCAGGAATTGGAGGTATTCCTGGGATCGTCTTCGAGGATTCCCATCAGGTCGGCCTGCCACCCCAGTGCAGCACCCGGGCGGCTGAGAACTTCCAGCGCGTCACGGGCGAGCACCGGACTAGAGGACCAACGCCGAAATGCACGGACACCTTCGCCGGACAATGCCGCCGCGTGGAGAAGGCACTGCAGGACTAATAGGGAGCGTTTCTGCCAGGCAGCGTTTTCGCCTTTCATCTCCGTGTCGGCGGTGATAACCAGGGCCCTGCGTGTGGCGATATCCGGATCCCGGCAGCCGCGGACCGGAGACCAGCGCAGCGTGGATGGCAGTCCTGACATTCCCTGTGGGTCGAATACGGTCACGGGCCTGTCGCCCGTGGCGCGGGCTTTCATCGTGACCACGAGGTTGTCCGCCCGGGTGGACGTCGTCACCACGGCGCCTGGCGCATCCAGAATGGCATTGATCACCACGTAGAGTCCCTTACCGGAACGAGGTGCCCCCTGGATCACCATCGATTCTTCTGTTGAGACGTGAATCGTGATGCCGCGTGAGCGGCCGAGCGTCCAGGCCACGTCCTGAACAGTCGGGTCGCTTAGCCCGGGACGGGTGAACTTCCCGCGCCTACGGACAGCTCTGGCCCCGAAATCGTGCAGGATCTCGGAGCGGCGCGCGATGCCGTCGCGGTTCAGGATCTCCTGCCGCAGCCACGACCCTGACTGCGTCCACCTGCGCCAAGCCCAGATCCCGCACACCGTGAGCGCGGCGACCGCGACGAGCACAGGTCCGACCAGCCACCACACATCGGCCGTGCTGACCTCGCAGCCGGGATCGCGGCGCACAATCCATTCGATCCGACCCGTCAGGAGTCCGACGGCGGCCGCCGGATTTGGGGGCGACGGCGGCGTGGTGCCGCACTGCCACGTGACGACGAGGCGGGCTGCTCCCTGGACGAAGAAGGAGAGACTGACGAACCCGGAGAGCGTGACGAGTCCGGCGGTGATCAGGGGGCTCGTGTTTCCTGCTCGTGGGTGAGTGAACATCAGATCATCCGGTCGTCGGTGCCGAAGACTTCCAGCTCGTCGGTCGTGACGCGGTTGGCCACGATGAAGGAGCGGTTCCCGATTTTCCAAAGCCCTACGCCCTTGGGAAGGTTCTCCACGTGTTTGCATTCGGCTTCGGTCAACCCGAGGGCTTCCTTGGTCAGGCGCATGGCATCGTGCTTCTGGCGGTAGATGATGCGGGTGTCGGCCTCGGTGAGGAGCCCGAGGGCTTTTTGGCGGTGTCCGCTGGTGCTGTCGCCGATCTCGTTGAGGTCAGCTACCTTGTGCATGATGAGCAGGTTCGCGATCCCGTAGGTGCGGGCCAGTCGCCACTGTTCACTCATCTTGGCCAGCATGTAAGGATCGGCAAGCATCCGCCAACCCTCGTCATAGACAACCAGCCGTTTGCCGCCGTCGGGATTGGTGACCGCCGCCTCCAGCCAAGTCGCGCCACACGCTGCGGCGAGTGACAGCGCCTGCTCAGAAGCGCCGATCAGGGCGGAGGTATCCATCACCATCATGGGTGCGTCGGCGTCGAAGGCGACTGTGGAAGGTGCGTCGAACATGCCTTCCAGGTCGCCTGATACGGTGCGCCTCAGCGAGTGGCTGACAGCGGTGCCTCCGTCCCTGCCGACGAGCCCGATCGTTTCCTTCGAAGGGTTCAACAGGTGGTCCAGGACCATGGGTAGCGTCGGGTTCGAGTTCTGTGCGACCGTCTCCATCAGCGCCATGTCCAACGCCGTGTGCTCCACCGGGCGAAGGGACATGCCCTGCCGCATGAGGGATACCAAAGCCACCAAGAGGTAGCGACGGCGTTGGCGGACGACGGCCTGCCACTGCGCCTCGCTCAGCGCGCTGGAACGCGGACCCGCGTCCAGGGGGTTCACACGGGCTGAGCGACCGGGGCCGACGGAAATGACTTTGCCGCCAACGGCCTTGGCCACGGCAACCCATTCGCCCTTGGGGTCAGACGCCACGGCCGCCTTCCGTCCCAGCGTGATCGAGCGGGCCACCAAGGATTTCCCGCACATGGATTTGCCGGTGCCGACGGTGCCGATGACAACGATCGATGGGCCGCTGATGACGCCCTTGTCATAGAGAATCCACGGATCGTAGGAAAAGGCCCCGGATCCAAAGACGTCCGTGCCGATGTACGTTCCCTCGTGGCCCAGACCCGATTCAGTGATGAACGGATAGGCCGCCGCAAACGTCAGCGTGGAAGCGCGGTGGGGTGCTGGACGCAGCCGGTGCGGACCGCGCAAAGAGTTTGGTTCCCTACTTCCCCAGTCCCCACCGTGTTCGGTACCATCCAGCCGGTCGTCGAGCCTCTCTCCGAAGCTCTGCAAGGCAGACAACCACGGTCCGCTCTCCCCCGCTCCGTCGTGCCGGCGTCGTTCCTTCCTTTCCCGGCGGTTGCCACCCGACGGGAGGTATTGAACATTTTGGGTGGTCCGCTTCATCGGAGCCCCCTCCCGAACGGAAGGGCACCGGCAACGAACGCCGCCCATTGCTGCCCGGCCAGCAACCGCAATTCAACGAAGGCCCCTGCAGCCGCCGATTCAAGCTCCTGCCTGTGTCTCGCCAGATCCTCGAGCGTTGCTGCGGTTATCGTGACGTATGCAGCGGGCCGCACGTCACCGTGGCCCGCGACGATCTCTTCCTCCCGCTGGGCGACTTCCTCTTCTTCTGCCCTTTGCTCACGCGTGAGGGGCCTGTCGAACCTTGTGTTGATTCGACGCCGGGTTTCATGGGCTTCCTGGGCAGAACGGATATCCCGCAGCGCCTCAGTTGTGGGCACTGCTCGGATCACTTCAGTCACCGTATGGCGGAAATCTCCCACGTAGATCAGCGGATGCAGAAAGCCCGGAAAGACCTTCTGCCGCGGCCACTCAGCGATCCAGAACGTTTGATGAAAACCGGAGTCGGTGTGCACATAGGTCCAGTGCTCCTCGACGGCCATAGGGCCTGACGGCTGCGTGGACGCCGTATCGCTGTGGCGCTCGGGTTCGGTGGCTGGTGCCGGCCGGTGAACGGCGACGGCGGCCGGGTCGAAGGCGCCGCGGAGGACGTCAAGAATCCCGTCCTCGGGGAGCCACTCCTCGACCTTGACGCTGTGGGTTCCCAGAGCCGTGGTTATCGCCTCCACCTCCAGCCGGAGCACACGTTCAACGCCCACCAGACCCCCGCCCGACTCTTTGATCCGCCGTCGGGCCTTGGCCGTGTCCACAACAAGAGTCAAAAGCAGATCGTGGCTCATCGCCGACCCAGCTGCAGAAATCAGATCCTCATACGAACGCTCGCCCCAGCTCAGTTCTCCTGTGTCTCCGATCCGATGCGGTACGGCGTGTTCGTAGAAGTCACGCAACGCCTGCGACGGATACGGAACCGTGTAGTCCTGAACGGCAATTCTCGCCACAGTGCTGCGCTGGGCCATACCTGCCTGAACACGTGACCAGGCCTGCACAGCCCAGGCCTTGTCGTCGGTATCCAGAAGCGCAAAAGACCTTGTGCTGCACCGCAGCACCGCGATGGCCTCCCTGCCGCGGGGGTCCACGATGATGCACTCACCGGTCGACGTCCTCCGCAATTCGAGGTTTCCCAATCCGCCGGGCAGTGCCAGACGGCCTGCCAGGACCGCCTTCTCCGGCCGTACGAGAAACCGGGTCTGCCTAACCAGCGATCGATGGAAGAACAGGACAGCATGGCATGCCCATACGGGGTAGGGAATCCGCGAGTACTGCAGCAATCCGAGCAACATCAGGGCGAGCCACATCGGCCCCGACGCGAATAGCCCGACCGCTCCGTTAGCGGCCGAGGCCACACTTGCCACGAGGACGCCACACGCCAGCAGGAGCAACTGATACCACTTCAAGCCCATGAACAGGCCGCGACGTTCGTAACGAGGAAACTTGACGGCCTCGAGGGTTCGCGAATTCTCAGACACGGGAATCACCGTCTTTCGGGGGCGGCATGACCGTTTGTGAGCGGGGCGATGGGGTCGCCGCCGGCGCTATCGAAGGAGAGGCCTCAGGAACTGGCGAGGGACGCGACGCCGAAGGCAGAGGTGGATCGTCAACGACGCTGGAAACCGGCCCCGTAGTCGGTGACACCGAATTCGATCGCGGCTGCCCGCCGACACTTTGCGCCCGACGGGACGTTCGATCCGGAGCCGAGGGCGCGGCCTCGAGCATCGCTGCTGGTTTGCCACCGGGACTCCGGGACGGCGTAGCGTCCGAAGGCGTCCCCGGCCGCGGCACTCTTGGTGGCAATACCTGTGGCGGGTTTTGCTTACGGCTCGACGAGATCGGGCGAGTCATGGCCGATCGGGCAGCCATCCCGGCGAGCGTGAATCGGCCCCCCGCCTGTCGGCTGATCTGCCTTGCAGTGAAACTGGAGCTGCGCGAAAGGATGTGGCCGCCGCCCGCGGTTTGTGCAGCCGCCGCCAGCTCCCCGCCGGCAAAACTAACAAGCCGTAAGGCCATCAGAGGAGCGCCGCACGCCAGGGTCATGCCCACGACGCCGGCAGCCAGTCCAGCGAACGACTTCGACTCGGCGAAAAGTTTGATAGCAACCGCCAGAACCGTCGCGGCCAGAGGCTTGGCCAGGAGCAGCGCGATGACGATCTCGCACCACCGTCGTGCCCAGGATTTCGTTTTCTCCCACGGCATGAGCATGAGGGCGACCGGGGCGACGGCGGCAAGCACGATGAGCGCGAATGACCGGAAGATCATCGAGCACATAAGGATGAAGGCCAAAATCCAGACAACAATGACGGCCATCGCCGTGACGATCACTGCCCCGGCCGCCCCGCTGCTCGAGCCGGGAGCCAACGACACCACGTTCCAGTCCCGGCCGGATCCCGCAGGTGCCCGCTCGAAGCCGAAGAGCCGCATGAACACCACGTAGGGATCCGTCCCCATGGAGTCGAGGAGCGCTGCGGCAGCGGAATCGCCGACCTTGGTGAGCTGACGGGCCAGGAATACCGCGCCCGCCACCATGGGAATGGCGACGGCGCCACCAACTAAGGCCCTCACCAAGCGGCCGGGCTGCTGGCTGATCAGACCGGATAGCAGCTGAAGGATCATGGCAACGACGAGCGGGGTCATCATGACGACAACCCACCAATTTGTCAGCCCCTGCACGGCGATCCACTGCGAATCATCTACATTCGAGACGCTGAAGGCTCCCGTGATGAATGACCAGATCCAGGACGC
Source organism: Arthrobacter sp. MMS18-M83 (assembly GCF_026683955.1). NCBI lineage: Bacteria > Bacillati > Actinomycetota > Actinomycetes > Micrococcales > Micrococcaceae > Arthrobacter > Arthrobacter sp. MMS18-M83. Next base: position 3,656,667 of record NZ_CP113343.1, on the reverse strand, counting down.
GATGTTCTGGAGAATATCCGCAAAAAGGGCCGTGACTGCTCCGAGGAAACCATCGTTCGCCTGGGAGACAAGGCCACACCCGGGCGGCCACCATCCGTTCAGGTCACACTGAACCGGCATTACGGATCGACCCTAGAATCCGAGCGGGAACGCCGACTGGGACCAAAGAATGTAGCCGTTGATCCCGCCAAGGATCGCAGCCACCGGACCAGTCCAGAGCAAGATCATGCCGCCCCCGGACGCCAGCCGCGACGACTGGCTCAACTTGCCAGCCAAAAGCATTGCCGCACCAACGATCGCCACGATCGCGATGACAATGAAGGCACCGACCAGGATGCCGCCGCCGATCTCCTTGAGCGAGGCAAGAAAGGGAAAGTTAGGATTCGGGGTGATCCCAGGATCCACCGCTGCCAACAACATCGAGTGCTCCGTCCGTCGTCTTCCAGAGGAATGAGCTGTCTGGGCTCACGACTTCATGGAGGCGACGGCGCGGAGCGACATGACATCTTTCGCGCATTCGGGATGGGTCAACTGAATCCGCTACAAATCCGTCGTTAATCGGGTTTGAGTCCCGTCGTACCCATTACGTTTGCCCACGTCACCGCAGCATCACACGTGAGTTGACGCATTTGGCCACCCCATAGACGAGGAGTCGGATCGCGGAACACCCCCTGGAGAAGAAGCGTCCTCAATGAACGAACTGGCGTTCAGAGATGCGTGCTTACTTAGACTTGCTGCCCGGCCCATTGTTTGATCCATCGAGAACCGTGGGAGCCCCAAATGAACTTGGTGAGAGGAGTCTGCTCAGAGGCAATCGTCATTCTGTGATACGCAGTAAGAACCGCCTCCTGAAGCTCGGAGTCATCCTCGAGGAGGGAAATTTTCAGCCCCTGGCCAACGGCTTCCTCGAAGCCAATACGCTTGCCATGGCTCTTATGCTTTGAGGCATCGTTGAAATGCCGCGCCACAGCCAGCCCTTTGCCTTGGGGATCGGAGTCCTGCTTGAACATGTATCGTGCCAGCCAGTCACCAACAATCTGTTCAGAATAGTCGAGGGCATCCTGTGCTTCCTGGAGCAATGACGGACCCAGCACCGAATTTACTGGTGCCCATGCGTGGGCCAATATCGGGTTGGCTACGATCGCCGCCTGGGCTGTCTGAAACTGCTCAACCACTGCGCGTGCAGAATGACTTCGCCCGGCAGTGAACTGCATCTGAGGATCGATAGGTCCAAGCTGACCATGCTTAGCAATTACGATCTCGTCCGATGCCAAGCTGATCATCGTCCCGGCTGACATGGCATATGCAGGAATGATGACCTCAAAGCTAGAGTACATCTGGCGCAAGTAAGAAACGATGCTCTCAGCCGCATTCGTAACGCCCCCAGGAGTGTGCAAGATCAGAGTGAGACCCTTGCTCCTGTCAAATCCATTGATAGTTCCCATGAATCCATTGATGTCTTCACGCGTGATTATGAGGTTCTCTTGCGGCACGGCCTGCTTCTGAAGGAATGCCGAGCCATAGAAGATAACATTCCGGTCACTGCGCAGCGACGAGATCTTTGCCAAGGAATCCGTGAAGCCGTCAGTCAGCCACTTATCCTTGCCCTCGGCGTCAGGCAGAGCGTTCAATTCGTCCAGTAGGGCATTCCAAGTCGACAAATTTCTACCTTGCCATCGACAAAGTAAGCGGCGCGGGCTTCGGTGCGTAGAACTCGGGCAGCGTCGAAGGAGCCTCAACCGCAGACGACAGCTTTACGAGTTCGGCGTACTCCTGAAGTGTGCCGCGCCCAAGTTCCAACAGCGATGCACTCAAACTGCTTTCTTCGTGCGTTTCCATCATGATCCCGTTCCCTCGTCTGGTTCGCTTCCTTGCGCCAACTGCTTGCGATACTAGCGCAACCATTCGGCCGTAGCTGCTGCCACGCGGCCTCAATGAGGCTGCCCGGGCGGATTGACTTTTACCCCGCCGGGCCTACCTCACCGCTCCCTTGAAGACGGCCGGCCTTGGGCTGAGGTAGCGCGGCACGTCAAACCCTAGGCGCACGGCGTCTTGGCCGGCCGGTGGAATGTAGTAGCCCACCTTGGTTGTCTGCGTGTCCCCTGGGAGCAGTGTCCACATTTTCGGAAACACCCAGCCTTCCCAGCGCCCGAAGTTTGCCTGCTCCCCCAGGGATCCGTAAGTTACAGACGGGCTACCACCCATAGAAACGAATTCAGAGCCATCCAACTGCTGCGCGGTCCCGTTGTGCACGGTGACCTGAAAAACCGATGTGGGCCCAACATCGCTGAGACCAGAGGGGACAGGCTGTAGCCCGAGGAATGTGACCGTAAAAGCAAGCCCAGATGGCAGCGTCACAGTATCCCCCCAAGTAGCTTGTCCAACTGTCGGCGACGATGTCGGTATGAGTGATGGCGACGGCGTGGGCGCGTCAGTCGCCGACGCGGACGGGCGGCTGACCGTCGATTGCTCTGTAGCACCGCATCCAGTCGCACCAAGCAGTACGAAAGTGATGCTTATGGCCAGCAGCCTTGCACTGATCATGCGAGTCCCTCCTACGTGATTTCGCCGGCCGGCCCCACGGTCATGACGCCAAGGGTACGGCCCGCTAGGGCCGCATGAATAGGGATGCGCAACTCGTCGCCTAAGTTACGTTAACCGCGGTGGTCGACCCCTCTTGTGGAGAGCCATTCGAAGCAGACTCTATGTCCTGTCCTTCATGTGCATCCAAATGAGGATGTCAGCGAGCCGCAGCACGGTGAGTGGGTGTCCGTCCGGCGTCTTCTTTGTGCTTGCGAGTGCCGTCAGCCAGGGGCCGTGCTCCTGGAGATCCTCCCACAGAGCCTTCCGTAAAGCCGCCGAATCCCTTCTGTTCCGCACGCCGTAGAAAGTGCGGACATACGAGTCATTCAAGGGGACAATTTGAGGCCGACGGCGGTGCAGAACCTTGGACACTGTCGTCGGAGTCCATTTCGTATAGCCGTCCGTGGCGGTGTTGGCCGCAGACAGACTTGCGACTGCCGCTTCAAGCGCCTCGTATGTCTCGTACGACTCGAAGGGTGGCAAATCCTTCAATTCAGCCAATGCGACGTCGAGGGCGACGCGCAGGCGCTGTTGCGGCCCAACACCCTCGGCAAACAGTGGAATAACCTCTTGCCAGCGCAGGCTTAAGCTCAAGAGGTTGGCCATTAGAACATCGCTTGGCGAGAGTGGGGCAGCAATATCACCCTGGACGTCATAGGTGTTGAAGGCATAGTGGCTTGATGGAGAGCAGTACCGGTCAAGAACCTCGGGTGCCGTCGCTCTGAGCGAAGCCAAACTCATTCTGGTCATAGCCTTCTGATTCCGTCCTGTCCGATGTCATGTCCAGCTAACTGTCCCACCTCAAATAGCCAAAGGCGCGCATAATTTGCAGATGCTTTAGGCTCTCCGTCGACGACGTCTGCGGTTATCCGTTCAGAGCCTGGATGGTGAAGCGAACGTGCAGCCGGGGTACGGAAACGCGGGCGGCTGGCAGGCCGTCCGTAGCCCTCGCCGAGTCAAGCGGCCATCCTCAAGGCCCAAGTCCTAGTACGACCGGAGACAGGCCCGCACGGTCCCCGGGGGCGTCGCCAGGATGCCTAGCGCCATTGAGCAGGATGGTCGTGAGCCCCTTCTGCTTCATTGTGTCTTTCGCCGAACTTGGCCTGAATTATCTCAGGAGATCAAAATATGCCGTGCCCGTGTTCCAATCGACAGGATGCCGCAACGTCCCAGCAGCCGGGTTCAGCGCGCTGTACATCATGCCAGCGCCCGCATAGATGCCGACATGCCCCCAGTTGTTGGGCCCCTGCGGGTTCTGCACCACCAAATCCCCGGGCTGCGGATTGTCCGTTTGATGCCCCACGGTCCACTGTTCTACACGTGGGAGGTTGATCCCCACCTGCTTGTAGATCCATTGAACGTAACCCGAGCAGTCCCAGGATTTGAACGCCGTTCCACCCCACACGTAGGCCCCGCCCAACCCTTCTTGAGCGAAGTGCAGGATGTCCTTCCGGATCTGGCTCAAATTTGACGTAATTCCCGGCGCCGCCGAACCGTTAGGAGAGCTGTCGCAAGACGCTGGCGCAGTGCCGCCTGCGAGCGCGTCAACGATTGCCGTTGCCTCCGGTTCCCGCCGAGCGTACAACTCAGGAAAGGCCGACACTTGAACAGCTTGGGCAGCCCTGCCCTTATCCATGGATTGCCAGGACGGGACTTCAAGCAGACCGGGCGGGTTCCCATGGTTTGGACCGGTGGGTCCACCATAGAAGGCCCGAGCGTTGTAGTTAGGGTCCATCAATTGCTCGACGGTCCCCCAGCCGGAGGATGGACGTTGCTGGGCGGTGCCGAGGGAGTCGTGGTCGCTGCCGACTCCGTCATGCCGTATCAAGAGCGAAGCAGGAACGTTTGTGTTCGCCAGGACTCTTAATCCGGATTCCTGGAGGGCCATCATGATCGCGATGATTTGGCCGTCCCTGGGGACGCCCATTTGTTGTCCAACTGCAATGTAAATCCGGGCAACTGCCACTTGTGCGGGAGTTAGAGTGGCCGGGGCCTGGCTGGGTGGCTGAATCTCCAGACCAGTGGCTTCGTCCGATGTCGGCTGTGCATTGGGGATCGTACCGAACGAGCAACTACTAGAGGTGGTCGCCGAGTTGGCGGCAAACACTGCCACTCCAGCGCAAAACGCCAAGGCACAGATCAGGGTCAGTGCCGTAACTACAGCCGTCGATTCCCGCAGAATAGCGCGGCGCTTCGCTAATCCGGCCAGAACCACGGGAGAAGGCATCAGTAGACGATCCTGCTCGGCGTCGCGTAGAAGCCAACGACTACACAATGATCGATCGGGGCTGTAGTGGCCGGAGGACAATTCAGAATGACGCTCACGGGAGCTGCATAGGCGTTGCGGTCCGAGTTCGATTGATCCACAACGCTCAGAGTGGCTGTGCAGACGTGAAGGCCAACCCACGGCGCCGGGTGGTCGCGCACCTTGGCCAGCTCGCCGTCGCACACAAGGGACTGGACCGTCGCCGAACGGCGCGCCCGCTCCCCCGCCAAGGATGCAAAGGTTCCCGCGTTGACGCCGGTTGCTTCGAACTCTTGGACAAACACCGTTAGGGGGTTGGACCCGTCGGGCAGAACGTCCCACCAGTCCCGGAGCCGGGAGTAAACCTCAGAGTACGACGCCGTTCGCGTGTCCCAGGTGTAAATCGCCGTCGCTGCCGTGCCGGCGAGTCTGCGGAAGTCCGTTGTGCGCGGTTCGCCGATTGCGCGGGGCGTTTCCGACGCGGAAGCTGCGGTCGGCGATGCGAATGGCGAGAAGGTCGACGACGTGGCCGGTCCTGTGGTTGCCGGGCCCGCCGTCGAAGGTGAAGGAGGCTCCGTTCGGGTTCCGCCCGCAGGGAGTGCAAGAACGATCATTGCTGCCGCCAAGCTCAGAAGTACTAGGACGCTGATCCACAACGACCGCCTTTTCCCTGAGCCCAGCAGAATACGCCTCCGCAACAGCCCCATGTTTGCCTCCTCGTCCCCTTCATTGCAAGCAGTACGGGCTCACGACATGACTCAGGAGGCCGGCGCCATTCCATTCCGGAGAATCCTCCACGACGCTTGGTATAGGCGTCGGGCGAAGCCGATCTGCACAGCCACATAGCGTTCGGTAACTCCCAGCTCAGCGGCCAAGGATTCCACGGCTCGGCTTCTCTCCGGCCCACGAACATCTCGACGAACGATGCTGGACGCAACTCGGCGGAGGACTGGCGTCGGCAAGCATTCAACAGCATGCCGGCAAACGTCCTCGATGCTTTGAAGCTCAGAAGGCTCCACGTCCAGAGCCCTTTGAACAGTCCGCGCCGTCTGGCGGACTACTGTCACCGCATGCCATCTGCGGCGGTCCTGTGGCGAGGGCGGTCCGTACCGCCGAGGCCCGTTGAGGCTGTCTAGGGCAAGCTCCCAGACCCCCTCATGAACGCTGGCGTGGGTCAGGGCGATAATTGTTCGCGCCCACTCCTGGTCGATAACCCCTTCGGCGCCTCTGTCCCAGTTCCGGTCGATAGCCAAGAGAGCGAGCGCGTCAGACGAAGCCGGGCCGTCAACGCAGCTTGGTTCGACCAGTAGCGGTAGCGTCTGATGTGACAGTTCGCGACGGATATGCGCCGCGCACACATTGGCAGTCACCCCCTGTACCCACGCGCCAAACCGCACCCCGGGGAGCTGACGGTAGTGGCCGCGGGCGACCCCGTCCCAGACGGCCACTCGGACGTCTTGCATGACGTCGTCCACGTCACTCGCCCGGCCGATGCGGGATAGGTGGGAAACAACGTAACGTCGCACCCCCTCGACGGCCGTCATGATCTGGTCAACCGGGATTGGTACAGGCTCGGGAGGCCTGGATAGAGAAACATCAATGGTCGCTGGCGTTGGTTGTTTCTGTTGGGCTTGATTTGCCCTGGCATCGACACTCATGGTCTTCACCGTTTCGACAAACAGATTCAGATGAGTCCGGCGCCGGAACCGCCGGCGCCTAAGAGGGGTGACACCCAGAATCGACCCCACCCACAATCGCAACAAAGCTATGCAAACTATTGTCAAGAATAATTAAAGTATCGTCAAGACTGCGAGTCTTACTTTTCTCTACGCGTTCGGTAAGAATGGTTCCATGCCGCGGATTACCCAGCCCCACGACGACGCTTGGTCGTCCGACGTCGAGGCTGCCGTCGCGACCTTCGGCAATAGGTCGCGGAACGAAATCCTCCGCTATCTTTCAGCGCACGGCCCGGCAACCCGCGGAGACATCGTGGATGCGGTGAGTGCCGGCGAGCCAAGCGTGGCCAAACACCTCCTGGCCCTTGAAGAGTCTGGAGCGATCATCGTCGATGTGGAACCCGGTCGGAGGCACGGCCGCTCACCGCGATACTCAGCCAACTCTGAGCGCATCAAGGAACTACTGGCGGCTCATCTTCAGTATCTGCTGGAGGAATAGCCGCAGCGCGTTCCCCTTCCGGGTGGAGCCCGATGTCCCTATTGAGGAATTCGGAGATCGCGCGCAGCGTTTCCGGCGACACATCCCCTAGGGTTCGAGCAGCAAAAGACTTGACCCGGGCCGCACGGAGGGACTTGACGAACTCAAGCTGGGAATCGATGCGTTCAGGCAAAACGGCGTCACCTCCTACCAAATAGGAGGGATCGACGTTAAAGATGTCGCACAGGCCGGTCAGGAGAACCGGGTCTGTGACCAGTCGACCGGAGCCTTCCTTCATGTAAAACCAGCGGGCCCGGGAGAGTTTGATGCCCCTGGCGGCGAGTTCCGATTGAACTTCTTTGAAAGTCACCGGATGCCCGCGCTCGGCAACGACGACGTCGAGCAACAGATTCAGACGGCGGGCAAGTTGCGCCTGGGGAGACAACGAGTCGCCACGCCGTGTCCCGTCTTCTCGCATTACCCACTCCTCATCGCCTGCCGGCGCCGGACAGCTCCGCTCGAACTCGAGTCTCTGGATCCCAGTATTCCGCGAGTGGGATGCCCGAGCAATCAACAAGGGGATTCGCGCGGGGTCCTTCCAACACGGCATCGCGAAGCGTACCCTGCTGCTGTAGACCCGTCTACAGCAACTCATCCTTCATCAATACTCTGGCTGTTGGTCTCCATGTCGAACATCTTGATGAATAGAACGCGAAGTCGGATTGTCAGGTTCCTGGTCAGAAACGGACCGGCCACGTGCACCGAAATTTCAACTGAGCTCCAAGCATCGTCGTCGACTATTCGCCGCCACCTCAATTTGCTGCGTCGTGCCGGTCTCGTACAACAATCCTCCGGGGAGTTCGACGCCTCCCCCGAACAAGTCCAGCGTCAAATCCATGACTTGGGCGCGAGCTTCCACCACACCGTCATGCCGCCTAGCTCGTCTGTTCCCATGAACGAGGAACACACCTGGCCCTTCTGCCAGCGATCAACCCTCGGACATGACGGAGACACTGATGACCACGACGCCAGAACGCAGCATCACGACAGAGTCTGCCGACGAACAATGGCTGACCCCGAAGGACATCTGCACCCAGTTGCAGATTCCTGAGCAGACCTTTTACCAGTGGCGTGTGAAGCACCTCGGGCCCCGCGCCTACCGAATCGGCAGACATCTCCGGATCAGCCGTAGCGACTTCAACTTGTGGTTGTCCTCTCGCTTAGAAGCTTAGATGTCCCCGCGACCACCGCTCCCACTCGGGACGTGGGGCAAAATCCGGCGCCAAAAGATCCCAGGCGGCAGATGGCGGGCCACTGCCAGATACCGCGACACAGACGGAATAACTCGCGCCGCTGAAGCCTGGGGGGACACCGGCGCTGCTGCAGAACGCGCTCTCGTGTCGATGTTCAAGGATCGCCAGGCTCCGATTCAATCCGAGATCAATCGTGGCATGCGTCTGTCGGAGCTAAGCGGTCTGTGGTTCGCCGAGATCGAAAGCAGCGGCCGCGCCGGTCGGCGGACCATCGACGGTTACAAGGACACCTACAACCGTGTCATAGCACCTGCCCTGTCAGGGCTGCGACTGAATGAACTTACTACCGGCCGTCTCGACCGCTTCTTGAAGAACGTTGCGGCTGACCACCCGGCCACCGCACGACACTCGAAGATCGTTCTCACAGGAATCATCGGGCTGGCCGTAAGACACGATGCCCTCCACAGCAATCCGATTCGTGACGTCGGACCCATCAAGATCGCTACGAAGAACGTCAAAGCCCTCTCCGTCAAAGATGTTCAGAAGCTCCGTACGATCATCCGCGACTGGCAGAACGACGGTGCCCATCAGGGACGGCCGCGGACAACAGATCTGCTTGATGTGCTCGACATCTTCCTGGCAACCGGTGCCCGCATTGGCGAGGTCCTTGCTATCCGGTGGCAAGACATCGACCTGCAAGCAAAGCCACCAACCATCACAATCTCTGGGACAGTTGTCATGGAAAAGGGCCGAGGTGCCTATCGGCAAGACCACCCCAAGACAAAAGCCGGTTTCAGGACCATGAAGCTCCCCCTTTCGCCGCGCATACGCTAGAGCGCAAGTACGCGGCCGAACAGCCCGAGCCCGAGGACATGTTGTTCCCCTCGTCGACGGGAACGGTGCGCAGCCCACACAACTTCCGCAGACAGTGGCGGGACGCACGCGCCGGCTCCCCCTATGAATGGGTTACCCCGCACGTATTCCGAAAGTCAGTCGCAACGCTCATCGACCAGGAATACAGCTCGAAACATGCCGCGGCACAGCTCGGCCATTCAGGAACCGCCATTACGGAAAAGCACTACATCGCCAAGGCCACGGAATCCCCGGATCTTACTGCTGCGCTTGAGCGGTTTGGTGGCCGGGAAGCTTACGGCGGTCCGACGGCCTAAGGTCTAGAGACGAGCTTCTCCGTCGAGGGAAAATCCTCAAAGGTGGGGTGGGCATCGCCGTCTCAATACATCGGGTTGGCCCAAACAGGCGATACGTGGCCCCCTTACCCAGGAGGGCCTTCATGGTGTACATCCTGGGAAGCTATCCGAAACTACGGGGCGCTGAGATATCAGGGTCTTCAGCCACTGTGGTCGAAGTGGTGCCCGACGAGGTGAAACACGAGCGGCATTAGACGCAATTGCGTCGTATGCCGCAGAGCCCACCGCGGGATGTGCTCGGGCTACGACGCTAGTCCTTTACGTCGTCTGCAGTGACGGAGCCTTCAAGCACCGCGTTGACTTCCGACTTGAGCGTAAGGTAGCCCTCAGCTCCCAGCTTGTTCATGAACACCTCGGCTTTGCTCTTCAGAGCGTCATCGCCAGATCGGATCGCGTTCGCAATTACCACCGGAACCGCGTTCTGGGTGAGATCGTAGGAAACCATCCCGGGCTGGTCGTGACCGCCGAGCAGCTGCTGGAGAACAGCGAGAGCGTTCTTCGGGTCCGCGCCCGAAGCCTGAGCGAGCTCCTTGCCGATGATGAATCGCGAGGATACGAGGCCTGGCTCGAGTTCTATTACTGTCCTCAGTCGTGGCAGCCACCACTCGGTGGCGAACTTGTTCCCCTTCGCAAGCCAGTAGAAGTCTTTGAGTTCTTCCCGGTCGTCCGGGTGATCTTCAACATGGTGGATGCGTTCGTCCCATAGGTGGGCAAACCGGTCGCGGATCGCGTTGTCTACCGTATCCGCGTGGAACAACGACCACGCCACTCTGCCCATCGAATCGCCCCGCACGGCGGCATCGGCCGCGGCGAAGAATGTGTTGACCAACGAATCATCAAAGGTCTTGTGCCCGTAGATCAACGCGTCGATGACCCATTCGCCGATCCGCTGTAATGGACTGAATTCGCGCCGCCATCCCGCCTCGATCGACCCGCCGGCTGTTACAGCAGCGACCATAGAACTGCTGAGCAGATCGTACATGTCGCGGTGGTAGTAGTGAGTTGCGATTGCAGTCGACAACACGATTTGCTGCGCAGAGGAGACGCCTTGATCGGATCCGACGAGCTGTTCGAGATGTGCGTTCAGCCAAACAGGAACACCGACAAGGAGCCTGCTCAGGCCTTCCCCAACTACAGCACGTCCAGCGCCATACTTGTCGGTGCGGGCAACCTCGATCTCCAGCGCAGCCAATGCAGCCTGTGCCCAGGGCGCATCCGTTCCATGTCCAGCTAGATAGATCAGGCCCCGCAGTCTGACGGGCCATTGCCAATTGAGTGAAATAGTGAGCGGATCCATTCCACTCTCGCGGTCGGCGTCGTATTCTGTCCAGGCCGTCTCGTCGGCAGCGTCGCTGATTAGGAGCTCAGCAAATCTCTCAAGCTCGCCAGATGGCACCAGCTCGTGCTCGCGCTTGCGAACCAGTTGCACAAGCAGACTGACCGCAGCTGCCTTCGCCCAACGGAAGTCTCGATCGTCGTCAAAGTCCCGGCCTTCGACCGGGAAGTCAGACCTGTCCGAGTGCATGAGTACGCCTTTGATGAGCTCCGACGTCTGGCCCCAGTCCAGCGCGAGGTCGGCCTTCAGCGCGGCTTCCCAACCCTGCAAAATCGCCCGTAGGTATGTTGGGCGCAGACGGTCGACGAGGTCGCTCGTGCCGGCGATTGCCATGGGGGTCGTTGTTAGCAGGCTGGTTAGCTCGCGTCCTTGGCCTTCGTGCGAAGGTTCGGGCCCCCAACCTTGCCCGGTGTAACGCCAGCTCTCGAGATGGCCGAGGAGCTCGGTGGGACTCATTGCAGCCATCTCATCGGCCGAGATGGGGGTGTTTGGTCCGCCCCAGCGCATACGGGTGACTGGCGGAGCAAGCGGGTCCTCAATCACGCCAAGTCTGGCGTCAAGGTCAGCGAGCACAGGCCGCAGGTCAGCCGGAAGCGCATCGTCTCCGATCGCCGCAAACCAGCGATGCCTCCAGCCCGAAAGGTACGACTCAACCCTTTCCTCGACCGCTTCCGGAGTCTCATCAGGGTCCTTGCGGAGACGCTCCCGAAGATCCTCAACACCCACCGATGGCCCCCTTGCCAGGAAATCCGACAGAGGTTCGAGAGCCGCGCGATCAACATAGGCAACTCCCCGAGCGAGCTCCCCGTACTCGATAAGGCATGAATCGTCACGGGACTCGTCATCGAAAAGAAGCTCGGTCGCCGCGGTAACGAGACTATCGGTCCGTTCCTCGGTCAGTCCCGCCGATTCAAGCGCTGCAGCGGCTGCGAAGAGAGCGAGCTTGCGCGTGAGGACCGTTCGGGATGCAAGAAGTGAGGTTTTAGCCTTCGCCGGATCAACGAGCATGGCCTTCACGGCGGCGTCGCGTACTCCGTCAATCAGAGACTGCTCAACGGAGCCGTGGACACTGAGACCGGAACGTGTCCGGATCGAATCTCGAGACAAAACGGTGAAGTCGGACGCCTCGGTTACACGGCCGCTCTCACGTTCATAAGCCGTGAGCCATGGGAGAACGACATACAGACCGTCATCGCCAAGCGCCTCAACAACTCGAGGAAGACCGTCCTCGTACCAGTAGTCCTCAAGAAACGTCTTCGGAGCTCGGCTATCCCCCGCCGGCCCGGGGCGGAAGAGTACGTTCGTGACCCACCTTCCCGTCGTGACTTCTCCGCCGTCGAGCAAGTTACACGCGAAGTCGACGATCTCGCGTGGATCGCTCCGCCAGCCCCAACCGGTGGGCAGCCAAGCCTTGAGCACTGTCTTGAGCCGTGCTGCTTCACCGGCGGGTACGAGTGCGCCGATGGTGAAGGCTGCCCTCCGGACCCAGGAGTTGCTGCTCGCCGAGAGCTTCGAGATGATGCCAATGACGGCCTCCGGCTCCTGGTGTGCGACCCGGATAAGATAATCAAGTTCCGGCCAGTAGATGTCGCGGGTTAGGCCGTCGTCGGTCTTCTCCGGCTCCGGAGGATTGGTGAACAGGGCCTTCTTGGCAAGGGGCTCAAGCCAGAGCGGATTCTTCAGGCCCTCGAAGAACGCGCGGCGAAGCTGTGGTGTGAGGAGCCGTCGGACGGCTTCATCGACCTGCTCGCTCGTCGGGTTTTGGTAGTTCATCATGCTTCACCTCCTGCGTCAGCGGCGTTCGCTGCAGCCAGTATGTCCTCGATCGCGTCGAGGTTCGCGAAAAAGAGTCCAGCCCGAGTCTCGATGACGTCCTCGACGATCCGCAGATTTGCAAGGATGACGACGTCGGTGGGTGCATCGCGGTCGCCGTCCTCCTTACGGTCCAGGTGCGTCCACCTTGCGAAGAACCGCTGTGCCGACATCCACTGCCGTATCGCCGGATGTTTGTCGTCCGAGCCATCCGTGATGAACGCAATCGCGAGGCGCCGATTCCGGCCCTGTTCCTGGGCAACCGACTTGATCAGCTCGTCGAGGGTCTTCGCCGCCTTATTGGGAACAGGAACTGATTCTTGGTCGTCGTCCACCGCAAGATCGACTTTTTTGAGAAGGTCCGGTAAACGATTCTTTAGAGCATCGGAGTTTGGATCCGGCCGCGGAATATCAATTCCCGACATCGCCGAGGGGACACCATTCATGAGCTCGCGCACGCAGTGACATATGACCGACACCCGCGCCAATTCGAACCCGGAAACAGGAGCAACAGCAAGCGTCTCGATCGCCGCGTGGTAGATCCCGGCAAGTTTCGCGCTTCGGCTACTTCGCAACGCTTCGAGCACGCGGGTCTGACGCACGTCACGCTCAGCGCCGCCTACCATCATTCGCCTCCCCGGCCACTAAGACCAGCACTTTTCTCGTTGACCTCCACTCCGGCGGAGTAGTTCTTTGAAGCGAGCCGGGAGACCCGGATACCCAGCACGCAAGACTTTAGGTCCCAAAACGTTGCCGCTGTCGCGCCGATCATTCGTGATCCGCCAGATCGGCTGGTGGAGATCACGGAGTGTCGCGCTACGTCGGTCTTTGCAGCCATCTCCTTGTTTGGGCTCTCTCGCACCTTCGGGGGTCATTTTGCTCGGGCCTGTGGTTCCAAAGTTATCAGCAGCCACAGACATGGCAGCACAGGGCACTACTCAACACAGGTCAAAAAGCACTTATCCACAATGCCGGAGCTCGCCTCAACTCGGGAGCGATGTGCGTGTCGGATAGCGGCGCCGTTCCCCATGCCAGTTCGTTGCTCCTGGAGTCTTCGGGGCGTTACCGCCAAGTTGAAGAACATTGAAAGATCGCCATCGTCTGCCACCGTTTTTCATCCCAAAACGTTGGGTAAACGTCGGGTTGGCCCCTTTTTCGCCGCGAAAAAGGCCCTCCGTCCCCACGTTTCCGCAGGTCAAAGGGCCTTCACTGTGGAGCTAAGGAGATTCGAACTCCTGACCTCTTCGATGCGAACGAAGCGCTCTACCAACTGAGCTATAGCCCCTGGTCAACCGCGTGGTGCCAGTGCCCCTAGGCTACAAACTATCTTGGCGCTTTGCCAACCAGGACTCGAACGTGTCCGTCCCGGTTCGTTCGTTTGGGACCAAATTCAGCCCGCTCCGAAGGAATTTGCCCATCGCCCCGGGCAACGGAACCTGCACAATCCGTCCAGTGTGGCCCGAAGCCGTTCGCCAGATCTCAGCGAGTTCACGCATGGTCCGGATGTCCGGCCCGCCGATCGTCCGAGTCCGATGCCGGACGGTCGAAGCCTCCCCCAAGGCTTCGGCAAGCAACACGGAAGCCACATCGGACGGGGAAATCGTTTGAAAGCGCGCGCCCTTGAAGACCGGAATAAGGCGGAGTTTCGCTCCGGCCTGGAAAACCGCCGTCACGAGGCTGTGAAATTGGGTGGCCCGCACTACGACAGTCTCAAGCGCCGACCGCGCGTATACGCGTTCTTTCTCGGCTTTGGAAACATAAAAGGCGGCATTGCTCTTGTCGCAGTTGATGATCGAAAGGAGGACCGCCTTGCGGACGCCCGCACCGGTGGCCGCGGCGAGCAGGCGCGCACCGCCGTCGGCGAAATTCTTGCGGGCTTTGCCGAACTGGCCTTCCAGGCAGTCGATCACGACGTCGGCCCCTTGCAGGGCCTCTGCCAAGCCAGCGCCCGTGGTGACGTCCGCCTGAAAGTAGCGGACGCCGTCGTGATGGGCCTTTGAAGTGCCCGACGGCGGGCGTCTGCTCAGTGCCGTCACGTCGAGTCCGGCGTCCAGCGCCAAACGGACGACTTCACGGCCCACCTGCCCTGTGCCACCTGCTACGCAGACGGAAGTCATGCCCGGCTATGCCCGGCGGCGCTGGAGGACGTCGTCAAGGTTGCTGAGGGCGCTCTGAGGCTTGACCTGCTGCGCCTGGATCGCGGGGTCAGTGGACGGGGCGCTGGTTTGCTTCAACGTGGGCCTGCCGAGGGGTTTGGGGGCCTCAGGCAAATCGAGGGGTTCCGGGGCCGGCCGCGGTGCCTTTGCAGCGTCAACGTAGGTTGGTTTGGGCACGTCGACCGGCTGCCACTCAGCGTCCTTGGCCCCGTCTGCAAAACGGACGGTGTTATCGCCAGCGGCGACGGCAACGTTGAGCGCGGCTTGACGAAGTTCGACGGCGGTCAGGCGGTTCGTTTCGCGGGAATGGGCTTCCGCATCGAATATCTTGGTCGCCGGGCGGTCCGCTGCCTTCGTGGTGGTGCCGGGATTCTCAACGGTGGGACCCATGGCGTTGCGGAAGGCCGCGTTCATCTTCGCCCTGCGGTCCCTGATGGCCAGGCGGCGGAGAATGAAGACAGTTCCAACGACACCAACTATGGAGACCAACGGCAGCCAGGCCGAAACAAGGTCGAAAATACGCAAGATGCCGGAAACGGCCGCTGTGAGCAACAGGAGAAGGCCAGCAAGGGCAAGGGCACAGCGCCCATATCTGACTTTGAAGACCGAGGGATCCGTTGCAGCATCACGCCGTTCGCCGGAGCCGGCGGATTCCGTTGGCAATGCGGTTGCGGTGCTCTGCATGGTTTCCATTGCTTTCTCCTGCCGAGGGGCAATTGACAGAACCACCCCGGATTGCAGTTCGTGAGCGTCATCTTCACTGTCATCCACTGGCACGTCACCGGCGACCTGGACGTGCAGGCGGCGGTTCCGCAACATGTATGGCGCAACCCAAACGATCCACAGCGCCACAGCAATCACCAATATCACTGAGCTGCTGAGAGGGAAGTCCACAATCAAAACCGTAGAAGCAAATACGCAGGGGCCACCGCATTCCCCGCGGTGTGTCGTCGGAGAGTCGGCAAATCAATGGATTTATGACAGTCGTTCACCCAAACGGACTAATTGGCTTCGCGCCCAAGCCAAGCAGCCAGCAAGCCTCCCGGGACCTCTTCCGAGGTCAGGGCAAAGCTTCTATGGTCAGCCCATTCTCCATTGATGTGAAGGAAACGCTCACGGCGCCCCTCGTCGCGGAATCCAAGCTTCTCAACAACGCGCAGGCTCGGCCCATTTTCGGGTCTGATGTTGATCTCCATCCGGTGCAAGCCGAGGGTCGCGAAGCAATGGTCGGTGGCCAGGGCAACCGCGGTGGGAGCAATCCCGCGCCCTGCCCTCGCCTGATCTACCCAGTAGCCAAGGGTGGCGGTCATCGCCGATCCCCAAACAATGGAAGAGACCGTCAACTGCCCTACAATCCTGGGCTCGTGATACCCCGGAATGCGTTCCGTGATGACAAAAGGAAGGGCACTCGCCTGCCGGGCCTGGAGGTTGAGGGAAGCCACCATCTGCCGGTAGTTTGGTAGGCGGCCACCAGGGGCCGGGTTGGAGGCTTCCCAGGGGGCGAGCCAGTCACTATTGCGCGAGCGGACTTCGGTCCATTCCTTCTTGTCCCGGTAGCGAATGGGCCGCAAAATGAGGTCGCCACATTCAAGCGTCACCGGCCAAATGGCCGATCCCCACACGAGGAACTACTTGCTGAGACTGTCGGCAAAGCCCGGCAGCCACTCGCGCAAGCCGGGTCCGAGGTCTTCACTGTCGCATGCCAGCTGGACACAGGCTTTAAGGTAGCTGAGCTTGTCTCCGGTGTCGTACCGGCGACCGCGGAAGACCACTCCGTAGACACCGCTGCCTTCGCCCTCGCCGGCAGCCAGAACCTGGAGGGCATCCGTCAGCTGGATCTCTCCTCCACGGCCAGGCTCGGTTTGCTCGAGAACGTCGAACACCGAGGGGTGAAGCACATAGCGACCAATCACGGCCAAGTTGGAGGGAGCTTCGTCGACAGAAGGCTTTTCCACAAGTTGCTTGATGCGGACGTAGCCGTCTTCGCCGATGTCCTCGATGTCGGCGCAGCCATAGGCGCTGATCTGGGACGGCTCCACCTCAATGAGGGCTATGACGGATCCACCGGTCTTGTGCTGGACCTCAATCATGTCGCTGAGGAGAGTGTCCCGCGCATCGATGAGGTCGTCGCCAAGGAGGACTGCGAAAGGTTCGTAGCCGACGTGTTGCTTTGCGCGCAGCACCGCATGGCCCAGGCCTTTGGGATCACCCTGGCGAACATAGTGAATGTCACCGAGGTTGCTAGTAGCCTGAACCGAGTCCAGCTTGACGGTGTCTCCCTTGGCCTCAAGGGTCGCTTCCAAGGCCGGCACGCGGTCGAAGTGGTCCTCCAATGCGCGCTTGTTGCGGCCCGTGATCATGAGGATGTCATTGAGGCCCACGCTCACGGCTTCTTCGACAACATACTGGATGGCCGGCTTGTCGACTACCGGGAGCATCTCCTTGGGCATCGCCTTGGTGACAGGCAGGAATCTGGTACCGAGCCCCGCAACGGGGATAACGGCCTTGCGGACAGCGCTAGCGCAGCTATTGGAAGTCACCGGACTAATCTAACGGAAGGAACTGGACATTAGGCAAAAGTACGCCGATGGAGGAAAGAGGGGCCGACGTTTCCCAACATCCCCGGCGCCAGGCAGACGGAAGAACTGGAGCGAAAGTGACTTTGAAAGACGATATCCGTCAGGGGCACCGCAACCGTCGGCGCGCCCTGACAGTACAGCAGCGCGCCGACGCCGGAATAGGCATTGCCCGCCGTGGCCTCTCATGGGCCGATGCTGTTGCCCACGGGAGACAGGCGACTTTTGCCGCCTATGTGGGGGTGGCAGCCGAACCGCCAACAATGCCCTTGCTCGAAGCGCTCCATGCCGTTGGGCACAGGATTCTTCTTCCGGTCTGTGAACCGGAGCGCCGCCTGAGCTGGGTGTATTGGACCCCGGAGACGACCTTTGCCCGCTCAAGGTATGCCCCCATCGATGAGCCCGTAGGCGAACGATTCGACAGTGACGTCGTCAGGGATGCGGCCGGAATCTTCCTTCCGGCTACTGCAGTCGACGAAGGCGGCAACCGCATTGGCCAGGGCGGCGGATATTACGACCGACTCCTCGACAAGTTGGACGCAACCGGACAGCGTCCCCCGACTATCGCCGTCGTATATGACGATGAGGTCCTGCCGGCAGGCACCATCCCTGCCGAACCTTTCGACAAGCCCGTGCCAGAGGCACTTACCCCCCGGCGCGTCGTCGGGCTAACCCACGCCGACTGAACCGCCCTTCGGGCCCTTTGTTCCTCCACCACATTCCTTGGTGGAGACTCCGATGTCGGATGATAGAATTGGCACTCAGGCCCTTGGACTGCTAATGGATAGAACAATCCGCAAATGCAGCGCAGGACCTGTAGTTCGTCCCGGAGGAGGATTGCCAGTGCCCACATATGCCTATGCCTGCAAAGACTGCGGCCACGCCTTTGACATTGTTCAGGCCTTCACAGACAGCTCCCTGTCTGACTGCCCCGAATGCCAAGGATCCTTGCGCAAGAAATTCAACAGCGTGGGCGTCGTCTTCAAGGGATCGGGCTTCTACCGTACGGACTCCCGGGACTCAAAGGGCAGCGCCGTTTCCGCTGCGCCAGCGGCATCCCCGGCTCCAGCGTCGGTTCCGGCGGCCGCCGCCAGCTGATTTGCGGTTTTCCACTTGATACCGCTTTTCCACATAGCTCATTAAGACCCTGTCACCGGACTACTCGCACGGTTAGCGTGGCAGCATGCCAGCTACCCCGTTTGCATCCCAAGGCCCCCCTTCAGCGGGGTCTTCTTCGATTCCACGCAATAGCCGCCCCGCGCCGGTCACCAGTGCCATCCCTCGCACTATTCTGGCTCTTCCACGGGGAGCCCGCGTCCCTGGCCCCCTCCCGGTGCATTCCAAGCACCACAGGCTGGGCAGCTGGCTGAACCGCAACCGCCGCCTCATGGTGGCACTCCTGCTGTGTGTCGCCGCCGGGATTGTGGTCCACCAGCTGACTCCTGCTTCTGAACAACGGGTGACGGTTCTGGCCGCGGCCAGGGATCTTGCGGCCGGGTCCACCTTGGCAGATTCCGACCTCAAACCTCTTGAAGTTCTTCCCGGAGGAGCTCCCGCCGGAGCACTCACCTCTGGCTTTGAATACAGAGGGAAGCAGCTTGCTTCACCCCTTCAGAAAGGGCAGGTCCCCACGGACGCCCAATTCCTGGGTCCGGGTCTGCTGACCGGCGCCGCGCCGGCAACAGCAGCCGTTCCACTGCGTATGGCCGATCCCGCTTCAATCCAGCTTGTTTCCCCGGGCCAGTTGGTCAACGTTGTGCTCACGGCAGCTGATGGATTTGAAGGGCCTGCCAAGAAATCCGAACTCCTGGCTGCGGCCGTCCCGGTTTTGTGGACGTCGGCAAATGGAGGCAAGGCCAGCCAGTGGCTAGGTACGAACGAGTCCGATGGCCTCGTGGTTGTCGCCGCGAATCCGCAACAGGCAGAAATCCTGGCCGGAGCTTCCACTCGGGGGAAATTGTTCTTTGTCTTGGTCAATCCTGCGGGCACCCGGCAAACCGAAACTCCTCGTGGATAGTCAGGCTCATCGTGGAATGTTCAGCCCCAGTGTGGAGGCCTTTGCTCCTTGAGCCAAGCGTCGTGATCGTAACCGGGCTCGTCACCCCAGCGGCGTGGATCATCCTCGGAGGCTTTCTTGGGCAGGATGCCTTCTCCTGCCGGCTTCGACTCCGGTTCGGGCTTCAATTCCGTCTTCTCCTGCTTGTCCAGCTGTGTGCCGGCCTCCGCTGCATAATCGTCCGCG
This sequence comes from Arthrobacter sp. MMS18-M83, assembly GCF_026683955.1. NCBI lineage: Bacteria > Bacillati > Actinomycetota > Actinomycetes > Micrococcales > Micrococcaceae > Arthrobacter > Arthrobacter sp. MMS18-M83. Next base: position 3,637,102 of record NZ_CP113343.1, on the reverse strand, counting down.
GGGTATTTGGCCTTTGTGCTCTTTCTTTCCGGCATTGCGCTTCCTTAGGGGATGGCTGGCCCCGGGCGGGGACCTTGCGTACCGGCGAGTTTGGCTGGAGCCGACTCCGTCTGGCTACGCCGTCCCCCTGGCTGTCCGCCTGAGGGCCCAGTTCCAATTGTTCAACATCCATGTCAAGGAATCCATGCTGGACGGCGCCATAGGAGGGCGCGACCGGCTTTTCGAGTCCAAGGTAGGAGCCGATGCGGTCCGCACACGACGAGGGGTCCGTAAATACTTCGATGGTCCACAAAGACATGTACCGCCAGCCGAGGCGCTCCAGGAGCTGGGGCCGGAGCCTGCTGCGCTCCCGGACGCTCATGCGGCGGTATCGTTCCGTGCCGTCGGATTCAATGGCCACCGGCGTTGGCATTTCGGTGTCATCACGGCCGATGGTGTGCACGGGATCGGCCGCCGCGGCGATGTCCAGCGCTCCGTCGTACTGATGCCACACCCGGGCTCCACGAGCACGGAGCCGCTCGCCCAGATCCGCCACCAACGGATCCTCACCGAGCGCCTGCTCGCTGGCCGCTGCCCTGGTTGCCGGCGTCCCCAGATCCGAATTGCCCGAGAGTTCGCGGTCAAGGAGTTCATGGAAATCAACCGCCCCGTGAGCCAATCTGTCCAGGTCCAGGTCCTCCGGACGGAAGCAGCTCAAGACGTGCAAAGATCTGCGCGAGCGGGTCATTGCCAAAGCAAACTTATTGCGGCCACCTTCGACGGACAGGGGACCGAAACTGTGCAGCGCCCGGCCATGCGGAGTACGCCCGAAGCCCAGGGAGAAGATGATGTGGTCGCGGACCAATCCTTGAGCACGCTCCAAATCCACCACGCGGAAGGACTCGGCAGCCGCGTTGAAGAAACCGGACAGGAGAGGATAGTTGGGCAGCTGGAGCCTAATGGCTTCGCCGATCCTTGCAGCATGGCGCAGGCTTGCGGTCACCACGGCGAGAGAGGTGCGGGGCCGAAGTCTGGCGTGTTCAAAAACCAGATCCACCACACGGTTTACTTCGGCTGCGACCGATTCCACACCTTCGTGATCCGAACCGGGCAGGCCGGTGCCGTCCGGGATGTACTCAACCACAACCGAACGGTCCAGCCCCGTTACGGATTGGCCGTCCGGCAGCCGACGCAGGCCGCCGTCGTAGTAATTCTTGCTCAGCTGCAGTACCAGATCTTCATCAACAGCCCGATACACCCAATTCAGTTGCCAAGTCGGCAAGACGCGGGCCAATGCACTGAAGGCACTGTCCACCGTGTCCTGGCTCGTGACGCTTGCCATGGGAGGCTCCACGGCGACGCTAAAGGTGCGGGCATTGGCAATCTTCGCATCACCGAAGGCGATGATTTGTTCGGCCCGGGCGATGGCCGGCAGCACAGCCTGCAAAGACGTGCTCTCGGCATCAAGTATCACCACTGCGTCGAATTTCTGTTCGGCAGGCAAAAGCCCGGTCAGCAGGTACGGGCTGACGGACCACACCGGCACCAGCCGGGAAACCAAGGCCGGCGCCTGGGCGCTGAGCGCCGAGAGAGTAACGCGGCCATCCTTGATCAGATTCCGCAGGAGTTCTGCCTGGCGCGGATGTTCCGCAATTCCAGCGCGCCACATTTCGGCGAGCTTCCAGCGCAGCCGGGCTCCACCGCTTGCAATATGCGCCTGATCCGCCAGGCGGTACTCGGCTTCGAGACGGCGGAGGGAATCTCCGTCGGACATGGCAAGGTAGTCATCACCACTGATCATGGCTTCCAGGGCGGACTGCCACCAGGCAAGCTCCAGTTCCGCACGAACGGATTCGGCAGGGACTTCGCGCTCCGCCAAATCCGCAAGAAGCTCGCCGAGTCCATGCTCGCGCATGTTCTCGACCAGAAGCGTACGTTCCGGCAGAGTCTCGAGAGTTCCCGTATCCGCGACAAGACGTTCAAGACGCTCCATGAGGGCTTCGTAGCGGGTCGCGTGGAGGTCGCCGCCGTCGGCCGTGTGCTTGAGGCAGTCCCCCAGACGGCGGAGATCCCGGTCCAGCTCACGGTACGTGGCGCCCAAGTCCGCGAGCCCGGATGGCACAGCGGGATGGCGTTGGGTGGTGGCATACCCAGCCCAAAGCGCCCGCTGCTCCTGAACAAGCGCCAAGGAACTGTGCAGATCCGCGATGTGGACACCGGGACGGACGTATTCTTTGGCCACGCGACGCAAGCGGGAGCGCTGCATCGACGGCATCTCGAGGCCCTGCTCACGCCGCCATGCGGAGGTGGCAGTAGCCGAGATCAGATCGTGGACCGGCCGGTCAAAGATATCCGGGGTGAACTTATCCAGGCTTTCCCGTACCGCCATCAACAGCTCAAGTTGCGAGCCCCATTCGGCGAAGTTCGCCCCGAGCCGGATTTCAGAGTGCTCCGCAACTTGGTTCATCCGTTCCCGCAGCTTGGGAAGGTGCTCGGCGGCGGTGCCGGCCAGTTGCTGGGCTTCCTCAGTCTCCTTGCGAGTGACCAGGCGCGCTCCATACCAGGGGCTCGACGTCGATGCCTTGCTGAAGCTGCCAAGTTCGGCGGCGCGGCGCAGCCTTGCGGCCAGCTCAGCGCGGTCTTTGATGTTGTCCAGGACACTGCGCTTCAAGCGCACTGTGGTGGCGGGGGCAGGCTGGATGGAGGTCAGCTCCGCGAGGGACTGCATTGCCTGATAGGGCGAGCATCCCCAGCGCTGGCGGACGTTGTGCAAAGACGCAACATGGTCCATGAGTGCATGGCGGTGCTCGGTCAAGGTCTTGTGAAGATTCGCAAGTTGGGGTTCCAGCGACTTCTCGTTGCGGATGATCGCACTGACCAGTTGGCCCTTGAGCTGCTGGGCCGTGGCACCATTGCCCGGCCTGAACAGCATCGACTCAAGGCCAAGGGCTTCAAAATTGCTGGCGAGGCCATTGAGGCTCGCTCGCCGGTCGCCCACCACCAGTACCGATTTGCCCTCGTTGACAAGCGCGCCGATGGCATTGATGGCCGTTTGGGTCTGGCCGCTGCCTGGTGGGGTGCTGACCACCAGCGAATCGCCTGCTCGGACGGCATCCACGACGTACTGCTGGTCAGCATCGGCATCCAGGAGCAGCGACTCCTCGGCAGGATCCCGCTCGTCAAGTTTCGGGAAGCGCCCGGACTTAATTGGCTCAGGTTCGATGTCCCCTCGGTTGGCGGCCCCAAACAAGGATGCAACGACGCTGCTGTTCTCGTTGATCCAGGGGTCGTCCAAGTTCCCGGACAGATCCGCCAAAGTTGTAATGAGGAGATTGGGGGTTACCTCGGCACCAGGGATCGGCTGCACCAGCGTGGCAAGGCGGTCAAGGACCGGCTGGGGATCGAGGCGCGCGGTGTTGTAGGCCATGCGGCTCACGGCATTGACGTCGAAGACAATTCCATGGACGGTCTTCAAATGCCGGACCAACGCAGGATTGATGCCCGCTTGCTCCGTGAGTTGCAGCTCGTAGTCATCTTCGCCCGGCCGAGCCGTGAGCGAAATGGCTGCCAACATGACAGGAGCAGAAACACGCTGGGGCTTACCCCCGACAGCCGATGTCCAAACGACCGTTCCGCAGGACAAGTACCCGGCGTCGATCCCCCGGTCGTTGCCCAACTCGAAGATCTTCGAGCGAAGGTTCCTGGCTGCACGGGCGGCAACAAGATATTGCTGGCGATCCCGGATCAGGGTGGAAAGACGGGTTCGACGTCCCGCGAGGAGCTGTGCGAGCCCTGAAGGGTGGCCGTTGCTGAGGTCGATCGACCCTTCCGGCGTCTTGACGAAGCGCAGCATCGTGTCCGCGCCAGTCACAGGCTTGAGCCCCGACAGCCATTTCCGGAGCTCTGCAGAGCTCTCCTCATGGCTTTGACCTACTGACACCGCTGCCTTCTTTTCTGTTCTAGCTCGAGACGACTTGGACCAAATCGGCATACTTTCGAGGGTAGCGGGAATCGACCGGCACTCCGCACCGCAACACTGCTGGAAAGGCAAATTACCCGTGATCTCGGGGGAAATGCAAAGTGACCGGTCTCTGGAAAGAGACCGGTCACTCAGAACGCTATTCCCACTCGATGGTGCCAGGGGGCTTGCTGGTGACGTCCAGTACCACTCGGTTGACTCCGTCTACCTCGTTGGTGATCCTGTTGGAGATCCTCGCGAGGAGATCATAAGGGAGCCTGGACCAGTCAGCAGTCATGGCGTCCTCGGAAGAAACGGGACGAAGCACGATCGGGTGTCCATAGGTACGTCCATCACCTTGCACGCCAACGCTGCGGACATCGGCCAGCAGCACCACCGGCATCTGCCAGACATCGTTGTCGAGTCCGGCCGCAGTGAGCTCGGCGCGCGCGATGGCGTCTGCTTTGCGCAGCAGGTCCAGGCGTTCTTTGTTCACTTCCCCGACAATTCGGATGCCAAGGCCTGGACCAGGGAACGGCTGGCGTCCAACGATTTCCTGCGGCAGGCCAAGCTGCGCGCCTACGGCGCGAACCTCATCCTTGAACAGTGCGCGGAGCGGCTCAACGAGTTCGAACTGCAGGTCCTCAGGCAAGCCACCCACGTTGTGGTGGCTCTTGATGTTCGCAGCACCTTCGCCTCCGCCGGATTCGACGACATCCGGGTAAAGGGTGCCTTGAACGAGGAACTTGATGCTCTCGCCTTCGGACGCGGCCTGGGCGATGATGGCCCGCTCTGCTTCTTCGAACGCACGAATGAACTCGCGGCCAATGATCTTGCGCTTCGTCTCGGGATCGCTGACCCCGGCCAGTGCGGAGAGGAAACGCTCCTGCTCGTTTGCCACGTAAAGCTTGACGCCGGTTGCGGCAACGAAGTCGCGTTCGACCTGTTCGGCTTCGCCTTCACGCAGCAAACCGTGGTCCACGAACACGCAGGTGAGCTGGTCTCCCACGGCGCGCTGCACGAGGGCCGCGGCAACGGCCGAGTCGACGCCGCCAGAGAGGCCGCAGATGACCTTGGAATCACCGACCTGCTGGCGGATCCGATCCACCTGCTCTTCGAGGATGTTGCCGGTGGTCCAGTTCGGCTTCAGGCCCGCTCCGTTGAACAAGAAGTTCTCCAGAACCTGCTGGCCGTGGGCCGAATGCTTGACCTCCGGGTGCCACTGCACGCCGTAGAGGTGCTTTTCCTCGTTCGCGAAAGCGGCTACAGGTGCGCCGGCGGTGGTCGCCAGGACCTCGAAGCCTGCCGGGGCAACATGCACGGAATCTCCGTGGCTCATCCAGGTGCTCTGGGAGTCCGGGATGCCCGCCAGGATGGAGCGTGCCTCGCCAACCGTGGTGGCCTCAGTAGCGCCGTACTCGCGCAGTCCGGTCTGTGCGACCTTGCCGCCCAGCGCGTTGGCCATGGCCTGGAAGCCGTAGCAAATACCGAAGACAGGCACGCCGGCCTCGAAAAGGTCTGCGCCAACCCTCGGGGCACCCTCGGCATAAACGCTTGAAGGACCGCCGGAAAGGATGATCGCTGCCGGGTTCTTGGCCAGAAGCTGCTCGGTGGTGAAAGTGTGCGGAACAATTTCCGAGTACACATTCGCCTCACGGACGCGGCGGGCAATCAGCTGCGCGTACTGGGCACCGTAGTCAACAACCAGCACCGGCTTCTGGGAAGTCTGAGCTTCAGAACTGAAGGGTGCGGTGGGAGTAGTCACCATAACAGCCTACTTTGCCGGGATGCCCCGGTGCACCTTGAAACCGGTCGTGAAGCCGGCAAACCGGCCCCGACGTTAGCGATCTCACAATGCCGGCCGCGACCGGCCGATCAGTACCGCTTGGATGCCTGCGGGTTGGCGACCAGTTCCGCTTCTACCTCCGAGTGGAACTTCTTCTCCACAATGAAGGACATGAGCGGAACGACCCCACCCAAGGCAAGGAGGATGAGCTTCGTGAACGGCCAGCGCATGAGGGACCACAGACGGAAGTCCGAGATGAGGTAAACCACGTACATCCAGCCGTGGACGATCAGTACCGTCACGGAGACGTTGACGCCGCCGAGGACCGCCTTCGACTCCGCGTCAGCGAATCCGAAGCCGAAGGGCTGCCCGGTGATGGCGTTGGTCCCCCCGGCAAAAAGGTACACGCCGAACACATAACGAGCCACGAGCTCGGCGCACAGGAGCAAGAGCATGGTGCCGGTGAGGTAAGCCATGACCTTGTAGAACTTCAGGGCCGAGCGGATCTGGGCCGTGGTTCCACCGAAGCGGCGCTTCTTGGCCGTGGCTGGCTTCGGGCCGGAGTCTCCGGACTGTTCGGGCTGGATGGCCGGTTTGGGTTCAATCATGGCTTTACCTGTTCTGGCTTCGTAATTGCCGGCAAATCGTCTGATGGGAATTCGTCGTTGGGCTCTTCCTCTTCGAGGGTACGCCGGTAGTCGTCGGCCACCATGCGCCACCAGATGTAGAGGGCGAATCCTGCAAAGACCACCCATTCCACGGAGTAGAAAAGGTTGAGCCAGTTGATCTGTTGGTTGGGCGGCTGGGCCGGGATATTCAGGGGCTTCAGCTCCGCCGGAAGCGCGAGGGTCTTGCCTGCCGAGGCTTCCGACGTCGCGGCCACGAAGCCCGGATAGCTCGAAATTTCCCACGTGTTGATGAGTTCCGCGACCGAAACCGCGGACGCGCGGCCCGTTCCGGCGTCGACGTTTGGCACTGGCGCCTCGGACGGCAGGAGGCGTCCGGTCAATTCAATAGTGCCCGACGGCGGCGGGCTGGCTTGGGCGGGCTCGGCGACCCAACCGCGCGCCACGGGGATCCAGGTCTTCGGCGAAGCGCCAACGCCGTGGAGAACGGGCGCACCATCGACCGCAAATGCGGTTACCACCCAGTATCCTTTTTGCCCAGCCAGCAGACGGCCCTCCACAAGGACCTGCTTGGCGGGGTCGTAGCTGCCTTTAGCACTGACCATTTGATCCGACACGGACCCAGGAAAGAAGGTACCGGGCTGCAGGACTCCGGTGAGGGGCCTGACTTGCTCCGCGGAGGGATCAACTGGCACGTCACTCTGGGTGGATCTGCCGAACTGCCACTGGCTGAGCAGCACGAACACCCCGGAGAGCAGGAGCGCGAAGACAAGTCCTGCGATCCAGCGGGGCTTCAGAGCGGTTTTCAACACCCCTTAACCGTACTTCGTCAAGCTGTAGAACAGCTAAACGAGAGTGGGGCAGCCTGCCCCACTCTTCAGTGGTCGAAGAACACCAGGCTTGAGTTGATCAGTTCGGCGATGACCTCTGGATCGTGGGCTCGCCGGAGGGATTCCCGGAATGATTCTTTGGACAGCGACCGCGCCAAGGTCGCGAGGACTTCCAGGTGGTCCGAGAATGAACTGGCCGGTGTGGCGATCAGCAGGACCAGGGTGGCCGGACCGTCGCTGGCACCGAAGTCCAATGAGTGTCCGAACTTCGTGACACCAACAGCGATGGAGACTCGGGAGACAAACTCACTGCGGGCATGCGGTAGGCCAATGCCGCCAGGTAGCCCGGTAGCAAGCTGGTGTTCCCGGGAGTTGACGTGTTCGAGGAAGCCCTCGAGGTCCGTGATACGCCCGGCGGCAAAGAGCCGTTCCGCGAGCTGGCCTGCGGCGTCTGTCTTGTCGACCGCTTCCATCTCCAGGATGACGGTCTCCGGCGTCGTCAGTTCGGCATCATACGGGTCCAGTGGTTCCGCCAAGTCGTTTCCCTCCAGTGTGCCCAGCCGCCCCAGGGCGCTCAGCGCAGGGGAACGATGTCATCGACGCCCATGCGCGCAGCATCGGCCGATTCGTCGTCGGGCTGCTGTTGGCTGAGCCGTTCAGCTTCCACCCGGGCCAGGTAGTGCTTGATTTCGCTTTCCCGCTGCGCGTCGCTCCAGCCAAGAATTTCTCCCATCAGCTTAGCGACAACAGGGACCGCGGAAACACCTCTGTCCCACGACTCTATCGAGATGCGGGTGCGGCGAGTCAGGACATCGTGGACGTGACGGGCGCCTTCGTGGGTCGTGGCGTATGCGACTTCTGCCGCCAGGTAGTCGTCGGCACCGGGAAGCGGCTCAGCCATGGCCGGGTTGTCCTTGATGACAGCCAGGACCTCCGGAGTCATCGAACCGTAGCGGTTGAGCAAATGTTCCACCCTGGCGACGTGGATTCCAACCTCATCCGCGGTTCTCCCCCGGCGGTTCCATGCGGCCTTGAATCCCTCGGCGCCCAGCAGCGGGATGGTATCCGTGCAGCTCGCAGGAACACGCTCGTCCATCGCCCGGGTTGCTTCGTCGACCGCATCCTTGGCCATGACCCGGTATGTTGTGAATTTGCCGCCAGCAACCACCACAAGCCCTGGAACGGGGTGTGCCACGACGTGTTCGCGGGAAAGTTTGGCGGTGGAATCACTCTCCCCGGCCAACAGTGGACGAAGGCCTGCATACACGCCCTCGACGTCCTCCCTCGTCAGGGGCCGTTTCAAGACGCGGTTGACGTGCTCCAGAACATAGTCGATGTCCTTGGTGGACGCGGCAGGGTGCGCCTTGTCCAGCTTCCAGTCGGTGTCCGTTGTGCCGATGATCCAATGCCTGCCCCAGGGGATGACGAACAGCACGGACTTCTCGGTCCTCAGGATCAATCCGACGGTGGACTGGAAGCGGTCGCGCGGAACCACGAGGTGGATGCCCTTGGAAGCACGGACCTTGAGCTGGCCGCGATCCGTCACCATTGCCTGGGTCTCGTCCGTCCAGACCCCCGTAGCATTGACCACTTGCTTGGCGCGGACTTCGATGATGCTGCCGTCTTCCTGGTTTTCCACTTTCGCGCCCACTACGCGTTCGCCTTCGCGTACGAACGACACCACGCGCATCCTGTTCACGGCATGGGCTCCGTAGTGTGCCGCGGTACGGACGACGTTGACCACCAGCCTGGCGTCGTCAACCTGCGCATCGTAGTACCGGATGGAGCCGACGAACGCATCGCTCTTGAGGCTGGGGGCTGCCCGCAGTGTTCCACGCCGGAAGAGGTGTTTGTGCATCGGGACGCCACGGCTGTGGCCTGAGGTGAGGCCAAGTGTGTCGTAGAGGAAGATGCCGGCGCCCACGTAGGGCCGTTCCCAAAAGCGCCGGGTCAACGGATACAGGAACGGGACCGGCCGGACAAGGTGCGGCGCGATTTGTTGGATCAGCAACCCGCGTTCCTTGAGCGCCTCCTGGACCAGGGCAAAGTCAAGCATTTCCAGGTAGCGCAGCCCGCCGTGAATCAGCTTCGAGGACCTCGACGACGTGCCTGAAGCCCAGTCCCGGGCCTCGACGATGCCCACAGACAACCCGCGGGTCACTGCGTCCAGGGCAGCCCCGGCCCCGACTACTCCTCCGCCGACGATCAGGATGTCGAGTTCCTGGCCGGGCTCCGTGGTGCCCTTCAGGACTTCGATGGATCTGGCCCGCGCCTGCGGACTCAATGCACCGGCTGATGCATCATCCCTCTGCGAACCATCTGCAACACTGCTCATCGGACGCCTCCCATCGCACAAAGCCCGTAGTTCCCCACACTACTTCTTGTGCGCGGGCTTGGGCAGGGTTTTCACCCGGCGGCCAGGGTGGCCTGGACGGCCGCTTACTGACCCGAGTAAGGCGAGACGACGACGTCGACCCGCTGGAATTCCTTCAGGTCCGAATAGCCTGTTGTGGCCATCGAGCGGCGTAGCGCGCCGATCAGGTTGGACGTGCCGTTGGTGTGGTGGCCCGGCCCGAAGAGCACTTCCTCAAGCGGTCCAACCGTGCCGACGTTGACCCTGTCACCGCGGGGCAGTTCGAGGTGGTGGGCTTCCTGGCCCCAGTGCCAGCCCTTGCCCGGCGCTTCTTCGGCACGGGCCAAGGCGCTGCCGAGCATGACTGCGTCGGCGCCCATCGCGATGGCTTTGACGATGTCACCCGAAGAACCCATGCCGCCGTCGGCGATCACATGCACGTACCGTCCACCGGACTCGTCCATGTAGTCGCGGCGGGCAGCGGCGACGTCGGAAATGGCCGAGGCCATGGGCGAATGGATGCCGAGTGCACGGCGCGTGGTGGTGGTTGCGCCTCCTCCGAAGCCCACCAAAACGCCGGCCGCGCCGGTACGCATGAGGTGCAGGGCCGGGGTGTATCCGGCGGCCCCGCCGACGATCACCGGAACGTCGAGTTCGTAGATGAACTGCTTGAGGTTCAACGGTTCGTGGTTCTTGGAGACGTGCTCAGCCGAGACAGTGGTCCCCCGGATGACGAAAATGTCAACACCGGCAGCAACGACCGTCTTGTAGTGCTCCTGGGTGCGCTGCGGCGTGAGCGAGCCGGCCACGGTCACTCCGGAAGCACGGATTTCCGCGAGCCTGCTGGTGATCAGTTCGGGCTGGATGGGGGCCTTGTAGAGCTCCTGCATGCGCCGCGTGACGGCAGGGCTGGCAGTTTCATCCTCAAGGGCGGAGATCTCGTCCAACACGGATTGCGGGTCCTCGTAGCGGGTCCACAGGCCTTCAAGGTCCAGTACGCCCAGACCGCCAAGCCGGCCAAGGGCAATGGCAGTTTCAGGCGACATGGCGGAGTCCATCGGCGCGGCGATCACCGGCATCTCAAACTTGTAGGCATCAATCTGCCATGAGACGGAGACGTCCTTGGGGTCACGCGTCCGGCGGTTGGGGACGATCGCGATGTCATCCAGGGAGTAGGCACGACGCCCACGCTTGCCACGGCCAATCTCAATCTCATAAGTCACTGCTCTAGGTTATCCCAGTGCGGCGCCATGTACCGGCAGCGAGGCGTCGTAGTGACGAGCAGCAAGGCCGCGGAAATAGGCAAGCCCGCCACCTCGTGACGACGGCGGCGGGCTTGCTTTGAAACAGACTGTCTAGCGTGAACCGTAGTTCGGAGCCTCGACGGTCATCTGGATGTCGTGCGGGTGGGACTCCTTCAGCCCGGCCGCGGTGATGCGCACAAACTTGCCTCGCGCCTTGAGCTCGGCGATAGTTGGCGCACCCGTGTAGAACATGGTCTGGCGCAGGCCGCCCACCAGCTGGTATGCCACCGAGGAGAGTGGACCGCGGTACGCGACGCGGCCCTCGATGCCTTCGGGGATCAGCTTGTCATCGCCGGAAACGTCCGCCTGGAAATACCGGTCCTTCGAGTAGGACGTGTTCTTGCCACGGGACTGCATGGCGCCGAGGGAACCCATGCCGCGGTAGCTCTTGAACTGCTTGCCGTTGACGAAGATCAGCTCGCCCGGAGATTCGTCACAGCCAGCCAACAAAGAGCCGAGCATGACGGTGTCGGCGCCGGCCACGAGGGCCTTGCCGATATCGCCCGAGTACTGCAGGCCGCCGTCGGCGATGAGCGGCACACCGGCAGGGATGGCCGCCTTGGAGGACTCATAGATGGCCGTGATCTGGGGGACGCCAACACCGGCAACAACGCGGGTGGTGCAGATGGAGCCCGGACCAACGCCCACCTTGATGCCATCGGCACCGGCGTCGATCAGCGCCTGGGCGCCTTCGCGGGTGGCAGCCTGACCGCCGATGATGTCCACGTGTGCGGCAACGGGATCGGACTTCAGGCGGGTGATCAAGTCCAGGACGCCCTGCGAGTGGCCGTTGGCGGTATCCACGAACAATGCGTCCACGCCGGCGTCAATCAGCGTCATGGCCCGTTCCCAACCATCGCCGAAGAACCCGATGGCGGCGCCGACCCGGAGGCGGCCTTCCTCGTCCTTCGTTGCGAGCGGGTACTGCTCGGCCTTGGTGAAGTCCTTGGTGGTGATGAGGCCCTTGAGGCGCCCCTGCTCGTCGACGAGGGGCAACTTCTCGATCTTGTTAGTGGCCAACTTGTGCGAGGCCTCTTCGCGGCTGATGCCAACGTGGCCCGTGATGAGGGGCATCTTGGTCATGACGTCGCTGACAAGCCGCAGCGGGAAATCGGACTCGGGCACAAAGCGGGTGTCTCGGTTGGTGACAATACCCAGCAGGCGGCCATCCGGGTCAATCACCGGGAGGCCGGAAACCCGGTAACGGGAGCACAGCTCGTCCAGTTCCTGCAGGGTCGCTTCCGGGTGGATAGTCAGGGGGTTGGTGATCATCCCGGACTCGGAGCGCTTGACTCGGTCAACGTGATCGGCCTGGTCTTCGATGGACAGGTTGCGGTGGATCACGCCAAGACCACCCTGGCGGGCCATAGCGATGGCCATGCGTGACTCAGTCACGGTGTCCATGGCGGCGGACAGCAGGGGCGTCTGAACCGAGATGCGCTTGGATATCCGGGAGGAAGTGTCGGCCTCGGACGGGATGACGTTGGTGTGCCCAGGCAGCAACAGGACGTCGTCATAAGTCAGGCCAATAAAGCCAAAGGGGTCGTGTTCGGGCTGGGTCATGAGTGCGCCTCTTACCTTGATTCTTGGGGTTGCTCTGGTAGGGGTTGCAGCTGATGACCAGCCCGTCATTACGGGACTGGCCTGTGCAGAAAGGTTCTGAATAAATAGTAGAACCTCGCCGCCGATCCCCATATTCCGCACGGGCAATGTGAGCAACGGCACCTTAGGCCGCGCCACCTCTTGCTATCCGTCCAATGAAGGCCACCCCGTGGCAGCCATGAACGCCTTCTCGAAGTACGGAGTCAACGTCTTCATGTAGGTGGCGGTCACATGGTTGTCGTCCTTATAGACCATGACGTTCCCGATCACGGCCGGACAGTTTGCATCGGGGCAGAAATATTTGGAGAGATCCAAGATTTTCGTGTCGGGGAGTTCCGCGGCCACCGCCGCCGTGGGGGAATCCTCAGAGTAGATTTCGGCACGCTGGGAACCACAGGCTATATATGCTCCGGGGTTCTTCTCAAGGCAGGCCGGAACGGGTTGCGCTGTGCGTGGAGTGTCTCGGAGGGCAACCACTTGGATTCCCGCGTCGTTGAGCGTCTTCACCTCCGTGACCCATGAAGGATCGAGCCGTTCGGGGATGTTGCTCTGCGCATTGGTACGCGTGCTGGTTGTCACCACAACATCCGGCTTCATCTTCAGGACCTCTGCGAGCGTGGCCTTGTTGAAGTCAACGCAGCTCTGCGTGATGTCTGCCGCGGTGTCCTCGCCAAGTGGGCAATATCCCTTGGTGATGGACGTAAGGCTCCAGTTGTTCTTTGCGGCCATGGTCAGCAGCGGCGTGTTCAGCACGTGGGCGTGCGAGCTGCCTATGACGACGACGTTTTTCGTCCCGTTCGTGATCCCGTTGGTGCAGCGATTAACGAAGTCCTGCGCGTCGGTAGTCCCCTTGCAGGGGGTCGGGAAAACCGGCCAGTCAGCATCAACAGAGGTCATGCTTGGAACCAAGGGCACGCTCGGATCGGGGGTGTACACGAGATCCCCGCCAACAGCTGCTGCGCCAGGGTTGCGGGTTCCCGCGCTTGCTTCCAGCGCCCGGTTTGTCTGCTCGATCTGCAGGGGCCAACCCGTGAGCGGCAAGATGGCCACGGTCGCTACGGCAACCAGCGAAATCACGCTCCTGCGTCGATTGACCTCGGGCCACGTCCACTCCCGCCACGGCTTCTCGACGAACTTCGTGGTCAAAACCGCCAAGAGGAGAGCGCCAATGATGATCACAGTGCCGGACAACCAACCGGCGTGCGTCTTTCCAGACCATGCCAAATAGATGACCAACATGGGCCAGTGCCAGAGGTAGAGGGCGTATGAATTGTTGCCCATGCGGACCAGCGGCTTGGAACTGAGAATTCGGTCGACTCCGAACCGGCTGTCCGTCTGTCCCGCCGCGAGCAAGCATGCCGCGGCCAGGGTGGGCCACAATGCGGCCCACCCAGGGAACGCCGCCTCGACATCGAGAATGAACCCGCAACTGAGCATCGCCAGGATGCCGATCCACCCAAGGACGATCCTCGCTGACCTCGGGATTTTCACCATGGGAAGGAAGAGGGCCAGAAGTGTTCCGAGGGCAAACTCCCACAGCCTGGCCCCCGTCGAAAAATACGCTGCCGATTGGTCCGTTGCGGTGAAAACCACCGAATACACCAGCGAAACAAGGAAGACCAAGCCGAAGATGTAGCGAAGAAGGGGAACGTAGGCGAGCCGGTACCGCCTCGCCACCCAGCTTGCTCCCACCAGGATGATCGGCCAGACGATGAAGACCTGTCCTTGGATGGACAGCGACCAGAAATGCTGGAGCGGGCTGGCCAGGCTGTGGTCCGCCGCATAGTAGTTGACTGCCTGGGACTGCAGGAGGAAGTTTTCGACGTAGAAGAGTGAAGCCCAACCCTGCTGGATGGCGTCCAACCAGCGCGTGGCCGGCATGAAGACGTAGGTTGCGGCCAGCGTTCCAACGATGACCGTCACTGCTGCGGGCAAGAGCCTGCGGAAATGGTGCAGCCAGTGCCTGATCAGCGCCGTTTGGCGCCCATCCGAGTACCGCCTGGTGAACTGCAGCGTCATGAGGAATGCAGAGATAAGGAGGAACACATCGACGCCGCCGGAGACCCGATCGAACCAAATGTGATAGGTGACAACCATGAGCACGGCAACAGAACGAAGCCCTTGGATTTCGGGTCGGAACGCCGTGGATCTTACCGGCCCCCTTTGGTGCCGAGTGGGCGCAATTGGGCGCGTGGTTGTCAAAGTCTTGCCTCCAGGGTGCTACTCAAACCGCCTACCCTACTGATTCGAAACGTTCACGGTCAATTGAGGCCGGGTTGAACGACCTTCCTTTGATCCATTAGGACACAGGCGGCTGGGAGCTTCCGGAACGTTCTCTGGGCCAATCCTCCATGCCGTTCTGCGAGTGCTGTGTTGTCATCACGCGTCACCGCAAACGCAAGAAGCCCGGCCCCCAAGGGGACCGGGCCTCGCGCATCAAACAACCAGGATTAGTGGCTGTGGCCTGCGTGCTCGTCTTCCTCGGCCGGCTTCTCGACAACCAGGGTCTCGGTGGTGAGAACCAGGGCTGCGATGGAGGCGGCGTTCTGGAGTGCGGAGCGGGTGACCTTGACGGGGTCGATCACGCCAGCGGCGATCAGGTCCTCGTACACGCCGGACTTGGCGTTGAAGCCGTGGTTGTCTTCCAGCTCGGCAACCTTGGCGACGACGACGTAGCCGTCAAAGCCGGCGTTCTGCGCGATCCAGCGAAGCGGCTGGGTCAGCGCGCGGCGGACGATGCCGACGGCGGCAGCCGCGTCACCTTCGAGGGCCTTGACGGCAGCGTCCTCGTCCAGCGCCTTGAGGGCGTGGATGAGGGCAGAGCCGCCGCCGGACACGATGCCTTCTTCAAGGGCAGCACGCGTGGAGGACACTGCGTCCTCGATACGGTGCTTCTTTTCCTTGAGCTCAACCTCCGTGGCTGCACCGACCTTGATGACGCCGATGCCACCGGCGAGCTTGGCAAGCCGTTCCTGCAGCTTTTCCCGGTCCCAGTCGGAGTCGGTGCGGGTCAGCTCGGCACGGATCTGGGCGACGCGCGCTGCGACGTCCTCAGCCGTACCGGCGCCGTCAACGATCGTGGTGTTGTCCTTGGTGACGGTGATGCGGCGTGCAGAGCCGAGGACCTCGAGGCCAACCTGGTCCAGGGACAGGCCGAGCTCCGGGGAGACAACCTGTGCGCCCGTCAGCGTGGCGATGTCCTGGAGCATGGCCTTGCGGCGATCACCGAAGCCCGGGGCCTTGACTGCAACGACGTTCAGGGTGCCACGGATGCGGTTCACGATCAGCGTGGACAGTGCCTCGCCGTCGATGTCCTCGGCAATGATGAAGAGCGGCTTTGCTGCCTGCAGGGCCTTCTCAAGGAGCGGCAGGAATTCCTGCAGCGAGGAGATCTTGCCCTGGTTGATCAGGATGAGCGCGTCTTCGAGGACAGCTTCCTGGCGTTCCGCGTCAGTGACGAAGTACGGGGACAGGTAACCCTTGTCGAACTGCATGCCCTCGGTGAGGACCAGTTCGGTCTGGGTGGTGGAGGACTCTTCGATGGTGATGACGCCATCCTTGCCGACCTTGCCGAAAGCCTCGGCAAGCAGTTCGCCAACCTCGTCGCTCTGGGCGGAGATCGCCGCAACGCTGGCAACCTGGGTGCCTTCTACTTCGCGGGCGTTCTCCAGGAGGCGGGCAGCAACGGCCTGGACTGAGACCTCGATGCCGCGCTTGATTTCACCGGGGGCGGCGCCTGCGGCAACGTTGCGCAGGCCTTCCTTGACGAGTGCCTGTGCCAGCACGGTGGCCGTGGTGGTACCGTCGCCTGCGACGTCGTTGGTCTTGGTGGCGACTTCCTTGGCCAGCTGTGCGCCAAGGTTCTCGTACGGGTCGTCCAGCTCGACTTCACGGGCGATGGTCACGCCGTCGTTGGTGATGGTGGGTGCGCCCCACTTCTTGTCCAGAACGACGTTGCGGCCGCGCGGGCCAAGGGTCACCTTGACGGTGTTGGCGAGCTTGTCAATGCCTGCTTCGAGCGAGCGGCGGGCAGCGTCGTTGAACGCTAGCTGCTTTGCCATGGTTGTGTCCTTTCAAGACGGAAAACCCGCACCGCCGATCAGTCAGAAGAAGTTCGACTCGATCTGCGATGCGGGATCCAGGAAATTACTTAACGACGATCGCCAGAACGTCGCGGGCGGACAGAACGAGGTATTCGTTGCCGCCGGTCTTGACTTCAGTTCCGCCGTACTTGGAGTAGAGGACGACGTCACCAACGGTTACATCGACGGGGACGCGGTTGCCGTTGTCATCGAAGCGGCCGGGGCCAACTGCAACAACTTCGCCTTCCTGCGGCTTTTCCTGTGCAGTGTCCGGGATAACCAGGCCGGAAGCCGTGGTCTGCTCTGCTTCGAGCGGGCGGACAACAATGCGATCCTCGAGAGGCTTAATGGAGACCGACACTCGGATCTCTCCTTTACGTGAGGTAGTACATGGACTATCAAACCAGGGGTGCCGTGGCGGGCTTACCGTCGTCGCGGTGCCGGTAAGTGCCTGGCGGCATGATTAGCACCCGCCTAGGGAGAGTGCTAATCAAGACTCTATGTAAGCATTAGCACTCGGTCAAGGCGAGTGCCAGAATTCCGTCACGGGTGAACGGCGGCAGGGCCACCTCCGGCCCACACGCTCATTGCCCGGCGAGATCGTCGAAGTCCACGTCCTCGCCGTCGTCGTACTCTTCTTCCGGCGCCGTTCCGCGGCTCAGGTAGAGCAGTACACCGCTGGCGAGCGCGACGACGCCGGACACCACCAGCCCGACGATCGCGCCGATACGGGCACCTGTGTAAGTGTCCCGGATGTCGCGGGCCTCATCCGTGGCGTCCTCGATACTCTTTCCGGTCATGGAGTAGGTGGCCGCGTTGAAGGAGTCGAGGAAGAAAATAATGATCAAGAGCGCGATGCAGACGGCGGCAATCGCAGCACCCACGATGAGCGCAGGACGGGCATACTTCGAGAGATTTCCGGCGAAGGGACGTTTATCGGAGGCGGAGGGAGAACCATTGGCGTCGTCAGGCTGGCGTACTGGGTTGTCTTCCATGGCATCAACCATATCGGCCCAGATGCTCTCGGAGCCCCCTCCGCCCCGTATGACGGGCGGCCAGTAGGCTGGTTCCCATGGCTGACACACCCCAAGACCAGATTGCCCCGCTGCTGACAACTGAGGGTTGGGAACTGCTGGCGTCCTTGGGACCATATCGCGATAGCGAAGCATTCGCCCTGAATGCGCGGCTGCGCAAAGACGGCCACTCCCCAGCACTCGTGGCCGCGGTACTCACCCAGTCCAGGCTCCGCACCCGGGCCGAGGCCAAGTTCGGCGAATTCGCCCGGCAGATGCTCTTCACCCAGGCCGGCCTGGAACAGGCCACCCGGCTCAATGTGGCGGCCAGGCACGCCGAACGCTTCGCCAAGGCAGGCACGCGGCATGTGGCGGACCTGGGCTGCGGACTTGGAGCCGATTCCATGGCCATGGCCTCGATGGACATCAAGGTCACTGCCGTGGAACTCGACGAGACTACCGCCGCCTGCGCCACCATCAACCTCATGTCTTTCCCGCACGCAACGGTGGTGCACTCCGACGCCACGTCGGTTCCCCTCGACGACGTCGACGGCGTGTGGCTCGATCCGGCCCGCCGCACGACGTCGTCGTCGGGCACCAAACGGATCTGGGATCCGGAGGCGTTCTCGCCGCCATTTTCCTTCGTTGAATCGCTGGCTGCTACCGGCAAGTCCGTCGGCGTCAAGATGGGCCCGGGGATACCGCATGAATCGGTTCCGGCTGGCTGCGAGGCGCAGTGGGTTTCGGTCGGAGGGGACGTCACCGAGGTGACGCTGTGGTTCAACGACGTCGCGCGACCCGGCATCCGCCGGGCGGCCCTGGTCCTCGGGTCGCAAGGCGCGGCCGAGATCACCAGCGGCGAGGATTTTGACGGCGGCCCGGTGCCCGACGTCGGACCGGTGGAGGGATACTTGTACGAACCGGACGGCGCCGTGATCCGGGCGGGCCTGGTAGCCGACGTCGCGCTGCGGCTCGGCGGCCACTTGGTGGACCAGCACATTGCCTACATTTGCGCTCCGGAACTGGTGGAGACCCCGTTCGCCCGCGCCTACAAAGTCATGGAACTCATGCCGCTGAACGTCAAGGCCCTCAAAGCGTGGGTCAAGGCCAACGGTGTTGGTGTCCTGGACATCAAGAAGCGCGGCACCTCTGTCACCCCCGAGGAACTGCGGAAACAACTGCTGCCGGCCGGAAAAGTCCCGGCAAAGGCACGCGGCAACAAAACAGCCACCCTGGTCCTCACCAGGATCGGCGAGGAAAAGGTAGCTGTTGTGGTGGAGCCGGTAGCTTCCTGAACAGGGCTACTGGGCGCGCGTGAACTCTTCCGCCGCGGCCACTTGCTCCGGTGTCGGGGTGATTCCCGTGTAAAGCACGAACTGTTCAAGCGCTTGGATGGTGGCTACCTCGGCGCCGCTGATCAGGGTCTTGCCTGCCGCGCGGCCGGCCTTGATGAGCGGGGTTTCCGCGGGGAGGGCGACGACGTCGAACACCACGTGCGCGGCCGCCACCGCCTCCTCGGGGAAGGACAGGGAGCCGGACTCAGGTCCGCCGGCCATTCCGATAGGGGTCACGTTGACGAGCACGTCCGCCGTCGACTCCCCTACTTCGGCCTGCCAGCCGAAGCCATAGAGCCCCGCAAGGGACTGCCCGAGCTTTTCGTTCCGGGCAACGACGGTGACTCGCGAGAATCCAGCGTCGCGGAAGGCCGCTGCGGTGGCCTTGGCCATGCCGCCGGAGCCGCGGAGCAGCACGGACGACGCCGGGTCGATCGCATTGCGCTCGATCAGCTGGGCGATCGCCGTGTAGTCCGTGTTGTAGGCCGTCAGAACACCGGCGTCGTTGACAATCGTGTTGACCGAATCGATAGCGGCGGCCGATACGTCCATGCGATCCACGAGCGCGATGACGTCTTCCTTGTAGGGCATCGAAACGGCGCAACCGCGGATGCCCAAGCCGCGCACGCCGGCGATCGCGTTGGCCAAGTCCGTGGGGGCGAAGGCCTTGTAGATCCAGTTCAGGCCCAGCGCCTCGTACAGGAAATTGTGGAAGCGCGTTCCGTTGTTGCTCGGCCGGGCCGAGAGGGAGATACAGAGCGTCATGTCTTTATTGAGGATCGGCATAACGGGGCTTCCTTCACGTAGCGGGGTTCTGTGCCCAGCCTAGACGGGGCGCTAGCCTTGGCGCGCCTTGAAGCGCGGATTCAGCTTGTTGATGACAAGGAGCTCGTTTTCCTGAGGTTTCCTCCCATGCGGTACCGTACCGCCCCTGCATTAGACTTGAGCCAACCGCTGACGGCCCCACGGCGGGCGTTGCTCAGGCATTTTGGCATATCACCGAGGGGACCTACGTGCAGATTGATTTCGCTCCATCCAAGCAGTCGACACTTGGGGTGGAATGGGAGCTGGCGCTCGTCAACGCACGCACCGGCGAATTGGTCTCGGTCGCGAATGAGGTCCTCCGCGGCGTGGCGTCCCGGCATCCGGACCTGAACGAAGACGACGAGCATCCGCACATCAAGCGGGAATTGCTCCTGAACACCGTGGAACTTGTGACAGGCGTGTGCAACACCGTCAAGGAAGCCAAGGAAGACCTAGCCCGGTCCCTGCAGGCCGTCAGGGAGGTTACGGACCCCATGGGTGTGGAGCTTTTCTGCGCCGGAAGCCATCCTTTCAGCCCGCCGCAGCTTCAGCCGGTCTCGGACAAAGAGCGCTATGCCAAACTGATCGACCGCACCCAATGGTGGGGGCGGCAAATGGTCATCTACGGAGTCCACGTCCACGTCGGCCTGGACCGGAGAGACAAGGCGCTCCCCATCCTCGACGGTCTGGTCAACTACTTCCCCCACTTCCAGGCATTGTCCGCCTCAAGCCCTTTCTGGGGCGGCGAAGACACTGGCTACGCGTCACAACGCGCCCTCATGTTCCAGCAGCTGCCCACGGCCGGATTGCCTTTCCAGTTCCCCAGCTGGGCTGAATACGAGTCCTATGTCCAGGACATGTTCACCACAGGAGTGATCGACACCCTGTCCGAAATTCGCTGGGATATCCGTCCCGTGCCGAATTTGGGCACCATCGAGATGCGCATTTGCGATGGCTTGGCCACTCTCGAGGAAGTCGGCGCTGTTGCCGCCCTGACCCAGTGCTTGGTGGACGAGTTCTCCACCATCCTGGACAACGGCGGCAGCATTCCCACCATGCCGCCATGGCATGTCCAGGAAAACAAGTGGCGCGCGGCCCGCTACGGCATGGAGGCGATCATCATCCTCGATGCCGAAGGCAATGAGCAGCTTGTCACCGATCACCTGAAGGAAACCCTCCTCCGGCTGGCGCCCATCGCGGAAAAGCTCGGCTGCTCGGAGGAATTGGCCGACGTCGAAAAGATCATCACCCGCGGTGCGGGCTACCAGCGCCAACGCCGCGTCGCTGCCCAGCACGACGGTGATCTTCATGCCGTCGTCCAGGACCTCGTACAGCAAATGCGGTCCGTGCCGACCGCCTAGCGGCGCCTACACCGAAACCGTAGTGACCGGCAGGGAAGAATCCGGAGCAAAAGCGACGCCGCTTGGACCGATTCCCGCCATGATGAGCTGCGACCCCAAGGCCGCAACCATGGCGCCGTTGTCGGTGCACAGCGACAACGGCGGCACGTGCAACGTGATCCCCGCTGAGCTGCACCGCTGCCCTGTCAATTCGCGGAGCCGGGAGTTGGCTGCAACGCCACCGCCGAGCAGGAGATCCGTAATGCCGTTCTCCTTGCAGGCCAGCACAGCCTTGGAGGTGATGACGTCCACCACTGCTTCTTGGAATGCGGCGGCGATATCGGCTACGGGGACGTCCTCGCCGCGCGCTTCGAGCTGCTCTACACAGCGCGCGACGGCGGTCTTGAGCCCGCTGAAGGACCAATCGTAGCGATGCGGTCCCGGCTCTTCGACGGTTCCCATGTACTTGGGTTGGGTCAAGCCGCGCGGGAAGCGGATGGCCTTGGCGTTGCCCTGCTTGGCGAGTTTGTCGATGGCCGGCCCGCCGGGGTAGCCAAGGCCCAGCAGCCTGGCCACTTTGTCGTAAGCCTCGCCTGCGGCGTCGTCGATGGTGGAACCCAGCATCTCGACGTCGTCCGTGATGCTGCGGATACGCAGGATTTCCGTATGTCCACCGGAAACCAGCAACGCACCGAGGTTCTCCGGCAGCCGCCCACCGGCGCCGAGTCCTGCA
Organism: Arthrobacter sp. MMS18-M83; assembly: GCF_026683955.1. NCBI lineage: Bacteria > Bacillati > Actinomycetota > Actinomycetes > Micrococcales > Micrococcaceae > Arthrobacter > Arthrobacter sp. MMS18-M83. Next base: position 3,615,358 of record NZ_CP113343.1, on the reverse strand, counting down.
GCGCCGCCCACGTTTCCGTCAAGGAGCCCGACGCCGACGTGGGCAACCAAGTGGTTGATGGCATAGAGCGGTTTGCCCGTGGCAACAGCGAGGGCCTTCGCAGCGCAGACACCCACCATGAGCGCACCTGCCAAACCAGGCCCGGAGGTCACGGCGATCGCATCGATGTCGTCCAGCGTCACTCCGGCCTCGTGCAGGGCTTCCTGCAGCGTGGGGACGAAGGCGTCCAAGTGCGCACGGGAAGCGATCTCCGGAATGACGCCGCCAAAACGGACATGCTCATCCATCGAGGAGGACACTGTGTTGGTGAGCAAGCTCGTGCCCCGGACAATCCCTACGCCGGTTTCGTCGCAGGAGGACTCGATCCCCAGCACGAGCGGCTGGACGGTGTTGGAGTGGTTCAGGTGGCTGTGCAGGTTCACGCCGGGATCCCTTCAGCCAATGTCAGCCTCATGATGAGGGCGTCCGTGCCGTCACGGTAGTAGCGCCGCCGCACGTGGATCTGCTCGAAGCCGAACCGCACGTACAACGCCTGGGCGCGGGGATTGTCGGCACGGACCTCGAGAAGGACTTCGGTCGCGCCGCGCCCTCGGGCCTCCTCAATGAGTTCGGTGAGGATAGCGGAGCCGATCCCCCTGCCTTCGAATTCGGGCACGACGGCGATCGTCTGCACATCTGCGATTGGCTCGATACACATGAGGCCGGCGTAGGCCACAATCTGCCCGCCGGCTTCGGCCACTACGTAGCGGCGGGTATCCACTTGGGCAAGTTCATCGAAGAACATCTGCATCGGCCAGGCATCCACCGGGAATAGCCGCCGTTCCAGGGCCTCGACGGCGGTGACGTCGTCGGCGGTCATGTCACGCAAGGTCACGCCGTCGAGTTTGAACTGGTGCGAGGCACTCACAGGGCACGCTTCCTGGGACCGGGCACTTGAGCATCCGATTCCCGCAGGTACAAGGGCGTGGAGTCCGGCAGCTTTCCGCCAGCCGCGATCAGGGCCATGGCGAACTGGCCCAGTGAGGCGGCGTCGGGTTGGGTGGTGCTGAATTCCTCGTTCGCGTTGACGACGTCGGCGTAGATGCCGCCGCCGGCCCCGAAGACGGGAAGATCGGGCAGTTCCGAGGCGAAGCCCACATGTGGGCCGTCCACGAGTTCGGGGAGCTGGCCTTCATTGAGCGTGTAGCGCGCCCAGTAGACCTCCTTGCGGCGGGCATCCGTCGCCACGAGGAACTCGGCCTGCGCCTCGGTGGATTCTGCCACTTCCAAGGCGATCGCGTGGAGGCTCATGAGGCCGAATAGCGGTTTGTTCCAGGCGAATGCCAATGTGCGGGCGGTCGCGATCCCCGAACGGAGCCCCGTGAACGGACCAGGCCCGACGCCGGTGACGATAAGGTCGATATCTGCCGCGCTGACACCGGCGTCGCTCAGGAGTTTCTCAATGCCAGGTGCCAGGACCTCGGCGTGGCTGCGGGTGTCTTCGGTAGCGAAGGATTCCACCACGCCCTCCAATGCATCGTCCGAGATGAGTGCAGCACTCGCCACGGCCGAAGTATCAATGGCCAGGATCAGCATCAGGCGTTCTCTTCCAGTATTTCGGGGATGGTGCTCCAACGTGGGCCAAAGCCGCGGAAAACGATAGTGCGTGGTTCGTCGTCGTCCTCGGGGTCGAAGTCCAGCACCGCATCCCGACCCGCTTCCGGGGTGGCGACCGCCGCATCCGAGCCACCGACGGTCCGATGCATCTCGATGTCCAGGCGGCTGTCCGAAAGATGTTCCACGCGTTCGCGCCCCCACTCGACCACCGTCACGGAGCTGTCCATGGTGTTTTCGAGGTCGATGTCGTCGATCTCCGCTGCGGAGGCAAGCCGATAGGCATCAACGTGGACCAGATCAGGCCCGCCGGGCCGCGGACCGTTGGGCAGGTTGGGGTGAATGCGCACCAGGACGAACGTGGGCGAGATGACCCCGGCGCGGACGCCCAGGCCTTCGCCGAGTCCCTGGGTGAAGGTGGTCTTGCCTGCGCCGAGTTCGCCTGTCAGGACAAGCAGGTCCCCGCGCTCAAGCACCCCACCGAGTGCCGAGCCCAAAGCGTGTGTCTGCTCCGCCGTCGCGACCGTGACGGTGCGCTCCCACACTGCCTCACTCACGGATGTCCCGCTCACCGGGCATCCGCTTCCGGAGTCTCATTAATGTAGATCCGCGGGACCCGGGGGCTGATGCGGGTGACGATCTCGTAGTTGTTGGTGCCCGCCGCGGCGGCCCAGTCGTTCGCCGTCGGGCCACCATCGGCGCCGTCGCCAAACATGACGGCTTCGGCACCCAGCAAACTCGCTGCCTCCACCCCCGCATTCCCGAGGTCAATCACCATCTGGTCCATGGCAATCCGCCCCACAACGGGGTAGTTGACTCCGTTGACGCGCACCGGCCCGCCGGTGGCGACGCGCGGCACGCCGTCGGCGTAGCCGAGCGGAATGAGGCCCAGGGTGCTCTCGCTGGAAGTCCGATAGTTGAGTCCGTAGGACACACCTTGGCCCTCGGGCACTCGTTTGCAGTTGGACACAAGGGTGCGGACCGTCATGGCGGGTCGGAGGCCCAGCTCCGCGGAGCTTTGTCCTTCGAAAGGCGACAATCCGTACAGTCCGAGCCCCACGCGGACGAGGTTGAAGTGGGCGTCCGGGCGGGAAAGCGTGGCCGGCGTGTTGGCCAAATGCCGCACTTCCGTGTCCACCCCGGCGTCCTCGGCCACCGCGATCGCTTCCCGGAAAGCCGCCAATTGCTCATCGGTTTCCGGGCGGTGGGGTTCGTCGGCGACGGCCAAGTGGGAGAAAATGCCCACTACGCGCAGGAGGCCTTCGTCCTGGTATTCCATGGCCTGGCCCACCAGTTTGTCCCATTGGTCGATCGTCGCGCCATTGCGCCCCAAGCCAGTGTCCACCTTCAGGTGAATGCGGGCCGGACGTTCCTGTTCGCGTGCCGCAGCGACCACGGCGTCCAGTTCCCAGCCGGAAATCCCGACGTCGACGCCGGCGGCAACTGCCGCCTGGAAGTTGCTTTCGGTGGTGTGCAACCACGCCAGCAGGGGTGCGTCGATTCCGGCAGCGCGGAGCGCCAGAGCCTCCGAAATATGGGCGACACCGAGCCAGCTGGCACCGGCGTCCAGGGCTGCGCGTGCCACCTGGATGGCTCCATGTCCATAGGCATCGGCCTTGACCACGGCCATGACGCTGGCAGGCGAGGCGATAGCCACGAATTGGCGCACATTGTGCCTGACAGCATCCAAGTCGATGACGGCTGATCGTTCGAGGACCGTTGCCGAACCCGATTTCGTCGCGGGCTCGAAACTGGCAGCTGCTTCGTAAGTCACCTCACGATTCTAGTGCCGCCGCAGCGCAGGGATTGACTCGGGTCAGCGCAGCTCAGGCGTCCGAGTTGTGGGCGATAGTCGCCGATGCACGCCGCTGCGCTCCGGGCGGCACGTCACGGACTATGTCTTCCAGGAACGCGAACCGTTTTAGCCATTGGCTGGACTGCCGCTCCCGCCGGGCGTTGGCCCGCTGCCACCAATCAGCGATGTCACCCCAGCCAGGAGCAGCCAGCGAGCCCCCCACCTCCTGCACCGCCAACGCAGCGCAAAGATTGGCGAAGCGGAGCCTGTCCCCCAGGTGCCACCCCGCCAGGCAACCCACAACGAACGCCGCGCCGAAGCAGTCGCCTGCACCCGTGGGGTCGTATGCCGCCACCGGAAGGGACGGCACCCATTCCTCCTCACCGGTTTCGGAATCCACGGCCATGGCCCCTTGGGCTCCGAGGGTGACTACGGCCACTGGAACGCGGTCGGCGAGCGCGTAAAGCGCGGACCACGGATTGTCCTTGCCGGTGAAGGCCATCGCTTCCCGCTGGTTGGGCATGAAGGCGTGGAAATTGCTGAGCTGGTCAAGCCGCTTCGACGACCACTGCCCAGTCGGGTCCCATCCGGCGTCGCCAAAGAGTTTGACGCCGGCTTTGCTCGCGGCAAGCATCCAGGGCTCTGGTTCCTCGCCTAGATCCGCGACGGCGGCTAGTGCTTTGGGGGGCTCGCCAATCAGTTCGGATGCGGTCATGGGCGCAGGGTGTCCGTGAGTGACCATGGAACGATCGTGATCGAGGCACAAGGAAACGGTGACCGGGGAATGCCAGCCCTCAAACCTCCTCGAGAGGGAGAGATCCACGTGCTCCTGGCTCTCGAGGATCCGCCAGTTGAAGTCCCCGTACCCGTCATCTCCGAAGGCCGCCGCCAGGCTCGTCCTCAGCCCAAGCCGTGCGGCCGCGATCGCTTGGTTGGCCACGCCGCCGGGGCAAGTGCCCATGCCTTGGCTCCACACTTCTGTCCCCGGTTCCGGACTACGGTCCAGTCCGGTGAAGATGATGTCCTGGAAGACGGTGCCCGTCAGCAGGAGGTCGCAGCCGGAATCATCCCCTCCGCCGTTCGCATCTCCGCGGATGGCGGCGAGGGGATCGAATCCAGCCCTGGGCGTTGCGTCCATGCACCGCAGACTACGCTGCAGTCACGTATGTGCATAGCCTTGGAAGGCAGATCCTCCCTTGGTCACGGCTTGGGCCCTAGAGCTCCTGGTACATGACGTGCAGGCCCACATAGCCAAGGGTTGGGTGCTGGAAGGCCTCGGGAATAGTCGCCAGGATGCGGAAGCCCATGGACTGCCACAGGCCCACCGCGCGGACGTTGCTTTCGACGACGGCGTTGAACTGCATAGCCTTGAACCCGGCGTCCCGGGCGGCAGCCAAAGAATAGGCACAAAGTGCTCGTGCGATGCCCTGCCCTCCGTGATTGGCGTGGACCATGTAGCCGGCGTTGGCCACGTGGCTTCCTCCACCGCCCTGGTTGGCGTGCAGTTCACCGGTACCCAGCACCTCGCCGTCGCGCACCGCCACAAAAGTTTGGCCGGGAGCTTCCTTGAACCATTTGCTCCGCGCCGTTTCTTCGGACGTGTCCCGATCCCAGGTGAAGGTCTCCCCCGCACGGATCACGGGTTCAAGAACAGCCCAGATCCCTGGCCAGTCGCTTGCCTGCGCCGGCCGGATCTCGTATTTTGCGGCTGGTGCCGTTGCTGCTTCAGTGTTTGATTGGCTCACGCCCGTTACGGTAGCAGCCAATCTGGCGTTGGTGCGCTGGCCACCGTGCTGGCCGGGCTGCGCTGTTGGCCGGGCTGCGCCATTGGCTGCGACGCCGCGGATGTCAGGAGTAGTGTTTTCGCTGAGGCACAGGAAGGTTGCGCCTCGCGGAACTTGTTGAATTGATCGTTGGGTACAGGAGGTGGGCCGTGTCGATGATCCGGCGCGTGGCGTTCCTGTCCCTCCACACCTCCCCTATGGAACAGCCCGGTTCGGGCGATGCCGGCGGCATGAATGTCTACGTCCGGGCCCTGGCCATGGCGCTGGCCGATCTCGGCGTGGAAGTAGAGATCTTCACCCGTTCAACGTCCGCCGAGCAACCCGCCGTCGAACATCCCGGTCCCGGCGTCTGCGTCCACAACGTCCTGGCGGGGCCGCCCCGGAAGCTGCCCAAAGAGGAACTTCCTGAGCTCCTCCACACCATGGTCGCCGAAATCGAGAGGATCCGGCAGCGCCAGCCGCACGGCCGCTACGACGCCATCCATTCGCACTACTGGGTGTCCGGTGTGGCTGGTCTGGAACTCTCAGCGCTGTGGAACGTACCGCTGATCCATACGATGCACACCATGGCCAAGGTCAAGAACCTCGTGCTGCAATCCGGCGAACGCCCCGAACCGCGGCTGCGGGAAGACGGAGAGCACAGGATCGTGGAGGGGGCAACACGCCTCGTAGCCAACACTCCAGCCGAAGCCCAGGAACTGGTATCGCATTACAACGCCGATTTCGACCACATCGACGTCGCACCCCCAGGAGTTGACCTCACCGTGTTCACTCCGGCGTTCCGGGCCCGGTCCCGTGCCGAGCTCGGCGTGCGGCCCGGCAGTTTCCACCTCTTGTTCGCCGGACGCATCCAACGACTCAAGGGTCCGCAGGTCTTCATCGAAGCCGCCGGGGTCCTCCGCAAGCGGCGGCCCGATATCGACCTCGAGCTGACCGTCCTGGGCGCCCTGAGCGGTGCCAAGGACTTCAACCTGCAGTCCTTCATTGCGGCCGCGGGGCTCGACGACGTCGTGACCCACCGCGCGCCTGTCAAGGCCCCGAAGCTGGCGGCCTGGTTCCGTTCGGCCGACGTCGTGGTGATGCCATCCTTCAGCGAATCGTTTGGGCTTGTTGCACTTGAGGCCCAGGCATGCGGCACCCCGGTGGTGGCCGCCAATGTGGGCGGGCTGTCCCGAGCCATTGCGGACGGGCGGACAGGTATTTTGGTGGACGGCCACGATCCGTCTCGCTGGGCCGACGTCATCGAAGCCTTGTACGACGATTCCCGCACCCGTGAAGACATGGGCCGCGCGGCTGCCGTACATGCGGAAGCCTTCGGCTGGCAGAGGACGGCGGCCATCGCTCTCGAGAGCTACCAGGCGGCCATCGGCGCCGTCCTGGTCCGCCCAAGCTAAACGCCCGCTCACTTATAAGGCCCATCCTCCAAACCCTCGCTCACCTATGGGGACTCGCCTGATAGATTGTCGCGCACAGTGTTCCGTACAGAGCTGAGGACAAAGATGTCTGAAAACAGGATCTTGAGCGACCTTGAAATTGCCCAGAACGCAGCCATACGTCCCATCGAGGAGATCGCAGAGCGGGCCGGGATCAATCTCGATGCCCTGGATCTGTACGGCCGGTTCAAAGCGAAAGTCGATCCGGCCAAGCTCCAGTTCCCTGAAGCCAAGCGTGCCGGCAAGATAGTCCTCGTTTCGGCCATGTCCCCGACTCCGGCAGGTGAGGGAAAGTCCACCACGACGGTGGGCCTCGCCGATTCCTTGGCACGGGCCGGTCACAGAGTGATGATCGCACTGCGAGAACCGTCCCTTGGCCCAATCTTGGGCATGAAGGGAGGAGCGACCGGTGGCGGCTACTCCCAGGTTCTTCCGATGGACGAGATCAACCTGCATTTCACAGGCGACTTCCACGCGATCACCTCGGCCAACAACGCCCTCATGGCGCTCGTGGACAACCACATCTTCCAAGGCAACGAGCTCAACATCGATCCCCGTCGCATGACCTTCAAGCGGGTCCTCGATATGAATGACCGGTCCCTCCGGGAGGTCATCATCGGCTTGGGCGGCCCTGCTCAAGGTGTACCGCGGCAGGACGGTTTCGACATCACCGTGGCTTCCGAGGTCATGGCCGTCTTTTGCCTCGCCACGGATCTGGACGATCTCCGCGAGCGCCTGGGCCGGATCACTTTCGGATACAGCTACGATCGGATGCCAGTCACCGTGGCCGACCTCGGGGTCCAGGGCGCGCTGACCATGCTGCTCAAGGACGCCATCAAACCGAACCTCGTACAGACCATCGCGGGAACCCCGGCTTTGGTACACGGTGGCCCGTTCGCCAACATCGCTCATGGCTGCAACTCGCTCATTGCCACGCGAACGGCCCAACAGCTCGCAGACATCGTGGTCACGGAAGCTGGATTCGGTGCCGATCTTGGCGCCGAAAAGTACATGGACATCAAGGCTCGCATCGCAGACGTGGCGCCTTCCGCCGTCGTCGTCGTGGCGACTATCAGGGCGCTCAAGATGCAAGGGGGCGTCCCGAAGGAACTGCTCAAGGAGCCAAACGTCGAGGCGCTCGCGGCCGGCGTCGAGAACCTGAAGCGGCACGTGCACAATGTCGAGAAGTTCGGCGTCACACCGGTTGTCGCGATCAACAAGTTCGCCACGGATACGTCGGAAGAGCTCGAATGGCTGCTCGCTTGGTGCGCCCGGGAGGGGGTACAGGCTGCGGTAGCCGATGTCTGGGGTCGAGGTGGAGGGGGCGACGGCGGTGACCAGCTCGCGGCGAAGGTCGCCGCGGCGGTGGCGGCAGCAGCGCCGTCGGACTTCCGGCATTTGTATCCTCTGAGCCTGTCTGTGGAGGACAAGATCCGCACGATCGTGCAGGAAATCTATGGTGCCGACGGCGTGGAGTTCTCGGTCCCCGCGCTCAGGCGCTTGGCGGACATCCGGAAGAATGGCTGGAGCGGAATGCCGGTTTGCATGGCCAAGACGCAGTATTCATTCACCGACGATGCCTCGCAGTTGGGCGCCCCAAAGGGTTTCACGGTGCACGTGCGCGAGCTAATCCCCAAGACCGGGGCGGGCTTCATTGTTGCGCTGACCGGTGCGGTCATGACGATGCCGGGTTTACCTAAGGAGCCGGCCGCGATGCGCATGGACGTGGATGAGCACGGCAATCCGGTGGGCCTCTTCTAACGCCCGCTCACCTATGACGCCTTTTTCTGAGACGCTCCCTCAACTTTGCCGCCAAAATCAGGAACGCTCTCTCACCTATGCCTCTTCGGGACGACCCGTCCATCGACCGAATCCTGAGCCTGTGGATAACTTCTGCAGGCATCCGCCCGTTTGGGTAACAATGCGGGTATGCGAAACGAGTTTGCCCTTCCCGTTGAACTACTTTCACGACCGTTCACGCTCGCGGAGGCCCAAGCCCAGGGTGTCCCGCGCGGCCGCCTCCTGCGTATCGACATCGAAAACGTCAGCCGCGGCCTTTATCGCCCGGCCGGCTGGGACTTCGATCTTGAGTCGGCCGCCCGGGCGCTGTCTACCGCTACGCCCGGTGCCTGGATTTCTCATGTGACGGCGGCCCGCCTTCGCCGTTCCTGCCTTCCCCCTGGCTCTCGGACTCAACCGAGCTGCATCTCAGCAAGCCCCGGTCATTGCCCGGAGTTCGCCGCAAAGGCGTGATCGGCCATACCGTGATCGCGGCCGAGGACGAGGTTGAGGTCGCTGACGGAATTCGGATCAGCACGCGGTCTCGTACCTGGCTGGACATGGCAAGGCTGCTGCCGTTGAACGACGTCGTCTGCATGGGCGACGAGCTGATTCGCGTCCCCCGGCAGTCCTTGGAAGGGCGAGACACTCCGTTCGCGACCCTTGAAGAGCTGCGTGCCCTGGTGGAGCGGCATCCGAATTTGCAAGGCGTGGTGCGTGCCCGGCAGGCGCTGGAGCTGATGCGCGTGGGCGCGGATTCTGCACCAGAGTCCTTGCTTCGCTTGGCGATGCTGGACGCGGGAGTCCCGGAACCAGAACTTCAGCTCAGGCTGCGGGATGCCGATCCGTTCTCGCCGTCGGCGGATTTGGGCTTCCGCCAAAGGCGCGTGGCAATTCAGTACGACGGCGGTCATCACCTCGTGGAGGCCCAGTCACTGAGCGATCGACGCCGCGACAAAGCTTTCGAAGCAGCCGGATGGACTGTGCTCGTGTTCCGCAAGGAGGACTTTGTAGATGGATTCGAACAAGCAACCAAGAAGATCAAGAAGGCGCTGCGATCGGCGTGGGTGGATCCCGCCGTCGCATCAGGCTTTGCACGCGCTGTGTAGTGGGCAAGCATCGGCACGACCCACCCAAGGTGAGTAAGCGTTAACGACAGGCGCTCGCTCACTTTAGAAGTGAGCGAGCGTCCGTCAAAAACCTGACAGAAGTGAGCGAGCGTCCGTCAAAAACCCGACAAACGTGAGCGAGCGTCCGGGAGGGACGGTAGGCGGGAGAGCGGCCTAGCGCTCGACGTCGCCCCGGATGAAGGCTTCGACCTTTTCGCGGGCGAGGTCGTCGTTGAACTGCTCGGGCGGGGACTTCATGAAGTAGCTGGAAGCCGAGAGCAGCGGGCCGCCGATACCACGGTCCAGGCCGATCTTGGCGGCGCGGATGGCGTCGATGATCACGCCGGCCGAGTTTGGGGAGTCCCAAACCTCGAGCTTGTACTCCAGCGAAACCGGAGCATCGCCGAAGTTGCGGCCTTCGAGGCGGACAAACGCCCACTTGCGGTCGTCGAGCCAGGCGACGTAGTCGGACGGGCCGATGTGGACGTCGTCTGCGTGAAGCTTGGCCTCGACATTGGAGGTCACGGCCTGGGTCTTGGAGATTTTCTTGGACTCCAGGCGATCGCGTTCCAGCATGTTCTTGAAGTCCATGTTGCCGCCGACATTCAGCTGGTACGTGCGGTCCAGGGTGACGCCGCGGTCTTCGAAGAGCTTGGCCATGACACGGTGCGTGATGGTGGCGCCGATCTGGCTCTTGATGTCATCGCCAACGATCGGAACACCCGCTGCAGTGAACTTGTCAGCCCATTCCTTGGTGCCCGCAATGAACACGGGCAAAGCATTGACGAAGGCAACACCAGCATCGATGGCGCACTGCGCGTAGAAGTGCGCGGCTTCCTCGGAACCAACCGGCAGGTAGCAGACCATGACGTCGGCCTTGGTTTCGCGCAGTGCGGCGACGATGTCCACTGCCTCTTCCGGAGCCTCGACGATGGTCTCGCGGTAGTACTTGCCCAGGCCGTCCAGGGTGTGGCCACGCTGCACGGTAACGCCGGTAGACGGGACGTCGGCGATCTTGATGGTGTTGTTCTCGCTGGCGCCGATGGCGTCGGCAAGGTCTAGGCCGACCTTTTTGCTGTCGACATCGAAAGCGGCGACGAACTGGACATCGTTGACGTGGTACTTGCCGAACTCAACATGCATCAGACCCGGAATCGTGGCCTGGGGGTCGGCATCGCGATAGTAGTGGACACCTTGGACCAGCGAAGCGGCGCAGTTACCTACACCGACAATGGCGACACGAATCGGATGTGAAGACACGGAACTCCTTTGAGCACTAACCTCAGGTGCCTGGCGCGTCTGTACCTGAATGTACGACGGCGTCTTAAAGGCACAGCGCCATTCGGCGCTCTTTGCATTGTAGCCAACCTGAACGGGGCCGGCTTTGTTCCCGGCCGGCCCCGTTCTTCTGTTAAGTTTTCGGAATCTACTTCTGTGCCCACAGATTGATGTCGGATTCGACGGCGAACTCGTCAATCGCAGTCAGTTCCTCTGAGGTGAAGTCGAGGTTGTTGATCGCGGACACGGTGTCCTCCAACTGCGCGACACTTGACGCGCCCACCAAAGCCGAGGTCACAGCTGAACCCTTGGGCTGCTCGCGTAGGATCCAGGCGATAGCCATCTGGGCGAGGGTCTGGCCGCGTCCATCGGCGATGGCGTTCAAACCACGCACCCGGCTCAGCTTTTCCTCCGTCAGTGCGGCTTCTGACAAGAACCGTTCCTTGGCCGCGCGTGAGTCCGCCGGGATTCCGTTCAGGTACCGGTTGGTGAGCATCCCCTGTGCCAGCGGGGAGAAAGCGATTGAGCCAGCGCCTACCTGGTTAAGTGCCTCGTACAGGTTGGGACTGCCGTTCTCGGTCCACCGATTGAGCATGGAGTAGCTGGGCTGGTGGATGAGCAGCGGCGTGCCCATCTCCTTGAGGATCCTGGCCGCCTCAAGAGTCTGTTCCGGAGTGTAGGAAGAGATACCGGCATAGAGGGCCTTGCCGGAACGGACGGCGCGGTCCAGGGCGCCCATGGTTTCTTCCAGCGGCGTTTCGGGGTCCGGGCGGTGGCTGTAGAAAATGTCCACGTAGTCCAGGCCCATGCGCTGCAGCGACTGGTCCAGGCTGGAGAGAAGGTACTTGCGGGAGCCCCATTCCCCGTAGGGGCCGGGCCACATGTAGTAACCGGCCTTGGTCGAAATGACGAGTTCGTCGCGGTAGGGCTTGAAGTCGTCCTTCAGGTGGCGGCCAAAGTTGGTTTCCGCTGAACCGTCCGGCGGGCCGTAGTTGTTGGCAAGGTCGAAGTGGTTCACACCGAGATCGAAGGCACGGCGCAGGATGGCGCGCTGTTCCTCGAAACGCTTGTCATCGCCGAAGTTGTGCCAAAGTCCCAAGGAGATGGCAGGAAGTTTGAGACCGCTGCGTCCGACGCGGCGGTAGGGCATGGTTTCATAGCGGTTTTCCGCTGCCGAATAAGTCATACCCACCATCCTGCCACCCGTTCCCGGGCCGGAACGGCGGCGTCCGTCATGTGGGTGCAGTCACTTAATGCGTACGACGGCGGCGCTCTCCCCGGGATTGTCAGCTTACCGTTCCCGACGGCGGCCGAGGGGTCCGTGGCGAGCAAGAGGCTACCGTCAATGTTCCTCGTCAAAGGCTGCGTCCCAAAGTTGCAGGCGACCCTCACGGCGCCACGGCTGAGAACCAGCCACCGGTCCTCTTCGCTGAAGTCAACATGTGTGTCGGTGAACCCGCCGGCGGCAAGCTCCGGCGTCGAGCGCCTGAGGTTCGCCAAGGTTCGATAAAGGTCGAGCAGCCGGGCGTGATCGCCGTCGTTGGTTTCCTCCCATTTGAGCTTGGAACGGTTGAATGTCTCCGGGTCCTGCGGGTTGGGGACCAGGGCTGGGTCCCAGCCCATCCGTTCGAATTCCTTGAGCCGGCCCTCTGCCGTGGCCTTGGCCAGCCATTCCTCGGGATGCGACGTGAAGAACTGCCAAGGCGTGGACGCGCCGAACTCTTCCCCCATGAACAGCATCGGCGTGAACGGGGACGTCATGGTCAGGACGGCGGCCAGCGCCAACCTGCCGTAAGACAGGCTCGAACTCAGGCGGTCGCCGGCGGCTCGGTTGCCGATTTGGTCGTGATTCTGGCTGCACACCACCAGCGCGGCAGGATGGACCAGACCCGGGCGGATGGGCCTGCCATGATGCCTTCCGCGGAAGCTTGAGTAGCTCCCGTCGTGGAAGAAACCGTGCTCAAGGACTTTGGCCAAGGCGGTCAAGGAATCGAAATCCGCGTAGTACCCGGCGGTCTCACCGGTGAGGTTCACATGAACCGCGTGGTGGAAGTCGTCGCTCCACTGGCCTTCCAGCCCGTAGCCGTTGGCGTCCCTGCGGTAGATCAAGCGCGGGTTGTTCAGATCCGATTCGGCAATCAGTGTCTTGGGGACACCGGTTTCAGCTTCGATCCCATCCGCAAGGCTGGCCAAGTCCTCCAGGATATGCACGGCACGATCGTCACGGAGGGCGTGCACAGCATCGAGGCGCAGTCCGTCAACGTGAAAATCGCTCAACCACATTTCGGCATTATCAAGAATGTATTGACGGACTTCGTCGGAGCCGGGTCCGTCCAGATTCACTGAATCGCCCCAGGTGTTGCCCTCCCCGGACTTCAAGTACGGGCCAAACTTCGGCAGATAGTTCCCGCTAGGCCCCAGATGGTTGTAGACCACGTCCTGAATCACGCCGAGTCCCGCAGCATGCGCGGCGTCAACAAATCGCTGGTAGGCCTCTGGTCCCCCGTAGGCTTCATGGACCGCGAACCACAGCACGCCGTCGTACCCCCAGTTGTGGGTGCCGTTGAAGGCATTGACGGGCAGAAGCTCTACAAAGTCGACTCCCAATTCAATGAGGTAGTCGAGTCTTTCCACCGCCGCGTCCAGTGTGCCCTCCGGGGTAAAGGTCCCAACGTGGAGCTCATAGATGACGGCGCCGCCAATCCCGCGGCCTGGCCATTCGGCGTCGTTCCAGGCATAGGAGGTGGCGTCGAAGGTGCGGGACAGGCCGTGGACGCCCTCCGGTTGCCGCTTCGACCTCGGGTCGGAAAAAGGCCCCTCGCCGTCCACGAGGTAGCCGTAATCCGTCCCGACGCCTTGCGGGACGTCCGCCGTCCACCACCCGGTGGCTCCGCCGTCGTGCGGCCGCATCTCGTGGTGCTGGCCTGCCGCAAGCAGAGTGACAGACCCCGCAAACGGGGCCCATACATCGAATCGTTTCCTCGCGCTGGTCGTCTCCGCCATGGCTCCCCTCAATCATCTCGTCCGGGCTTCGGTTGCCCGCCGTCGTTGGTGCTCTGGCTAGGTAATCGACACGAGCAGGGCCACCGGGTATCTCTGTAGCAGCCTTGCGAGCGGCACTTCGCCCGCGGGATAACTGTTGCCCGTGAGCTCGTCCTGGACCGAGCTCGCGAGGCGGATGAAGGTGCTTTGCCATCCGCCGTTGAGTTCAAGCTTCCGCGGGAGCCGAGTGGCCAACGTGATGGCACCACGTGCGCCGACCGCTCCGCGGTCAAAGGCGAGCAAGTGGTCGGCCGCGGGTCCCTCAGCGTAGACGGGGCTGTATCCGCTGAAGAGCTCTGGCCTGTCGCGACGCAGGCGCAGCGCGCGCGACGTCAGCAACAACTTGGCCAACTCGTCCCGCGCTTCCGTCTGGGCACCGGCGTCGAGGGCTGCGAGAGCGGCCCTCCGCCGTTCGAAGTCCACCGGGCGCCGGTTGTCCGGATCGGTGAGTGAACGATCCCAAAACTCAGTTCCCTGGTAGACGTCCGGTACGCCGGGCATGGTCAACTGAACAATTTTTGCTGACAGCGAGTTGGACGCTCCGTAGGGGTCCAAGAGCGCGACAAATCTCTCCAGCGCAGCGGTCACGTCCGGCACATCGAAGACGGCGTCGACGGCGGAGGCCACCTTCGCTTCGAACCCCTCGTCCGGATCCGTCCAACTGGTGGAATTGCCGGCCTCGCGTGCCGCCTTGACGACGTAGCGCTGGAGGCGTTCGCGGCTTGCTGGCCAAGCACCCGCAATGGCCTGCCACACCAGAACCGCGAGTGGCCCGTCGGGAATCGGAGCTACCTTCTGCATCCGGTCCACGAATGCTTCCCACTCGGGTACGGCCTCCGAGATGGCGGAAATCCTCGCTCGGGTGTCTTCGCTGCGCTTGGTGTCGTGTGTGGTCAGGGTGGTCATGGACAGCGGCATGTGCGCCTGGCGGTGCATCATGCGCTCGTGGAATCCAGCCGGGGACAGGGCGAATTCCGTCGGGTCCGCTCCCACTTCGGTCAGCGTGCCAAGACGGGTGTAGCGGAAGAACGCGGTGTCTTCCACGCCCTTGGCCATGACCATGCCTGAGGTCTGCTGGAAGCGGCGGCCCAATTCACTGGTGGCGTCGAGCAGCAGGGGAAGCAGCCGCTCCAACACCTGCTCCAGCTCCGGCCTGGTCCGGGCGGCCCGCTCAACAGCCTCCGCCAGGATGTCTTTGCCGTACGGGAGATAGCTTCGGTAGACCGGAAAGGAGGCAATGGTTTCAGCCAGCGCGTCCGCCACCTCTGGATCCGCCGCCGTTGGATTGGGCAGTTCCGGAGTCTCCGGGACGAGCCGCGCCAACCGCAGGATTTCCGAGCGCAGGATGCCGTCCGTGATACGCCGCTTGGTGCCGTGGATCATGGCTTGGTAGTCGGCCGGCGTTTCGGTGCCCCTCAGTCTGGCGTCCAAGGCATCCAGCCGCACTTCGGCGTCGGGATCAACAAAAAGGCGGTCGACGTCGGCGAGCGCGTCGTAGCCCGTGGTCCCCTCGCAGTCGAAATTCTCCGGAAGCTCCTCCCCCGGCTCCAGGATCTTCTCGACAAGCACGTACGAGCCGCCAGTCGTTTCCTTCAGGCGCGCCAAGTAGCCGGAAGGGTCCGCGAGTCCGTCCGGATGATCGATCCTCAGCCCGTCCGCGAGCCCGTCCCGGAACCAGCGGGAGACCTCTGCATGGGCTTCCTCGAAAACCCAGGGAATTTCGACTCGGATCCCGGCCAAAGTGTTGACCGCGAAGAAGCGGCGGTAATTCAGTTCGGCGTCGGCCCGGCGCCAACCGACCAGTTCGTAGTGTTGCCGTGCATGGACATCGCGCGCGTCGTCACCTACAACGTAGCTACCCTCGGCTAGCGGGAAGCGGTGATCGAAGTAGCGCAATTCGCCGTCGACTAGTTCCAGCTTGTCGAGGTCATCATCGCTGCCGAGGACCGGTAGCCGCAGCTTGCCGTCCCCGAAGTCCCAATCGACGTCGAACGCTTCCGCATGGCGCGAGGCCCTGCCCTCCTTGAGGAGCGACCACCACCAGGCGTTTTGCGGAGGCGACGCAACGCCCATGTGGTTGGGAACGATGTCCACCAAGACCCCGAGACCGGCCTCCCGCGCAGCCTTGGAAAGCGCGGCGAGCCCTTCGGCACCGCCGCGCGAGGCATCGACCGTGGAGGGGTCCGTGACGTCGTAACCGTGGTCCGAGCCCTCCTCCGCAGTCAAAATCGGCGACAAGTACACCCAGTCAACCCCGAGGTCGCGCAAATAGCCTGTGAGGGCCGCCGCGTCGTGGAGCGTGAACGAGGGCCGGATCTGGAGCCGGTACGTGGAGACAGGCGTCCTCATGATCCCCCATTCTTGGGGGCGCGTGGCTTTCTGGGCTTCTTCGGCGCAGCGGCAGCCTTGGTTTCAGCGTCAGGCTTCGGGTCCGGCACTGACCGGAGCGGAGCCCTGTTCGGCGCCGACGCGACTGGCGTCAGCGTGGCCGGCGCAGTCAGGGATGCCGTTTCAGAGGTTGTTGTCTGGGACAACGCGGCTAGCGAGGCAGCGACGGAGTGGTCCGGATCGGTGTCAGGGATGCTGTGGGCTCGCAGGACCACGAGCGACTTTGCCCCCACAGTGAGGACCGATTCCGCGGGCATGGGTTCAGTGTCCGCACCGCCACCGGCGGTGTCGATGATGATGTCCCAGGCTGGAGCGTATTCGTCAGAGGGCACTTTGAAGCCCACTTCGTCGTCGTGGGCGTTGAAGTAGAGCAGGAAGTTGACGTCCGTGATCCGCCGCCCCTGGTTGTCCCTGCCGCGGATACCATCCCCGTTCAGGAACACGCCCACCGAGCGGCCGAAGCCGCTGTCCCAGTCCGACGGCGTCATGGTGGATCCGTCGATGTCGAGCCAAACGATGTCCGGGAGCCGCTCGCCTTCGCCTCGAAGCACCGGCCGCCCGTCGAAGAATCGGCTGCGCCTGAACGTAGGGTGCTTGGCGCGCAGTGCGCTGACGGCTGCCGTGAACTCCACGAGCGGCTGGTCCACGCTATCCCAATTGATCCAGGTCAGCTCTGAGTCCTGGCAGTAGCCGTTGTTGTTGCCCCGCTGTGTCCTGCCGAGCTCGTCACCGTGCAACAGCATGGGGACACCTTGGGAGAGGAGCATGGAGGCGATGAAGTTCCGCTGCTGGCGGGCACGGAGACCGAGGACGACGGGAGACTCCGTGGGGCCTTCGACACCGCAATTCCAGGAGCGGTTGTGGGATTCACCGTCGTTGTTGCCTTCGCCGTTGGCCTCGTTGTGCTTCTCGTTGTAGGAGACCAGGTCGGCCAGGGTGAAGCCGTCGTGGGCCGTGACGAAGTTGATGGAAGCCACCGGGCGGCGGCCGGAGTGCTCGTAGAGGTCCGCCGATCCGGTCAGCCGTGAGGCAAACTCGCCCAGTGTGGAGGGCTCGCCTCGCCAGAAATCGCGGACGGTGTCACGGTATTGACCGTTCCATTCCGTCCACTGCGGCGGGAAGTTGCCTACTTGGTAGCCGCCTGGGCCCACGTCCCACGGTTCGGCGATCAGCTTGACCTGGGAGACGACGGGGTCCTGCTGGATGAGTTCGAAGAATGTCGACAGCTTGTCCACATCGTAGAACTCGCGTGCCAACGTTGAGGCGAGGTCGAAGCGGAAACCGTCAACGTGCATTTCGGTGACCCAGTAGCGCAAGGAATCCATGAGCAGCTGAAGGGAATGGGGGCTGCGTACGTTCAACGAGTTACCGGTGCCCGTGTAATCCATGTAGTGCTTAAGGTCGCCCTCCATCAGGCGGTAGTAAGCGGAGTTGTCGATCCCCTTGAAGGACAGGGTGGGTCCAAGGTGGTTGCCCTCGGCGGTGTGGTTGTACACGACGTCGAGAATGACCTCTATGCCTGCCGTGTGCAACGCTCTGACCATCGCTTTGAAATCCTGGACTTGCTGGCCGGTATCGCCCTTGGAGCTGTAGCTGTTGTGCGGCGCGAAGAACCCAATGGTGTTGTAGCCCCAGTAGTTGTTCAGCCCCCTGTCCTGCAGGATGCCGTCGTTGGTGAACTGGTGGACGGGCATGAGCTCGATGGCCGTGACGCCAAGCTTTTGCAGGTGGGAAATCACGGCAGGATGTGCAACGCCGGCATAGGTACCGCGTTGTTCCTCCGGAACCTCCGGGTGGAGCTGCGTCAGCCCCTTGACGTGCGCCTCGTAAATCACCGACCGGTGGTACGGGATGCGAAGCTGCTGGTCACCGGCCCAGTCGAAGAAGGGATTGATGACGACGCCCATCATCATGTGGGCCGCGGAGTCCTTGTCGTTTCGGGAGTCCGGATCCCCCATGTTGTACGAGAAAAGCGCCGGGTCCCAGTCGATCTGCCGGTGGATGGCCTTGGCGTAAGGGTCCAGGAGGAGCTTGTTGGGGTTGAAGCGCTGGCCGGCGGCAGGGTCATACGGGCCGTGTACGCGGTATCCGTACTTCTGCCCTGGCTGGACCTGCGGCAGGTAGCAATGCCAGACATAACCGTCCACCTCGTTGACGGTGTAGCTCATTTCGTCCCCGTCGTCGTCAAAGAGACACAATTCCACCTTTTCGGCCTTTTCGCTAAACAGCGCGAAGTTGGTTCCCGTGCCATCAAAGGTGGCCCCCAACGGGTATGCGGATCCTGGCCAAACGTCCATGTGTTCTCCTTCACGTGCCGGATAACTTGTTGCCAGCCTAGCTATGTTGAGTGACATTCAACGAACATCCGGAATTATCCAGCGCGATATTCCTGGAGGATTCGGAAGACATCGGGGACCGCCCGAGCGATGTCGGAGGCAGTCAGGGGTCCTCCAGCGGAGGCGGTGCTGCCTGCCATTCCGTGGATGCTTGCAGCTGCGGCCGCTACCGCCGCCCACCTCTCGTCCCTGGCGATTCCCAGGGCAGCGAAGGGGCCGTCATCGTCCAACCCGGATACCGCAAAGGCGGCAGCCAGGGCACCAAGGATCCCGCCGAGGACGTCCCCGCTTCCCGCCGTCGACATCCATGGGCATCCCTCGGATTGACTGAACACCCCTCCGGAAGGGGACGCAATCAGTGTCGTGGCACCTTTGAGGAGGACAACCGCCCCCGTGTGTTCCGCGGCCATGCGGACGAAGTGCAGTGGCCGGGACTCCACATCCTCGCGCGTGAAGCGTACTTCGCCGCGGCCAAGGAGGTCTGCCAGCTCCCCCGCGTGCGGAGTCAGGATCCAGTTGGGCGGGCAGCGTTCCGGCAGGAGACCCAGCGCTCCGGCGTCGACGACGGCGGGCTGGCCGGCGCCGGACGCTGCGGCCAGCACGTCACGGGCCCGCTTGAATTGTTCGGCTCCGTCCAGGCCCGGACCGAGCAGCCATGCTTGGACCCGTCCGGGTTCGGCTGGCTCCCAAATAGCCTCGGGAGTGCGGACCAGTACATGCCGCGCCACAACTTCCGGTCCGAGGTACCGCACCATTCCCGCGCCGGACGCCGCCGCGGCCTCAACAGAGAGGACTGCAGCTCCCGTGTAACGCTCGGAACCGGCCACGACGCCCAGGACTCCCCTCGTGTATTTCTGAGCCCGGCGCGCGGGTTCTGGCAGGACGGCAGCCAAGTCACGGACAGACAAGCGGCGTAGGAGGGGTGCCGGAAGATGACCCTCGATGCCGATGGGTACCAGAATTACGCGGCCGGCGCAGCCCTCGCCGGGATCGGCCATCAACCCAGCCTTGACTCCCCCGAATGCCACCGTTATCCGCGCCGTCAGCACGGGCCAGTGGACTTCGCCTGTGTCCGCGTCCACGCCACTGGGAGTATCGCAAGCCACAACCAAGTCCGGTCTCAGCTCCTGCAACGCAGCAATCAGTTCCGCGGCTGGACCGTTGAGGCCTCCCCGGGCGCCCGTGCCCAGGATGGCATCTATGACCACGTCGGCGCCGGCACTTAGCACGGCTAGCTCTTCGGCATTGTCCTCGCTCAGGACGTGGACGCGTCCACCGGACGCCCTAAAGGCCGTCATAGCGTCCGGATGGGCAGAACCGGCGGTGAGCACCGCCGTCGTGCGCATGCCACGGCGGGCAAGCATTGCTGCGGCGAAGAGACCGTCCCCGCCGTTGTTGCCCTTGCCTGCCAGTACCGTGACGCTGCAGCCGTAGACGCGGCGGCCCTCCGAACGGAATTCACGGACGACGGCGTTTGCCAGGCCATGGGCCGCGCGCTGCATGAGAACAGCGCCCTCACCGATATCAAGAAGCGGTTGTTCCGCTGCCCTGATCTGTGTTCCGGTGAAGGCGCTGATCATGTTGCTTGGGTTGTTAAGCTTCGGCGATGACCATGGCGGTGGCAATGCCGCCATCGTGGCTCATGGATACGTGCCAGCGTTTCACGCCTTTGGAATCCGCGACCGCAAGCACGGTGCCTTTAACCTTGATGGTGGGGCCGTTCTGGTCAAGGCCGATCCAGCAGTCTTGCCAGTTCATGCCCGCCGGAGCCCCCAATACCTTGGCCACAGCCTCCTTGGCCGCGAAGCGCGCCGCCAAAGAGCGCGTGTTGAGTTCGCGTTCCGCGGGAACGAACAAACGGTCCCGGAGCCCGGGAGTTCGCTCGAGCTGGCGCCCAAAGCGCTCAATGTCTACGACGTCTACCCCTATGCCAACAATCATGGGGTTATTCTACGGTCACGCTCTTGGCAAGGTTACGAGGCTGGTCCACGTCGTATCCCTTGGCCTTGGCCAGCTCTGCCGCGAAAATCTGCAGCGGAACGGTGGTGAGCAGCGGCATCAGGAGAGGTGGTGTCTGCGGGACATAGAAGACGTGCTCAGCGTAGGCCCGCACGGCTTCGTCGCCTTCTTCTGCGATCACCAAGGTGCGTGCACCGCGGGCACGGATTTCCTGGATGTTGCTGACCACCTTCGCGTGGAGGGAGTCGCGGCCGCGTGGCGATGGGACCACCACGAAGACGGGCTGTCCTTCGTCGATGAGCGCTATCGGGCCGTGCTTGAGCTCGCCCGCAGCGAAGCCCTCGGCGTGGATGTACGCGATTTCCTTGAGCTTCAACGCGCCCTCGAGCGCGACCGGGAAGCCCACGTGGCGGCCCAGGAACAGTACCGACTTCTCATCCTTCATGCTCCGGGCGAGCTCGCGGAGGGGGCCCGCGTTGTCGAGGATCTTCTGGATGTGGGCGGGTATTTTGCCAAGGTCCGCCAAGACGTCCTTGATCTGGCCTGAGAAGATGTTTCCGCGCAGCTGGGCCAGGTAGAGGCCCAGCAGGTAGGCCGCCGTGATCTG
Source organism: Arthrobacter sp. MMS18-M83 (assembly GCF_026683955.1). NCBI lineage: Bacteria > Bacillati > Actinomycetota > Actinomycetes > Micrococcales > Micrococcaceae > Arthrobacter > Arthrobacter sp. MMS18-M83. The sequence goes on along the minus strand of NZ_CP113343.1, from coordinate 3,594,255 downwards.
GGCGAGGAAAGCCTTGGTCGAGGCGACGGCGATCTCCGGCCCGGCGTGCGTGTAAAGCACCGCATCCGATTCACGCGGGATAGTGGATCCGTTGGTGTTGCAGATCGAGATCGTCTTGGCGCCCTGCTCGCGGGCGTAGCGGACGGCCATGAGGGTGTCCATGGTTTCACCGGACTGGCTGATGGACACCACGAGAGTGTTGGAATCAACGATCGGGTCGCGGTAGCGGAACTCATGCGCGAGCTCTACTTCGGTGGGGATACGGCACCAGTTCTCAATGGCGTATTTGGCAACCATCCCTGCATATGCGGCCGTGCCACAAGCCAGGACAATGATCTTGTTGACCTGCTTCAGCAACTCGGGGTCGATCCGGACTTCGCTCAAGGTCAGCTTGCCGTTGATGTCCGAGCGGCCGAGGAGGGTCTGGGTGACGGCGTCCGGTTGGTCGTGGATTTCCTTCTCCATGAAGGAGCTGAAGCCGCCCTTTTCCGCAGAGGCCGGATCCCAGTCCACGTGGTATTCCTTGCCCTGGGCGGGAGCGCCGAAAAAGTCGGTGATCTCGACGGAGTCCGCCGTGATGGTGACGATCTGGTCCTGGCCGAGCTCGACGGCGCGGCGAGTGTGGTCGATGAAGCCGGAAACGTCCGAGCCGAGGAAGTTTTCGCCCTCGCCAAGTCCTACCACGAGGGGAGAGTTGCGGCGGGCGGCCACGACGACGTCGGGACGCTCTGCGTGCACGGCGAGGAGCGTAAATGCGCCTTCAAGCCGCTGGCAGGCAAGCTGCATCGCTTTGGTGAGCTTGCCGTTGGACGAATCCCCGTTGAGCTGGTTGCGGAAAATATCGCCCAGAAGCGCCGCTGCAACCTCGGTGTCGGTTTCCGAAGCGAAGGTGACACCCTTGGCGATGAGCTCCTGCTTGAGCTCGGCGAAGTTTTCGATGATTCCGTTGTGGATCATGGCCAAGCGTCCGCCGTCGGCCAGATGTGGGTGGGCGTTCTGGTCGGTGGGTCCACCGTGAGTGGCCCAGCGGGTGTGGCCGATGCCGGTCAGCGAGTCAGGGAGTGGATTGGTCTCGAGTTCGCTCAACAGATTGCTGAGTTTTCCGGACTTCTTCCGGGATGCGATGGTTCCGTTGGCGACCACGGCGACCCCGGCTGAGTCATAGCCCCGGTACTCAAGACGACGAAGTCCTTCGAGTACGACGTCGAGAGCCGAGTGCCCGGCATCTGCCCGGCGGGATGAATTGCCAACGTATCCTACGATTCCACACATGCCTACAAGACTAGCGGGTGCCCCGTGAAATGGACGTAGGATATCCGGCCCCACAAGCAAGCCAGGTCCCGGAATTCGCCGGATCCAACGTCCTTTCCGGAGAGCATGGTCACACAAATTCTTCCCGCCGTTCATGCTGTATTTCCGGATCAGCCAGCAGAGGGGCAGAATCTCTATAGTGACTTTGCAACGCAATGAAGCGAACGGCGACAGCTCCTCTCCGTTCGTGGAGCTGGACAGGCAGACGTGGTCCCGGCTGGGTGCGCAGATGGAGCAGCCGCTTAACGAAGAGGACATCATCCGGCTTCGCGGCCTCGGCGATCCCCTGGACATGAAGGAAATCCGCGAGGTCTACCTTCCGCTCTCCCGTTTGCTGCACCTTTACGTCCAAGCATCCCAGCAGCTCCATGCAGCCACCACGACGTTCCTTGGCGAGCAAACCCAGCGCACGCCCTTCGTGATCGGCGTCGCGGGTTCCGTGGCGGTAGGTAAGTCCACGATTGCCCGCGTGCTGCGAGAAATGCTCCGCCGTTGGCCGGGCACACCGAACGTCGAACTGATCACCACCGACGGATTCCTCTACCCACTAGCCGAATTGAAGCGACGGCATTTACTTGAGCGCAAGGGCTTTCCAGAGTCCTACGACCGCCGGGCACTGCTTCGTTTCGTCAGTGCGATCAAGGGAGGCGCCGAAGAGGTCCGGGCTCCTTGGTATTCACACGTCACCTACGACATCGTCCCGGACAAGGAAGTAGTGGTCCGGCGGCCTGACGTCCTCATTGTCGAGGGCCTCAACGTGTTGGCACCTGCCCGCCCCCGTCAGGACGGTCGGCAGGGACTGGCACTGAGCGACTTCTTTGATTTCTCCATTTACGTTGACGCCAAGACTTCGTACATCGAAGACTGGTATGTGGACCGTTTCCGGAAGCTTCGGAGCACGGCCTTCGCCCAGCCCGAATCCTACTTCCACCGTTATGCGACGCTCTCCGATGCCGAGGCGGAAGCCACTGCCCGCGGCATTTGGAAACGCATCAACGAGCCCAACCTTGAGGAAAACGTGCTCCCTACCCGAGGCCGGGCGCAACTTGTCCTCACGAAGGATGCCGATCATTCCATCCGCCGCATGCTGCTCCGAAAGGTCTAGCACGGATGTGCCACAGCCACAACTCCGGCCCTAGCCGAAGATCCTTCACAGCCCTTCTGGCGGCGGGCGTGGGAACGACGGCTTTGGCCGCTTGCACCCCTGGTAGCCAGGTCGCTTCACCCGCTGCGGCCCCGTCACCCTCAGGTTCCCAAGCAGCAACGCCGACGCCGGCGGTGGCGACCACGACGGCGGTCCCGGCCCCTGCGGCGAGCGAAGCACCGTCGTCGGGCGCACCGCCCTCCAAGGCGCCGCCGTCGGGGGCCTTGTCCCAAAAGTATTCCCTGAGCGACCCTGCGAGCCAGTGGGTCATCGTCAACAAGCACCGTCCGTTGACTCCCTTGCAGTTCGTCCCCCCTGATCTGGTACAGCCTCATGTCCAACTCGCGGTCAGCGGAGAAGCCGCGTTGCTCAACAGCACAACTGCTGCGGCGGCAGAAAAGCTCTTCGCCGGAGCGGCCTCGGCAGGGGTGACGATGACTTTGGCCTCCGGCTACCGCTCTTTCCGAACCCAAACCGCCACGTACAACGGCTATGTGGATTCGCGCGGCCAGGCTTCAGCGGACACGGCCTCCGCCCGTCCCGGGTTCTCGGAACACCAGACCGGCTGGGCGTTCGATATCGGCGACGGTGGCGGGGCGTGCAGCTTCCAGCCTTGCTTCGCGGAGCAGCCGGCCGCTGTCTGGGCCAAGGCCAACGCATTCAAATATGGATTTGTTGTCAGGTACCCGTGGATGCTCCATGAAATCACCGGCTATTACTACGAGCCCTGGCACTTGCGCTTCGTCGGGGTTGAGGCCGCAACGGATATGGCCAATCGTGGGATCGGCACCCTCGAGGAATATTTCGGCTTGGAAGCGGCGCCGAGCTACCTGTAAGGGTTGACCAACCGTCAACCGAGTCCATCAGCACGTGCTTGAAACAACTCTGGCCCGTCTTCTCGCGGAGACGGGCCACCGTTGTTTTCGGTCTTTCGCTGCGCCCGGGACTAGAGCGCCAGTTCGCGCGGAATCGTGAGGCGGTCTTCGACGACGCCGGCGAGTTCAGTGCATATGCGGGTGGCGGTTTCCATGTCTGCGGCCTCGACCATCACACGGACCAGCGCTTCGGTGCCCGACGGGCGCAGGAGCACCCGGCCGGTATCGCCAAGTTCTAGCTCGGCGGCAGCCACCGCAGCCGCCACACCCTCGTCCGTGGCGGCCCGGGACTTGTCCACGCCCTTCACGTTGATCATGAGTTGCGGCAGCTTGGTCATAACGCGGGCGAGGTCTTGGAGGGTACGGCCGGTGCCGGCAACCTGGGCGGCAATCTGCAGACCGGTCAGGACGCCGTCGCCAGTGGTCGCGTAGTCGGAGAAGATCACGTGGCCCGACTGCTCCCCACCAAGACTGTAGCCGCCGTCGCGCATTTCCTCCAGGACGTAGCGGTCCCCCACCGCCGTCTCGCGGATGGTGATTCCAGCATCACGCAATGCGATCTTGAGCCCGAGGTTGCTCATCACTGTGGCCACCAGGACGTCGTCCTTCAGCTTTCCGGACTCTTTCAGCGAGATGGCCAGGATCGCCATGATCTGGTCGCCGTCCACCTCCGTGCCTTCGTGGTCCACGGCCAGGCAGCGGTCGGCGTCGCCGTCGTGGGCTATGCCGAAGTCCGCACCGTGCTTGACGACGGCTTCCTTGAGCTGGCCAAGGTGCGTGGAACCGACACCGTCGTTTATGTTCAGGCCATCGGGTTCCGCACCAATCACCACAACTTCGGCGCCAGCACTAGCGAAGACCTGCGGGGAACAGCCGCTGGCCGCACCGTGGGCGCAGTCCAAGACGACCTTAAGGCCCTCAAGGCGGTGCGGGAGCGTACCGAGCAAATGGACGATGTAACGGTCCTCGGCGTCCGAGAAGCGCTGGATGCGGCCGACATCGCCGCCAACTGGACGTGAAGGTTCCTTGCCGAGCTGAGCCTCAATTGCGTCCTCCACCTCGTCCGGGAGCTTCTGGCCGCCGCGGGCAAAGAACTTAATCCCGTTGTCCGGCGCCGGGTTGTGCGACGCGGAGATCATCACGCCGAAATCGGCATCGAGGTCCGCGATGAGGTAAGCGGCCGCGGGAGTGGGCAGCACACCGGCGTCGTACACGTCGATCCCGGAACTCGAAAGCCCGGCTTCTACCGCTGCAGCGATAAACTCCCCGCTGGCCCGCGGATCCCGGGCGACTACGGCGCGGGGGCGCTTTCCGTTAGCCGAGCGCTCGTGGCCCAAGACCACCGCAGCGGCTTGTGCCAACTGGAGAGCAAGCTCCGCGGTGAGCAATCCATTGGCGAGACCACGCACGCCATCTGTTCCAAATAATCTAGCCATCGCGTCCCAGTCTAGACGACGGCGCATCTAGACGACGGCGCAGGGGCCGAGGGAAGGAGTGCCGCAGGCCTTGCTTTTACCCCTTCAGCCGCGCGACCACAAGAGTGCAGCTACTTGACTTGCGCTTTCCGCTCCACTCTAGTAAAGACCCTTAACGAGTATCTACGATTACCGCATGACACCTAGCTCTGGGGGCTTGGCGCTCGAAATAATTGTCCCCGTTTTCAACGAGTCCGCCATACTCGAAAGAAGCATCCTCCGGCTTGCCGACTATCTGTCGCGAGAATTGTTGTACAGCTGGAAAATCACGATTGCCGATAATGCCAGCACCGACGCAACAGGTTCTATTGGGCGGGAGCTCGCTGATGAGGTCCCAAATGTTAGTTATCGGCGCCTTGAAACCAAAGGGCGCGGCTTCGCACTCCGCGACGCCTGGACATCATCAGAAGCCAAAGTTCTGGCTTATGTAGATGTAGACCTCTCGACCGATTTGGCGGCCTTGCCTCCGCTCATCGCTCCCCTGCTTTCCGGACACTCGGATGTCAGTATCGGCACGAGGCTTGGCCGGACTTCCAGGGTCGTGAGGGGTCCAAAACGGGAATTCATCTCCCGGAGCTACAACCTGATTCTTAAACGGACCATGCAGGTACAGTTTTCCGATGCCCAGTGCGGTTTTAAGGCTGTCAGGGCAGAAGTCGCGCATCGGCTGCTGCCTTATGTAGAGGACAACTGCTGGTTCTTCGACACCGAGTTGTTGATTTTGGCAGAGCGGGCAGGGCTTCGTATCCACGAAATCCCTGTCGACTGGATCGATGATCCGGATAGCAGGGTAGATATCCGGCAAACCGCCATGGACGACCTCCGAGGCCTTGTGCGCGTCGCCAGTTCCATGGTTAAGGAAGAATTCCTTTGGAGGCGATATACGCGGAGCTGGGACGAGGACCTATAGCCGCGCCAACACGTCCCAGTTTCTTCGGCCAGGTGGTGCGTTTCGGAATCGTCGGTGCGTTCTCCACGCTCGCTTTTGCTTTGCTGTATCTGCTATTCCAAGGCCCGTTTGGGCCACAGCAGGGAAACTTCCTAGCCCTATTGATCACGGCCATCGCGAACACGGCTGCCAACCGTCGCTTCACCTTCAGGATCCATGGCCCCGAGCGGCAGTTCACACAACAGTTTCAAGGCCTTGTAGTTTTCTTGGTTGCCTGGGGGATCACTTCTTCCTCCCTGCTACTGCTACATTCCATTCACCCGGATGCATCGCCGAGTACTGAGTTGTTCGTCCTGACCTGTGCAAACATATTCGCCACTCTTGTCCGATTCGTTCTGCTACGGATCTGGGTTTTCCGGGTTCGTCGGTCGGAGGAGCGGCGCGGCGTGGCCACCATCAAGCAGCTGGCAATGTGAGCAACAGAACCAGCCGACTTCCGGGACAAGCAGCCCCGGGCACCCTCATCGGAGGCCATTCCCAGGTCATTCGGAAGTGGGTTCGAGGGAATCCCGCGAATGCGGCGTGGGTGCGGCCAGCGCTTCTGGGTCTCCTGGTCCTGACGTCAGTCCTCTATATGTGGGGACTCGACCGAAACGGTTGGGCAAACTCTTACTACTCGGCTGCCGCCATGGCCGGCTCGGAAGATTGGACGGCATTCTTCTACGGGTCGTCCGACCCAGGCAATGCAATTACCGTTGACAAGCCACCGATGTCTTTGTGGATCATGTCCCTCTCCGTGCGTATTTTCGGACTCAGCTCATGGAGCATCCTCCTGCCGCAGGCTCTGATGGGAGTACTCAGCGTCTATTTGCTCTATCGGATGGTGCAGAAGCGCACCGACCCAGCAACTGGCCTTCTTGCAGGGCTTTTCTTCGCGGTCACCCCTGTGGCCACCGTGATGTTCAGGTACAACAACCCGGATGCGCTGCTGACTCTGCTCATGATCGGGGCCGCCTACAGTGCCCTTGAAGCAATCGACCGGGGGAAGCTGCGCTGGCTGCTCGTCGCGGGAGCCCTGGTCGGTGCCGGGTTCCTCACGAAGCAGCTACAGGTTGCCCTCATCCTGCCGGCGATCGCACTGGCATACGTTGTTTTCGCCCGGTTCTCCGTACTTGCCAGACTGCTCCACCTTGGGGCCGGGTTGCTCGCGGCAGTCGTGGCATCGGGCTGGTGGTTCATGATCGCGCAGACGGCTGATCCTGCCCGGAGGCCTTTCATAGGCGGTTCCCGATCCAACAGCATCTGGGAGTTAACGCTGGGATACAACGGGCTGGATCGGCTGACCGGCGAGGATGCCAGTCACATGCTATCTGGCCCTAGTGCGGATCTCTACCAGAAGCTTGACCCGGGGATCACTCGCTTCCTACAACCGCAGTTCTCGGCCCAGTTCGCATGGTTTCTCCCGCTCGCGATTGCTGGAGTCGGTATCACCATATGGTTCGCTATTCGTCGACATGGCACGTCGCAACAGCGCTCTTTTTTGGTTTTCTGCGCCGCGTGGTTTGTTTGTTCGGCCACGGTCCTGGCCATGATGACAGGCATCGTCCATCCCTATTACGCGATCTCAACCATACCGTCGCTCAGTTGCCTAGCCGCGTTTACGGCAACCCATTTTGCGCGCCGCTTAGCAAGCGGGTTAGTCCGCCTGGCGTCTGGTCTCGTGTTGGCTACCTGCCTGATCCTGGGGTTCATAACGGCATCCCGGTCCGTCTCGGAATTCCCTTGGGTGCCTCCGGTTATGTTGGCCGCAGGAAGCCTGGCAGTCGCCATCGCGTTGCTTCCACCCGTCAAAAAGCAACGTCAAGCGGTACCCGTTCTATTTATAGGAGCCTCAATATTGTTGGGTCCCACGATCTGGTCCGTAAACACGGTACTGAGTCCGCACGTCGGAGCAGGAGTTGTGGCCGGGCCTAGCACCTTGGGCATTCGATCAGATCATCCTGATCGAACTCAACTGCAGCCGGGGACGCCCCCGACCTTCACCGCGGTCATGTTCGGCGACGTGCCGGCTAAGGGAGTCCTCAGGAGGATTAAGGCAAGCCCTGCGTCAGTGCGGTGGGCGGCCGCCGTCGTCGGCTCGGAGACGGCCGCTAACTATCAGCTGGACAGCTCCAGGGCGATCCTGGCAGTGGGTGGTTTCGACGGCACAGATCCCTTCCCGACGCTGGGGCAATTCCAAACAATGGTCCGCCAAGGTAGCGTCGGATCGTTTGTGATCCAGAACCTTCCACCTTTCACAGTTGAGGGGCGAGGGGAATCTGCACGCATTGTTCAATGGGTCGAAAGCAACTTCCAGGCCGAGATGATCGACGGCGCGTCCTTTTACAGCCTCACCCAGTAGTTTCATCCTCGTGGCCCTACCCAGCCAGAAAGCGCAAAAGGCCCGCCCCGCCAAACGGCGGAACGGGCCCCTGTAGGGCGCTGGAAGCGCCCGAAAGCGGATTTAGCGCTTGGAGTACTGCTGAGCCTTGCGTGCCTTCTTGAGACCGGCCTTCTTACGTTCGATGACGCGGGCGTCACGACGCAGGAACCCGGCCTTCTTCAGGGTAGCGCGGTTGTTCTCGGTGTCGATCTCGTTCAGCGAACGGGCGATGCCAAGACGCAGCGCGCCGGCCTGACCGGAAATGCCGCCACCGTGGATACGTGCGAATACGTCGTACGCGCCGTCAAGATCAAGGATCTTGAAGGGCTCGTTGACGTCCTGCTGGTGCAGCTTGTTCGGGAAGTAGTTGGCCAGCTCGCGGCCGTTGATGATCCACTTGCCGGTGCCGGGCACGATGCGAACACGTGCAACGGCTTCTTTACGACGGCCAACTGCGGCGCCGGCAACGGTCAGTGCCGGGCGCTCCTTCTTCGGCGCTTCTGCTTCCGCAGGACCGCTCTCCGAGGTGTAGCTGGTCAGGTTTTCCTCAGCCACAACGGCCTCGGTGGTCAGTTCTTCGTTCTGAGCCACGATTCTCCTTGATTAAAGTTGGTTGGTGGCCAGGACTACTGGGCGACCTGGGTGATTTCGAAAGTCTTGGGTTGCTGGGCGGCGTGGGGGTGCTCTGCACCACGGTAAACCTTGAGCTTGCCCAGCTGCTGTGCAGCGAGGGAGTTCTTCGGGAGCATGCCCTTGATGGCCTTCTCCACGGCGCGGACCGGGTTGGATTCCAGCAGCTCCGCGTAGTTGACGGAGGTCAGGCCGCCCGGGTAGCCGGAGTGGCGGTATGCGCGCTTCTGCTCCAGCTTGGCGCCGGTCAAGGCGACCTTTTCAGCGTTGATGATGATGACGAAGTCGCCCATGTCCATGTGGGACGCAAAGGTCGGCTTGTGCTTTCCGCGCAGCAGTGTTGCGGTCTGGCTGGCAAGACGACCAAGGACAACGTCGGTGGCATCGATGACGTGCCACTGGCGGTTGATATCGCCGGGCTTCGGGGTGTACGTACGCACGGTTTTGCCTCGTTCTTGTTCTGGCGTTCATGTTTTAGGCGGCACGCTCGGAGCGTGTGCCTACTAGGTATGCGTTACCGGAGCAGAGGTGAGGGCTCTATGTACCAGTCATCCCGAAGTCCCGATATGCCTGTCGAGTTAACGATCCTGCAACTGGATCCCCAAGCGGGCATGTGTCATCGAGAAAGGACACGCACAACGACTATCAACAATAGCGGCAAGGAGCTTCAGGGTCAAAATAGGCTGGTAACCAACGTGAACAACTGAGACCCGTCCTGAGCTCCTAGGAGACGCCATGACAGCAACTGCCGCCCAGCCCTTGCTTGTGGCTGCCTTCGGGCTCCTGGGGCTGCTCACGAGCCCTCTGGCAGAGGTCCTGATAGCCCGATCTCTGCCGCGGATTGGCGGACTCCCCTCCCGCGCCATCCGAATCACGACGGCGGTGGCCACAGCGGTCGTGTTTTCCCTTCTGACGCTCCGGTTCAGTTTCTCCCCGACGCTCGCTGCTTACCTGCTCTTAGGCGTGCTGGCAGTACAGCTGTCGCGCGTGGACGTGGCGCACCATTTGCTGCCAAATCCACTGGTGCTGTTGTTGCTTGCTGCCGGCCTCGGTCTGTTAACTATGTCCGCCGCACTGACTCTGGACTGGTCTGGACTAGTGCGCGCGGCCGCCAGCGCCGTCATCTTGTTCCTTGGGTACTTAATTCTCGGATTAATTTCTCCCGGCGGCCTCGGAATGGGCGATGTGAAGCTCGCGGCACCACTCGGAATGTACTTGGGCTACTTGGGCTGGAGCCAAGTGTTCTACGGGGGACTGCTGGGATTCGTGGTGGGCGGGGTGATGACGGTACTGATGTTGCGCCTGAAGCGCGGAATCAAGCCAGCTGAAGTTGCCCACGGACCGGCAATGTTCGCCGCGGCAATTGGAGTGGTACTGCTCATCGCGTGAGCCCACGCCGCGCCTCCCAAGTCCACTCAGTCCCCAAGAGTCCCATACGTACCAGTAACTGAGTGGTGCTTAGGCAGAAAAACCGAGTATCCCCTGGGGGCTCTTCGAGTAGTCCGTGCCGCCTGCACTAGAAAAGACGAGTACCACTACGCATTGTTTGTTAACCCTCCCAGGAGCAATTCTTGTCCTATCGAAATCCGAACCGCCAAAAGAGATATGTAAGCGGCGAGGAATCGTAGACAAATTCACTTATCTGGGAAAGGTTTTCCAATGTCATCTCTCATGGTTTCTGTCATTGCTTTCGTCGCCGGCGTGAAGGATCGCATCATGTCCTCCGAGAAAGGCGCAACAGCTGTTGAATACGGCATGCTTGTCGCTTTGATCGCCGCTGTGATCGTTACCGTAGTTGCCGCGCTTGGCGGCCAGATCAACGCCGCGTTTACCAAAATCAACTCGGCGCTCTGAATCAGAGCAACGATCTCCGACCCGGGCCGGTCACGTCGAGGAAATCCTCAAGGCGAGGCCGGCCCGGACCTTTTTAGGGAGAAACACAATGAACAAGTTCTTCCAAAGGCTCCGGGTTTCTGAAACGGGAGCCACCGCAGTCGAATATGGTCTCCTCGTCGCATTGATCGCGGCAGCCATCATCGCAACCGTGGCGCTCCTTGGACCGGAAGTTCAGGCCGGATTCCAAACTGTCGTCGATAATCTCTAAAGGCGCCGGCAATGCGCTCCGAAAAGAAATCAGGATCCGAGGCCGGTGCCGTCGCAGTCGAATTTGCCTTGATACTTCCAATTTTCCTGGTGCTGGTGCTTGGCATCTGCGAATTTGGGCGGGGCTTCAACATCCAGGTCTCCCTGACTGAAGCTGCTCGGGAAGCGGCCCGCTATGCATCCATCCACCAATCGGATCCCGGCTATAGCGTGACTGCCGCCCAAGACGCAGGAGTTGCCGCCGCTCCATCGGTCCCGTTGTCTGAGTCGAACATCAGCGTCCAGTCCGTGGGCTCAAACCCCTGCAATGTCGTCGTCACGGTGGCCTACAGCACATCCTGGATGACGGGTTTTCCCGGTCTGATTCCCGGGATGCCTTCGCAACTTAACCTGCAAGGCAAAGGGGTTATGCGATGTGGCGGCTAAGGCGAGACGACCCTGAGCGTGGCGTGGTAGCCCCACTCACCGCTCTCCTCATGGTGGTGCTTCTTGGCATGGCAGCCTTCGCCGTCGACGTCGGCTCCATGTATTCGGAACATGCCCAACTTCAAAACGGCGCGGACGCCGCCGCACTTGCCATCGCGCAAGCCTGCGCCAAAGATCCGAGTTCTTCAGACTGTGCTGGACCGGTGGCCGCCGCCACCACGCTGGCTGGGAACAACGCTTTGGACGGCGTCACCAATGTGCCTAACGCAACCGTCAATCTGGGAGCTTCAACGGTGGACATCACCACCCAGTCGCGCGATACCTCGGGAAACAATCATTTCTCCTTAGTGTTCGCGCGGGTGCTCGGCATTCAAACTACCGACATCGAAGCTTCGGCTCAGGCCACATGGGGTCCACCGAGCAGCGGAGGCGCTTTTCCGCTTGCATTCTCCGACAAGTGTTGGGATTTGAGCGGATCCGTCCCGACAGGCGACCTTCAGAAGATTTCCTGGAAACCGGGAATCACCTGCACCAACGCCTCCGGCCACACCATTCCTGGAGGTTGGGGATGGTTGACCCAAAGCTCGCCATGCTACGCCACCACACAGGCTGGCAGCACTAGCATCGGGTCGGATCCAGGTAACAACTTTCCAGGCGCTTGCCAGACGATACTTCAGGGCTGGGTCGACACCCTCAACGGCGGCGGCACCGTGAAAGTGCTATTTCCGATCTTCGACACAGCAACCGGGAATGGCAATACGGGGTCGTTCCACATTATTGGCTACGCCACGTTCAACATTGTGGGTTGGAAATTTGGTAATAATGGCAGCCCCTACCTCTATCACAACACAAACGCCGCGCTCGGTAACCCTAATCTGGCCTGCGCCGGCGGAAACGATCGATGCATCATCGGACAGTTCATCAAATACCAATCAATTGGCACCGCTGGTGGGGGCGGAGGAACCGGGGCAGACCTCGGAACCCTTAATGTCCACCTCACCAAATAACAACCCAAACTGGGAGCGCAACTCCATAGTCAAACTAAGGGGAAATCAAATTGAAAACTCGCCTACTGGGAGGCATAGTCGCAATCGTCCTGGCAATCGCCGGCACGTTGCTGCTGGTTACGTATGTACAAGGATCGGAAGCGCGGGCGCAAAAAGACCTCCAGCCCGTGGACGTTCTGGTCGTCGAAAGCAAGATTCCGGCCGGCTCTAACCTGCAAACGGTCAAGGCCGCCGTCAAGCTCGCTTCATTGCCCGCCGGTTCAGTACCCAACGGAGCGCTAAAGAGCTTGGATGGGCTCGACGGTAAAGTTTCAGGGGTCGACCTGCTTCCCGGAGAGACACTCCTAGGAGCCCGACTCGTTGACCCGACAAGTCTGGCGGCCCCCGGCTCCGTGCCGGTTCCGGCGGGACTTCAGGAGATTTCACTTCACCTGGACGCACAGCGCGTCGTCGGTGGACGACTTGCCGCCGGCGACACCGTTGGCGTCGTGGTTCTGCTCGATGATTCCGGTGCCCAAGGCGCAGCAGGTGGCAGCGCCCAGATGGTCTTCCACAAGGTATTGGTCACCAGCGTCCAGCGGGCCGTTTCGCAGGCTAAGACCACCAGCCAGGCACAGTCTGGCCAGGAACAGGCGAATACTCAATTGCCGGACGGCGCCTTCATCGTGACCTTGGCCCGAAATGACGTCGACTCCACGAAGATCGCCTTCGGGGCAAAGTATGGAGATATTTGGCTAACCAAGGAACCGTCGACTGCGAGCGAGAGCCCCAATGTCACAATCAAGCGGGCAGAGGTCCTCCGATGAGTCGCTTCCTAGTTATAACTCCGAACGCAGACTTTGAACGCCGGGTCCGGCAAGCCACTGGCGGCATGCATGGTGAAGTTCAGTCCATCGCGGCCGACTTTCTACCGCCAAGCCCTGACGACGTCTTGCGAGTCCTGTCCGGCGAGTTGTTGGAGGTGTTGATCCTCGGTCCCGGACTGGCGCTTGACGACGCTTTCAGATTGGCGAGCCTCTTTGATCTGCAGTATCCGGAGATCAGTGTTGTTTTGGCCGCCGACGACCAGGCACAAGCGGCGTTGCCGGCCATGCGTGCGGGAATCAGGGACTTGCTTCCCCCGGACTCGGGAGTGGATACGATCCGTGTTCTGCTTGAGCGTGCGAGCCTGGCAGCTGCTGGCCGCCGACGTGGATTGGGCGCGACAGTTGAAGGAGAACGGCCTGGCGGGCGGATTATCGCTGTGATGTCGCCCAAGGGTGGAGTCGGAAAAACGACGATTTCCACCAACCTTGCCGTGGGTCTTGGCAAGCTCGCCGGAATGGGTGTGGTGGTGGCCGATCTCGATCTACAGTTCGGCGACGTCGCGTCCGGCCTTCTCCTCGAGCCGCAAAAGACGATCGCTGACGCCGTGACCGGAGCCGCCGTTCAGGACAGCATGGTCTTGAAGTCATACCTCTCCGTCCACCCTGCAGGCATTTACGCACTCTGCGCGCCTCACAACCCGACCCAGATCGAACACATCTCGGCCGACCAAGTTGGACATCTTCTGGAACAGCTTGCGAACGAATTCCAATACGTCGTGGTGGACACGGCCCCGGGACTTGGCGAGCATGTACTGGCAACTCTCGAGCATGCTACCGACGTTGTCTGGGTGTGCGGAATGGACATCCCCAGCATCAAGGGTTTGCGGACCGGGTTGGACATCCTCGACGAGATTGGGTTGCTACCACGGCATCGCCATGTGGTGTTGAACTTTGCTGACAGGCGCAGTGGGCTCTCGTTGGCTGATGTTGAAGCGACAATCGGCTGTCCGGTCGACGTCACTCTACCTCGCTCCAGGGCACTGCCGTTTTCGACAAACAAGGGCATTCCGCTGCTGCAAGACGGTTCCAAGGATCCCGCGGCGAAAGGCCTCCGAAAGTTGGTCGACCGGTTCAAACCGGACTGGGAGGCCCGACCTCACAAACAATTGCACCGAAGGGCGGTAGTCCAATGAACCTCTCCAAGCGCCTCGACTCAGCACGGGGAATCGAACCAGTCGCCACTGCGGCAAATCTGGACGATCCTTGGTCCGCTCCGAGAAGCACCGGCCCTGACCAGGTTCCCTCCCTGACTGATTCGCTACCCGGTTCCGCGGAGACCAGCCAAGCACTCTCGGCAATCAAGGAACGCACCAGCGAAGCGCTCTACGAGCGCATGGGAGCACGGACCTCGGACACGAACATGGACGAAGCCGAGCTTCATCAGTTCGTCAAGGACGAACTCCGCGCGGTCATCGATGAGGACGAAATTCCCCTGAGTTCGGCAGAGCGTCAAAGGCTTGTCCAGGAGATCGCCGACGACGTCTTAGGACTGGGACCGCTTCAGCGCTTCCTTGATGATCAGGACATCACTGAGATCATGGTCAACAGTGCCGATCGTATCTACGTGGAGAGCGCTGGAAAGCTCTACTTGACGAGTGCCCGTTTCACGTCTGAGGAGCATCTTCGCAAAATCATCGAACGGATCGTGTCAAAGGTGGGTCGGAGAATCGACGAATCTTCGCCGTTGGTCGACGCACGCCTTGCCGACGGCTCACGCGTGAATGCAATCATCCCGCCCCTGGCGGTGAATGGGTCGTCGCTGACCATTCGTAAATTTGCTCGGGTGCCTCTTACTGTCCAAAATCTCATTGGACTGGGCACGCTGAGCCCTGAGATGGCGGAATTGTTGCATGCCTGTGTCCAAGCCCGTCTGAACATCATCGTCTCGGGCGGTACCGGCACGGGCAAGACGACACTGCTCAATGTTCTCTCGTCATTCCTCCCCGCCGACGAACGCATCGTCACTATTGAGGATGCTGTGGAGCTCCAACTACAGCAAGAGCATGTTGTCCGTTTGGAGAGCCGGCCACGAAACATCGAAGGCAAAGGTGAAATCTCCATTCGTGACCTCGTGCGGAACTCCCTGCGAATGAGGCCCGACCGGATTGTTGTCGGGGAGGTGCGCGGTGGCGAATCCTTGGACATGCTCCAGGCCATGAACACGGGCCACGACGGTTCAATATCCACTGTGCACGCAAACTCTCCGCGGGACGCTGTAGCACGCTTGGAAACTCTGGTACTGATGGCCGGCATGGATCTGCCGCTAAGGGCTATCAGGGAACAGATCGCGTCTGCCGTCAACCTGATCGTGCACATCTCGCGCCTTCGCGACGGCACACGGCGCGTCACCCACGTCACCGAGGTTCAGGGCATGGAAGGCGACATTGTGACTCTGCAGGACGCCTTCACTTTCGATTACTCAGCGGGAATCGACGCGAATGGCCGCTTCCTCGGACGGCCAGTACCCACCGGGGTACGGCCACGTTTCGTTGACCATTTCGCCGATCTGGGAATACAGATTTCGCCCGCCGTTTTTGGCTCCTTGCCCATGGGGGGTGGACTAAGGTGAATCCCACGAATCCCGTATTTCTCGCGCTCGGAGTTCTCTTCACGTTCCTGGCGTTGTTCGTCGTGGTGTTCGTGTTCCTTGGTTCGCGGAATTCGGACATAGCCCTGTCCAGGCGTCGCCCCGGTGGGGCAGTCCAAACTTCTGCGCTTACCAAGGTGACGACATCTGCAGTCGCCTTCGTTGACAACGCCGTGGGGAAAACCCGCTCATCAGGAACCCGAGCGACCTTGGAAAAGGCGGGTATCAAAATGAAGCCCGCAGACTATGTTTTGCTGATTACTTGCTCGGCCTTCGTTGCCGGAATAGTCGGTTTCATTATCAGCGGCGTCGTTTTCGGCTTGCTTTTGCTGATCGCCACACCTTTCGTTGCAAAGCTCATCGTGAGTGTCCTGACGGCTCGTCGCAGGGCGAAATTTGAGCTCCAACTCGGTGACACCATTCAGATGCTCTCGGGCGGCATGCGAGCGGGGCATAGCCTGCTCCGTTCAATAGATGCCGTGGCCCAGGAGGCCGAATCTCCTACCCGCGACGAGTTTGCCCGGATAGTCGCGGAAACACGGCTCGGCCGCGATTTGAAGGATTCGATGAGCGATGCTGCTGATCGCCTCGACAGCGAAGACTTCGTCTGGACGGCCCAGGCCATCGAGATCCACCGGGAGGTAGGTGGCGACCTGGCAGACGTCCTGGACCACGTCGGTGAAACCATTCGTGAGCGGGCACAGGTCAAAGGCCAGGTTCGCGCCCTGAGCGCCGAAGGACGGCTTTCCGCGTATATCCTCATTGCTCTGCCCGTCGGAATGTTTTTATACCTCAGCCTGACAAATCCTAAATACATCGCGCTGCTGTACTCCAATCTTCTCGGTTGGATCATGGTCGTCACTGCCGTCATCTTGCTGGGGCTTGGGGCCTTCTGGCTCAGCCGTGTCGTCAAGATCAAGTTCTGAGGAGTTGTCATGAGTCCTATTGCATGGCTTTTCGTAGCACTGATTGTCGTTCCCATCGCAGGAATGGCTTGGTCCTTCATTTCGGTCGACCGTGCCGGGCTGGCTACCGTCCGATCGAATTTGAGACGAAGTTCAGGACGGCCTCAACAAGCGGGGCCCGAATCCCAGCGGATCCCTTTCAAGGAACTTGGCGTTCGTTTCACGCCCAAGGGATACGTCGGTTGGCTGGACAAGCTCCTCGCCCGGGCCGGTCGTCCGGCGGGAATGCCGTTGGAGCGGCTCCTCATTGCCAAACCGGCACTTGCGCTCGTTGCCGGGCTTCTGGGCCTCTACTTCTTCCTCCGCGCACCTAGCGGACCGGGCTTCCTGCTGTACCTATTCGTCGTTGCGTTGTTCTACCTGGTGCCGGATGTCATGATCCACAGCCGTGGGGCGAAGCGCCAGGAAGCCATTCAATTGGAACTCCCGAACACCCTCGACCAGATGCTGATTTCGGTGGAGGCCGGCCTGGGATTCGAGGCAGCGATGTCAAGGGCCGGTCAGAATGGATCCGGCCCCCTGGCCTCGGAAATCCTGCGTACTTTGCAGGACATGCAGGCTGGGCGCAGCCGCAAAGAGGCATATCTGGCTCTCGCCAACCGTGCGGACGTTCCGGAATTACGAAGCTTTGTGCGGGCAGTGGTCCAGGCTGACATCTACGGAATCGCCATAGCCAAGGTCCTTCGGACACAGGCCTCGCAGATGCGCGTCAAGCGTCGTCAGCGCGCTGAAGAGAAGGCAATGAAGCTTCCGATCAAGGTGCTGTTCCCGCTCATGTTGTGCATACTCCCCGTGCTCTTCATTGTGATCATGGGGCCCGCCGCCATTAACGTCATGAACAACTTCGTGGGTGCATTCTGACCATCTGGGACCAAGCGCATCTGGGGCGCTACTGATCGGCCACCCGCGATACCCAGAACCCGCGGGTGGTCTTCGCAGGCCCCCTCCACGGTACCCAGAGCCGGGAGGGGGTCGTCCAACGGCGGGCCCCGTCTGGGACTGACCGTCCGACCCCCGCTACTCCCGCCGGGCCCGGGTCAGCTCAGCCCGCGCAAACAGTTCGTCGTCGGACGGGTAGGCCACTTCTTCAAGCACCAGGGGATGGGGCGCGGCCAGCACCGACTTGGCATCCCTCACCCCCGCAAGCAGCCGCTCGTGCAGCCACTCCGGACTTTCCAGGCGTTCCCCCACACGCAATGCCGATCCCACCAAGGCACGCACCATGTTGTGGCAAAAGGCATCGGCCTGCACGTTGGCAACGAGCACGCCATCGCTGCCGCGGATGAACTCAAGCCGCTGCAGTTCTCGAATTGTGGTGGCTCCCTCGCGGGGCTTGCAGTATGCGCGGAAGTCCTGGAGCCCCAACAGCGCCGCGGCACCCTCGTTCATCGTGCCCTCGTCCAACGCGGACTTGTGCCACAACGTCAACCTGCGCAGGACAGGGTCCCAGCGTTCCGGGCCATCGGCAATCCGGTAGCTGTAACGGCGCCACAGTGCCGAGAACCGGGCGTCAAAGCCGTCAGGCGCGAGTCCGACGTCGTGCACTTCAATGGCGCCGGTTTCATCCTGCAGGACGCGGCTCAGCGCTCCACGAAGCCTCCGGAGCAGCGCAGCGGCGGGATCGATTTCATGGCCCCGCGGTAGCCCGCTCCACTCGCCCTCGGAAAGATCGATGTGCACCACTTGTCCCCGTGCGTGCACACCGGCGTCGGTGCGGCCAGCCACGGTGACCCGCACGGGACGCCGCACGATCAACGCCAGCCCCTCCTCGAGTGAACCCTGCACTGTCCGCAGACCCGGCTGCAGGGCCCAACCATTGAAAGGGCCGCCGTCGTACGAAAGATCCATCCGGACACGCAAAAACCCGCCGCCCCCCAAAACGGGGGCAGCGGGTTTTCGATCGTTCATAGACTTAAGTCTACTGTGAAGAATTCAGTGAATTACTTCTTTTCCTCAGCAGCCGGAGCCTTTTCGGTTTCAGCGGCTTCAGCTTCAGGAGCCTCAGTCTCAACGGCTTCAGTCTCGGCGGTTTCGGTCTCAACAACCTCTTCCTCGGCGACCGGAGCGGCTTCTTCGGCAGCCGGAGCAGCCTTCTCAGCGTCGCGCTTGGCAGCGGCAGTAGCCTCGGCAACTACAGCCTGCTTCGGGGAAACCGGCTCAAGAACCAGTTCGATGACAGCCATGGGAGCGTTGTCGCCCTTGCGGTTGCCGATCTTGGTGATGCGGGTGTAGCCACCATCGCGGTTGGCAACGGCGCCGGCGATGTCGGTGAACAGCTCGTGGACGATGCCCTTGTCGCTGATCAGGCCGAGCACGCGACGGCGGGAGGACAGGTCGCCGCGCTTGGCGAAGGTCACGAGGCGCTCCGCGTACGGCTTCAGGCGCTTGGCCTTGGTGACCGTCGTGGTGATGCGCTTGTGCTCGAACAGCGCTGCTGCCAGGTTCGCGAGCATCAGGCGCTCGTGAGCCGGACCGCCTCCGAGGCGCGGACCCTTAGTGGGGGTAGGCATAGTAATTTCTCCTGTAATGAAGGCCTTCCGGGTCCGAACGTGGACTCGGTGGCCAAGATCTGCTTGTTAGAGCTCGTCGTCGCTGAACGCGGCGTCGTCCTCTTCGATGGCTGCGGCGCGGGCTGCCAGGTCGAAACCGGGAGGCGAGTCCTTGAGGGACAGGCCCAGTTCAACCAGCTTTGCCTTGACCTCATCGATGGACTTCGCACCGAAGTTACGGATGTCCATCAGGTCAGCCTCGGAGCGGGCAACGAGTTCACCCACGGTGTGGATGCCCTCACGCTTGAGGCAGTTGTAGGAACGGACGGTGAGGTCCAGATCCTCGATCGGCAGTGCCATGTCCGCTGCCAAGGCAGCATCCGTCGGCGACGGGCCAATCTCGATACCTTCAGCTGCGGTGTTCAGCTCGCGGGCCAGACCGAACAGCTCCACCAGGGTGGTGCCTGCCGAGGCAACGGCGTCGCGCGGGGCGATAGCCTGCTTGGTCTCGACGTCGACAATCAGCTTGTCGAAGTCAGTGCGCTGCTCAACACGGGTGGCTTCCACGCGGAAAGTCACCTTCAGGACCGGCGAGTAGATCGAGTCGACCGGAATGCGGCCGATCTCGGAGTCGCCGGACTTGTTCTGAGCTGCCGAAACGTAGCCGCGGCCGCGTTCGATGGTCAGTTCGAGTTCGAACTTGCCCTTCGAGTTCAGCGTGGCAATGTGCAGATCCGGGTTGTGGAATTCGACGCCGGCCGGTGGAGCGATGTCCGCGGCGGTGACGACTCCGGGGCCCTGCTTGCGCAGGTATGCAACAACCGGCTCATCGTGCTCGGAGGACACGGAGAGGCTCTTGATGTTCAGGATGATCTCAGTGACATCTTCCTTGACACCCGGAACCGTCGTGAACTCGTGCAGCACGCCATCGATCCGGATGCTGGTTACAGCAGCACCGGGGATGGAAGAGAGCAGGGTACGGCGGAGGGAGTTTCCGAGGGTGTAGCCGAAGCCAGGTTCCAGCGGTTCAATGATGAAACGCGAGCGGTTCTCGGAGACTACTTCTTCAGACAGAGTGGGGCGCTGTGCAATGAGCACTTAGGTTTCCTTTCGGCGAGCATCCGCTATATGACGCAACACAGGTGGTGGAAATCGGCTTGGTTCCGGCTGTGCCGGCCGGGTGCTGCGGAACAGCCAGGCTGTTCAGCAGCGGACCCGGCCGGCAAAGGCCAAGAAGCCAATTAGACGCGGCGGCGCTTCGGCGGGCGGCAACCGTTGTGGGCGCTGGGGGTGACGTCCTGGATGGAGCCAACCTCGAGGCCAGCGGCCTGCAGCGAACGGATTGCGGTCTCGCGTCCGGATCCCGGTCCCTTGACGAATACGTCGACCTTGCGCAGACCGTGCTCCTGGGCGCGCTTTGCAGCAGCCTCGGCAGCCATCTGGGCGGCGAACGGGGTGGACTTACGGGAGCCCTTGAATCCAACCTCACCGGCGGAAGCCCAGGAGATTACAGCACCGTTCGGGTCCGTGATGGACACGATGGTGTTGTTAAAGGTGCTCTTGATGTGCGCCTGGCCAAGCGCGATATTCTTCTTGTCCTTCTTACGCGGCTTGCGAACCGCGCCACGAGTCTTCGGGGGCATTATTTCTCCTACAGAAAGTTATCGGGGGAAAGTCAGCAGCTATTTCTAGCGGCCGGCTTTCTTCTTGCCGGCGACGGTACGCTTCGGGCCCTTGCGGGTACGAGCGTTGGTCTTCGTACGCTGACCGCGTACGGGCAGGCCCTTGCGGTGACGCAGGCCTTCGTAGCTGCCGATCTCAACCTTGCGGCGGATATCTGCTGCTACTTCGCGGCGAAGGTCACCCTCAACCTTGTAGTTGCCTTCAATGTAGTCACGCAGCTGGACCAGCTCGGCGTCAGTCAGGTCCTTGACGCGAACGTCAGCGCTGATGCCGGTGGCAGCCAGGGTTTCGTGTGCACGGGTCTTGCCCACGCCGTAGATGTAAGTAAGCGCAATTTCCAACCGCTTTTCGCGGGGAATGTCTACGCCAGCGAGACGAGCCATAGTGGCAGTACTCCTTGAATAAACCGGAGGTCGTAGGCAGTACACCCGCACTTTCAGTGCGGCCCCAGCCTCCGACCGGGGGTTAGCTGTCCGGGCTCTATACGTCCCAATTCAGCTTGTGCTGCCTTTATTTACTTGCGTGGGTTAGCAACCCAGGTTGCCCTCGCGGGCGCTAGTTCCCTTGCGGGGAATTAGCCCTGGCGCTGCTTGTGGCGCGGGTTCTCGCAGATCACCATGACCCGGCCATTACGGCGGATCACTTTGCACTTGTCGCAGATCTGCTTAACGCTCGGCTTGACCTTCATGGCGTTCCTTTGCGTGTTGCAGTTGGTCAGCTGTTGCGGCTACACCCGGGTTTCCCAAGGCTGCCGCCCAGCAATTACTTGTAGCGGTAGACGATGCGACCACGTGTGAGGTCGTAAGGGCTCAGCTCCACCACTACGCGGTCCTCAGGAAGAATCCTGATGTAGTGCTGTCGCATCTTCCCCGAGATGTGTGCAAGAACGATGTGCTTGTTGGTGAGCTCAACGCGAAACATCGCATTGGGCAGCGCCTCAGTCACAACGCCCTCGATCTCAATGACCCCGTCCTTCTTGGCCATATCCTCCGCTAACTGTTGTTTGCCGCAGTCCTCCGGTTAGGCACCGGAAAATCTGCGGACGTTTTTGTTTGTTTGGCCGTCCGGCTTCTGCCACTCCACAAAGCAGGACTTGCGACCTGTTAAATGGGCGTGGCTGCGCAGACAACCAACAAACAACTCTACGCCAATATGGCGCGAATGTTAAATCCGCCCATGCTAGCGCAGACACCGGCACGGTGTCACTCTTCCCCGGGTCGCGGAATCCCCTTAGAAACGCTAAACCGCGCCGTAGGACGGGAAGGTCCCTGCCGCCGTCGTCGTGGTTTCCGCGGACGCGACGCCGTCGAGGACAGCCAGGCGCACGGCGTCTGCCGCGGCACTTTGCAGCGTGATGAGCGAAACCTGCCTCGCTTGATCCGAACTGCGGTCAAGCCCGACGGCGCCCGTCGCCAACGCGAACACAGTGTCGCCGTCGGCGAGGGTATGGGAAGGACTCAGCGCCCGTGCGAGGCCGGCGTGTGCCGCACTCGCAGTGCGCTTGCATTCAGCGGGGTCGAGGACGGCATTGGTAGCCACGACAACAAGCGTGGTGTTCAACGCCGGGGGCGCCCCCGGATTGGTGTTAGCGGGCGCCGCGCGATGTGGGGACGTGCCAAAGGGCATCCCCAGCGCGTTCACCACTGCGAGCGCACCCACCAGCACTCCGTTGTCCAGGGTGATGGAGGACGTGCCCACTCCTCCTTTGAACGCGCCACGGCCAATCACGGCACCGGTGCCGGCGCCGACGTTTCCGCGTCCGACGTCGGCGTGCTCGCTTGAGGCCGCAGCCGCGGCGGCCGCTGCATAACCCATGGTTTCGTCCGGTCGGGCGGCGAAGTCGCCGCCGCGACCCAAGTCGAAGATTGCCGCGGCGGGAACGATCGGCACCACTCCCCCGGGCACGGCGAAACCGCGCCCCTGCTCTTCGCACCATCGCTGGGCACCGTGGGCCGCGATCAACCCGAAGGCGCTCCCACCCGTGAGCACCACAGCATCGACTGTGGACACCAGGGTGGTGGGGTCAAGCGCATCCGTCTCGTGCGTGCCCGGACCGCCGCCGCGCACATCCACCGATCCAACTGTCCCCGGCGGCGGAAGGACCACGGTCACCCCGCTCAGCCAGCCATCGCCGATCCACTGGACATGTCCCACCCGGATTCCTGGCACATCGGTGATCTTGGAAGTCATGTGCCTATTCTGCTCCTTCCGCACAAACGGTAGTCGTGCCTCGAATGTAAACAGCGCCCCACCTTCCACGAAACATCGAGTAAACGATCGCAGAAGGCTTGTCCAACAATCCCGGAGTTGGCTCTCTTTTTGACTTGACAGGCCCTCCCGTGTGGTGAGGTAAAACTAGCCGCCCCTTCACCCAACCCACGGAGTCTGGCGTGCCCCAATATCTGCAAACCGTTAGAGACTTCCAATGACAAGACAATTGACAGGCAGCCCCGCGGCCCCCGCGCAGACTGTCCCGGTCCCCCAGCGCCGGGGACGTTGGTCCGGCCGAACCCGTCGCGACTTCTTCGTGTTCCTAGCACTGGCGTTGCCGAACTTGGCGCTGATCGCGGTGTTCACGTATCTGCCCTTGATCAACAACATGTATTACTCAACCCTTGACTGGACCTTGGGCTCAGCGTCGGCCACCGTTGTGGGCTTTGAGAACTACATCAACTTCTTCACCAGCTCCGACGCCCCGCAAGTACTCGGCACCACCCTCATCTTCACAGTGGTCACTGTCGGCGGTTCCATGGTGCTGGGCCTGCTGGTGGCCCTGGCCTTGAACGCGAACGTGCGCGGCACCACCTTTGCGCGCTCTGCCGTCTTTGCCCCCTACGTCCTCAGCGGCGTGGGTGTTGGCCTCGTGTGGCTGTTCATCTTCGACCCTGGTTACGGCGTGCTGTCCTGGTTGCTCCGGGGCCTTGGCCAGCAAAGCCCCCAGTGGATCAACGATCCGCAGCTCTCCCTCGTGATGGTCATCATCGTCTACGTCTGGAAGAACCTGGGCTACTGCGCCGTCGTGTACCTCGCGGGGCTCCAGTCGCTCCCGAAGGACGTCATGGAGGCAGCTTCCCTGGATGGCGCCAACGGCTTCCGCCGCTTCATGAGCATTTCCGTTCCGCTGCTCTCGCCCACCACGTTCTTCCTGCTGATCACTACGATGATCAGCTCGCTGCAGGCCTTCGACCTGATCCGCATCATGACGCCGCTGGGCAACGGCACCAGCACGCTGATCTACGAGGCCTATCTTCAGGCCTTCGGAGCCTACAACCGCGCCGGATACTCCGCCGCCGTCTCAGTGGTGCTCTTCGCCATCCTGCTCATCATCACCGTGCTCCAGCTGCGGTTCGTCGAACGGAAGGTGCACTACTCATGAGCACGCTCTCTCCCGTCAGTCCCAACCCCGCCACCGGCGTCGGGACCCTGAAAGCTCCCGACGGCGGTCCGGAGCTCCCCGTGCGGCGCGACCGGCCGTTCTCCCGCGCAAACCTTGTCCAGACGCTGGCCGGAGGCTACATCCCGTTGATCGTGGCCACCCTGGTGGTGGTCCTGCCGCTGTTGTGGATGCTGCTGAGTTCCTTCAAGCAGCCCGGCGAGATCGTCACCACGGATCTCAAAATCCTGCCGCAAGGCTTGAACCTCGAGAACTACCACACTGCCATGACCACGGTGCCGTTCGCGCGGTTCTTCCTGAACAGCCTGATCGTCACCGCCGTGGGCTCCACGGTGAAGGTGATCCTGGCGATCCTGACGGCTTACGCCCTGGTATTTGTCCGGTTCCCGTTCAAAAATGTCATCTTCGTTGTGATCCTCGTGGCCCTGATGGTGCCGCCGCAGGTGTCGATCCTCCCTAACTACATCCTGATCGCGGGAATGGGCGGCAAGAACACCCTGTGGGGAATCATCCTTCCGGGTCTCGGCACAGCCTTCGGAACCTTTCTCCTTCGGCAGCATTTCAAGACGCTTCCGGGGTCAATCCTCGAAGCCGCAGAAATCGACGGCGCGGGTCATTGGCGCAGGCTATGGCAAGTCGTCGTCCCCGTGTCGCTCCCCTCCATCGCCACCGTGGCCCTCGTCACCGTGGTGAGCGAATGGAACGACTACATCTGGCCGTTGATCATCACGGACCGGCCGGAAACCATGACCCTCCCGGTCGGCCTGACCCTGCTCCAGAACTCAGAAGGAAACGGCGCCGGTTGGGGGATCTTGATGGCCGGGGCAGTCCTGGTGATCATCCCCATCCTCCTGGTCTTCGCGGCGTTGCAACGCTACATCGTTGCCGGGCTCACCCAGGGCAGCGTCACCGGCTAGCAACACCGCACCATCACCGGCGGCCTCCCCCACCCCGGCCGTACTGCGGCCTGGCCGCGGCATCCAAACCAAACCTCACCACCTTTGCATCCTTGAGAGGACAAACCATGGCAATGAATCTTGACCGTAGAAACTTCCTGGGGCTCGCCGGACTTGGAGTCGGCGCCGCAGCTCTGGCGGCCTGCGGCGGTCCGTCGACCGGCGGCAGCGTTGCAAGCAGCGCACCCTCTGACATCGACTTCACCGGTGTCAAGGCAGCCGGCTCGTTCGACTTCTGGACCAGCCACCCCGGACAGTCCCAGACCGTCGAGCAATCCATCATCGACAAATTCCAGGCGAAGTTCCCGGACATCAAGGTGAACCTCGTGACGGCAGGGGCCAACTACGAGGAAATCGCCCAGAAGTTCCAGACGTCGCAGGCTGCTAAGTCAGCCCTCCCCGGCCTCGTGGTCCTCTCCGACGTCTGGTGGTTCCGCTACTACACCAACGGCAACATCATTCCGTTGGACGGACTCATCAAGCAGTTGGACGTCAAAATTGATGACTTCCAGAAGTCCCTCGTAGCGGACTACCAGTACGCCAACAAGCAGTGGGCGCTCCCCTACGGCCGGTCCACCCCGCTCTTCTACTACAACAAGGACCACTTCAAAGCCGCTGGCCTTCCGGACCGGGCGCCGAAGACCTGGCAGGAATTTGCCGAGTGGGCCCCCAAGCTCCAGGCCAGCTCGGGCGCGAAGTACGCCTACATCTACCCGGCCCTCGCCGGATACGCCGGCTGGACACTCCAGAACAACCTGTGGGGCTGGGGCGGTAGCTGGTCCAATGGGTGGACCTTCAACTGCGATTCCACTGAGTCCGTCGCGGCACTGCAATGGGCCCAGGACTCGATCTACAAGGACAAGTGGGCTGGAGTCTCCTCCAAAAACGCCGCGGACGACTTCGCAGCAGGGATTACGTCCACCACAATCTCCTCCACCGGTGACCTGCTGGGCGTGCTGAAGTCCGCGAAGTTCAACGTCGGCGTCGGCTTCATGCCCGGTGGCCCCAAGGCTGAAACCAACGTCTGCCCCACCGGCGGCGCCGGCCTCGGCATTCCCAGCGGCGTCAGCAAAGAGGTCCAGCTCGCCGCTGCCACCTTCCTGAAATTCATGACCGAACCGGAAAACACCGCGGCCTTCTCCGCCGCAACGGGCTACATGCCCACCCGTGTTTCCGCGGACATGACCGCAGTCCTCGCCAAGACTCCCCAGATCAAGACGGCCATGGATCAGCTCGCTGTCACCAAGGTGCAGGACAACGCCCGAGTGTTCCTACCCGGTGCCGATCAGGAGATGGCCAAGGCTGCCGCGAAGATCCTCACCCAGCAGGGCGACGTGAAGGCGACCATGACGGACCTCAAGGCAACCCTCGACGGAATCTACACCAAGGACGTGAAGCCCAAGCTCAAGAGCTAAGGCAAAACTTCTCCGATACACAAAATCCCTGACGATGCCGGAATTCCGGTATCGCCAGGGATTTTGCGTATCGGGCGTCAGGGAATCGGAACGGGCACGACGCCGAGCGGCACCAACTGCTCTGCGCCGCCGTCGGGGGCGGAAAGCACCCAGATGCCATTTTCGTGGACGGCGACCGAGTGCTCCCATTGGCACGAACGCTTGCCGTCGGTGGTCACCACAGTCCAATCGTCGTCGAGGGTGGCGGTTTCGATGCCGCCACGGACGAGCATGGGTTCGATAGCGAGGCACAATCCCGGCCGGATCTTGGGGCCTCGATGCGTGGTGCGAAAGTTCAAGACGTCAGGGGCCATATGCATCTCGGAACCGATGCCGTGTCCAACGTAGTCTTCCAAGATGCCCAGCGGTTTCCCCGGCACGGAAGAGACGTAGTCGTCCACGGCGTTTCCGATGTCGCCGACGAACTTGCCCTTGGCCAACGCGGCGATTCCACGCCACATGGCGGCCTGGGTGACGTCCGAGAGCCTCTGGTCTTCGGGGTCGGCAGTGCCAACTATCACGGTCCTTGCGGAGTCGGAGTGCCAACCATCAACAATCGCACCGCCGTCAATCGAAATGATGTCCCCGTCCTGCAGGACGCGGTCACCGGGGATGCCGTGGACTACTTCCTCGTTGACGGAGGTGCAGATGGTGGCAGGGAAGCCGTGGTACCCGAGGAAGTTGGACTTGGCTCCAGCGTCGATCAGAACCGCCGCGAAGACGGCGTCGATCTCCCGCGTGGTGACACCGGGTTTCGCAGCACCAACGGCCGCGTCGAGGGCGCTGCTAAGGACCAATCCGGCCTCGTGCATCTTGCGCATTTGCTCGTTGGTCTTGTATTCGATGCGGGGCTGGCCGAACGCCATGGTCTCCTCTTGTGGTGTGCTGCGGGATCCGATCGGTCCCAGGTCTTCCCTATTTTCCCGCATCAGCGAGCCAGTTCGAAACCGGCCCTGAGATCTGTCCAGGAAGCACCGCCGCTTTGGTCCCTGCGCAGGGGAACAGAAAAGGGTGTGTCCCGCGCTCACGGCGCCGGGACACACCCCTTAATCAGATATTGCGGGACTAAACCGCCTTGGCCGCCTCGATGGCCAGCAACACGCGGTCAGTGACCTCGTCGATGCCGCCAATGCCATCAACCTTGGTCAGGATGCCACGTTCGGCGTACTTGGCCACCACGGCTTCCGTCTGCTCGTGGTAGAGGTCCAGGCGGTGGCGGATGACAGCTTCGTTGTCGTCCGAGCGCCCGGTCTCCTTGGCGCGTCCCAGCAAGCGCGAAACAAGTTCCTCGTCGTCAGCCGTGAGCTGAAGCACGACGTCGAGCTTCTCTTCGGTGCCGGCAAGGATCTGGTCCAGGTATTCCACCTGGGCGGTGGTGCGTGGGTAACCGTCAAGCAGGAAGCCGTTTTCGACGTCGCCTTCGCTCAAGCGGTCCCGGACCATCTTGTTGGTCACGCTGTCCGGAACGAAATCGCCGGCGTCCATGTACTTCTTGGCTTCGATACCCAGGGGGGTTTCGCCCTTGACGTTTGCACGGAAGATATCGCCCGTGGAAATGGCGACTACGCCCAGGCGCTCGGAAATCCGCTCAGCCTGCGTTCCCTTGCCCGAACCCGGAGGTCCAATGATCAGCATTCTCGTCATCGCAAAAGCCCTTCGTAGTGACGTTGTTGTAGCTGCGCATCAATCTGCTTGACGGTTTCGAGGCCCACACCCACCATGATCAGAATTGACGTGCCACCGAACGGGAAGTTCTGGTTGGCGTTGATCAGGACGAGTGCAACCAGCGGAATCAACGCCACGAAGCCCAGGTAAAGGGCGCCAGGGAGCGTGATTCTGGAAAGCACGTACTGCAGGTAGTCCGCGGTCGGTTTACCCGCCCGGATGCCCGGAATGAACCCGCCATACTTCTTCATGTTGTCCGAGACCTCTTCAGGGTTGAAGGTGATCGCGACATAGAAGTACGTGAAGAAAACAATCATGACGAAATACAGCGCCATGTAGATGGGGTGGTCGCCACGGGTGAGGTTGTTGTTGACCCACTCAACCCATGGGGCCAGTGACTCTCCTGCCTTCGGCCGGTTGAACTGTGCAACCAATCCGGGCAAGTAGAGCATGGAGGAAGCAAAGATGACGGGCACGACGCCAGCCATGTTCACCTTGATGGGGATGTAGGTGCTGGTGCCGCCCACGGTGCGCCGGCCGATCATACGCTTGGCGTACTGGACCGGAATGCGCCGCTGGGACTGCTCCACGAACACTACGAGCGCGACGGTCACCAGGCCGATGGCCAACACCGTGAAGAAGGTACCCGGGCCCTTGGAGCGCCAGATGGCACCCAGGGAGGTCGGGAAGCCGGCAGCGATGGACGTGAAGATGAGCAGGGACATACCGTTGCCCACGCCCTTCTCGGTGACCAGTTCGCCCATCCACATGATGAGGCCCGTACCGGCCGTCAGCGTGATGACCACAAGAATCGTGGCGATGATGCTGGTATCCGGGATGATCGGCAGCTGGCAGTTGGGCAGCAGCTGCCCGGAGCGCGCCAGGGACACCAGGGTGGTGGCATTCAACAGACCCAGCGCGATGGTCAGATAGCGCGTGTACTGCGTCAGCTTCGACTGGCCCGACGCACCTTCTTCGTACAGTTGCTGGAACCGCGGAATGACCACGCGGAGCAACTGCACGATGATGCTGGCCGTGATGTACGGCATGATCCCCAGGGCAAAGATCGAAACCTGCAGCAGTGCACCACCGCTGAAAAGGTTGACGAGCTGGTAGAGGCCGCCCTGGTCCTGATTGCTTGACAAACATTGCTGAACATTTTGGTAGCTCACACCAGGCGAGGGGATAAAAGCGCCCAAGCGGAAGATTGTGATGATTCCCAGCGTGAACAACAACTTGCGTCGCAGATCAGGCGTCCGAAATGCCCGGCCGAATGCGCTTAGCAAGCGTCCTCCTGAGTTAAAAGTCCAAGGGTGTCGAAGGGATCATTGAAACCCAACACCCGAGTCTAACGGCTTCATACGCCATGCGAACAATCGAGGGGGTCGCACCACACGAAAAACTCCCGGCGCGAGGGGCCAAAGCCCCCCACACCGGGAGTCGATTCACAGCAGGCTGTGCCCCAGAGCCCTTAGAGGGCTGTGGTGGTTCCGCCTGCTGCTGCAATCTTTTCAGCTGCGCTGGAAGAGAAAGCGTGGGCGGTGACGTCAACCTTGACGGTGATGTCACCGGTGCCCAGCACCTTGACGGGCTGGTTCTTGCGAACGGCGCCCTTCTCAACCAGGGACTCGACAGTGACAACGCCACCTTCCGGGAACAGCTCGTTGAGCTTGTCCAGGTTTACAACCTGGAACTCAACCCGGAACGGGTTCTTGAAGCCGCGAAGCTTCGGCAGGCGCATGTGCAGCGGCAACTGGCCGCCGGCAAAGCCAGCCTTGACCTGATAGCGAGCCTTCGTACCCTTGGTACCGCGACCGGCGGTCTTACCCTTGGAGCCTTCACCACGACCAACACGGGTCTTGGCAGTCTTGGCACCCGGGGCGGGACGCAGGTGGTGGACCTTCAGAGTGTTCTGCTTGTCGGCAGCCTCTGCGGCGGTTTTGTTCTCAGCCATTACTTCGCCTCCTCTACATTCACGAGGTGCGGAACCGTGTTGAGCATTCCCACGGTCACGGCATCAGCGGTACGGACAACAGTGTGTCCGATGCGCTTGAGGCCGAGGGACCGCAGGGTTTCACGCTGGTTCTGCTTGGCGCCGATGACGCCCTTGATCTGGGTGATCTCCAACTGGGCGTCGGAGGGAGTCAGGTTCTTAGCCATGACTAAACACCTGCCTTCTGGTTCTGGAGTGCGCGCACCAGAGCAGGAGGAGCGACCTCGTCCAGCGGCAGGCCACGGCGGGCTGCCACGGAAGCGGGCTCTTCCAGTCGCTTCAGGGCGTCAACAGTCGCGTGAACGATGTTGATGGCGTTCGAGGAACCGAGCGACTTGGAGAGGACGTCGTGGATACCGACGCATTCCAGTACCGCGCGGACCGGACCACCGGCAATTACACCGGTACCCGGGGAAGCCGGACGCAACATGACAACGCCTGCTGCGGCCTCACCCTGCACGCGGTGCGGGATGCTGCTGCCAACGCGGGGAACGCGGAAGAAGGACTTCTTAGCCTCTTCGACGCCCTTTGCGATAGCTGCCGGAACTTCCTTGGCCTTGCCGTAGCCGACGCCAACCATGCCGTTACCGTCACCGACAACCACCAGGGCGGTGAAGCTGAAGCGACGACCACCCTTGACGACCTTGGCAACACGGTTGATGGTTACAACGCGCTCTACGAACTGGCTCTTCTCGGCCTCGCGACCGCCGTCGCGGCCACCACGGCCACCACGGTCGCCGCGGCCCTGGCCACGGTCACCACGCTCGCCACGACGGCCGCCGCGGCGGTCGTCGGTGGCAGCAGCGGTCTCAGTTGCCTCAGCAGCTGCACCTTCAGTCACCTGAATGTCCTTTTCGTTATTCTCAACGGTCACAGTGCCAGCCCACCTTCGCGTGCGCCGTCAGCGACGGCGGCGATGCGGCCGTGGTACTTGTTACCACCGCGGTCGAAGACAACAGCTTCAATGCCTGCAGCCTTGGCACGCTCTGCAACGAGCTCGCCGACGCGCTTGGCCTTGGCAGTCTTGTCGCCATCGAGTGCACGAAGGTCAGCTTCCAGCGTGGAAGCTGAAGCCACGGTTACACCCTTGCTGTCATCGACAACCTGGACGAAGATGTGGCGTGCGGAGCGGTTGACGACCAGACGAGGACGAACAGCCGTGCCGGTGATGCGCTTGCGGATACGAAGCTGGCGACGGCTGCGTGCAGCAGACTTGCTCTTGTTCGTACGCTTCTTGTTAATTGCGATGGCCATGGTTTACTTACCAGCCTTTCCGACCTTGCGGCGGATAACTTCGCCGGCGTAACGGACACCCTTGCCCTTGTAGGGGTCGGGCTTGCGCAGCTTGCGAATGTTGGCAGCAACCTCGCCGACCTGCTGCTTGGAGATACCAGCGACGGAGAGCTTGGTCGGCCCCTCCACCGTGAAGGTGATGCCTTCCGGAGCGGAGACATTGACCGGGTGGCTGAAGCCGAGAGCGAACTCAAGGTCAGAACCCTTGGCCTGAACGCGGTAACCAGTGCCTACGATTTCAAGCTTCTTCTCGTAGCCCTTGGTGACGCCCTCGATCATGTTGGCGATCAGGGTGCGGGTCAGGCCGTGCAGGGAACGCGAAGTGCGCTCGTCGTTCGGGCGGGTGACAGTCAAGGTGCTCTCGTCCAAGGTGACCTCGATCGGGCTGGCTACAGTGTGGCTCAGCTCGCCTTTGGTGCCCTTGACGTTGATGACAGAGCCATCAACCTTGACTTCAACGCCGGCAGGAACGGTGATGGGGAGACGTCCAATACGTGACATTATTCTCTTCCTTTCCCGTTACCAGACGTACGCGAGGACTTCGCCGCCCACGCCCTTCTTGCCGGCCTGCTTGTCAGTCAGGAGGCCGGAAGAGGTGGACAGGATTGCGATACCCAGGCCACCCAGCACGTGAGGCAGGTTGGTGGACTTCGCGTAAACGCGGAGACCAGGCTTGGAAATGCGGCGGACACCAGCAATCGAACGCTCGCGGTTCGGACCGAACTTGAGGTCGATGGTCAGCTTCTTGCCGACTTCGGCTTCCTCTTCCTTCCAGGCAGCGATGTAGCCTTCTGCCTTCAGGATGTCGGCAACGCGTGCCTTGAGCTTGCTGTACGGCATGCTCACGGTGTCGTGGTATGCCGAGTTGGCGTTGCGCAGACGCGTAAGCATGTCTGCGACAGGATCTGTCATAGTCATTTGGGCTCTTGCCCTTCCTCGTAATGGTTTCCGCGTTGGCTGATCAAGCAGCCGCGGCCGGACCTACTACGTAGTTGTTAGTCTTCGGATTTGAACGGGAAGCCAAGCGCCTTGAGCAGCGCGCGGCCTTCGTCATCGGTCTTTGCTGTGGTGACAACCGTGATGTCCATGCCGCGTACGCGGTCGATGGAGTCCTGGTTGATCTCGTGGAACATAACCTGCTCGGTCAGACCGAAGGTGTAGTTGCCGTTGCCGTCGAACTGCTTGCCGCTGAGGCCGCGGAAGTCGCGGATACGGGGCAGTGCGAGGGACACGAGGCGGTCCACGAATTCCCACATGCGGTCTCCACGCAGAGTTGCGTGTGCACCGATGGGCATGCCTTCGCGCAGCTTGAACTGGGCGATGGACTTGCGGGCCTTGGTTACCTGCGGCTTCTGGCCGGTGATCAGGGTGAGGTCGCGGACAGCGCCGTCGATCAGTTTGGAGTCCTTGGCGGCATCTCCAACACCCATGTTCACAACAACCTTCACCAGTCGGGGAACCTGGTTCACGTTCTTGTACTTGAATTCCTCAACCAGGGTCTGCTTGATGGAATCGGCGTACTTCGTCTTCAGACGCGGAACGATCTTCGCTGGAGTCTCGAGAGTCTCAGTCATTAGATGTCCTTCCCGGATGCCTTGGACACGCGGATACGAACGGTCTTGGAGTTGCCGTCCTTCTCAACGGTCTCGAGGCGGAAACCAACGCGGGTCGGCTTCTTGGTCGAGGGGTCAACAAGTGCAACGTTGGAGACGTGAATCGGGGCCTCAACGACCTCGATGCCACCAGTCTTGGTGCCGCGCTGCGACTGACCGACCTTGGTGTGCTTGGTGACACGGTTGATGCCTTCTACCAGAACGCGGTTC
Organism: Arthrobacter sp. MMS18-M83; assembly: GCF_026683955.1. NCBI lineage: Bacteria > Bacillati > Actinomycetota > Actinomycetes > Micrococcales > Micrococcaceae > Arthrobacter > Arthrobacter sp. MMS18-M83. The sequence continues at coordinate 3,560,805 of NZ_CP113343.1, read as the reverse complement.
GCTTCCGGGTAAACGCGCAAAACCTTGCCCTGCTTGCCGCGGTCGCCGCCGCGCTCCTGCTTGGCACCGGTGATGACCTGAACGAGGTCACCCTTCTTGATTTTAGCCATGGACTAAAGCACCTCCGGGGCCAGGGAGACGATCTTCATGAACTTCTTGTCACGGAGCTCACGACCAACCGGGCCGAAGATACGGGTACCGCGGGGGTCACCGTCGTTCTTCAGAATCACAGCTGCGTTCTCGTCAAACTTGATGTAGGAACCATCCGCACGGCGGCGTTCCTTCTTGGTACGAACGATGACAGCCTTGACGACGTCACCCTTCTTTACGTTGCCGCCAGGGATAGCGTCCTTGACGGTTGCGACGATGACGTCGCCAATGCCTGCGTAGCGACGGCCGGATCCGCCGAGAACGCGAATGGTAAGGATTTCCTTAGCACCCGTGTTGTCGGCGACCTTCAGTCGCGACTCCTGCTGAATCAATTTTTACTCCTTGCGTCGCGCCGGTTCTCAGACCGAAATGGAGCATACGGAATGAGCCTTGCGGAACGGATGATCGGGGTGTCTCTTGACCTGCCTGGATTTTGCCAGAGCAAGCCTAAACTCCCGTGCCGCCAGCATCAGCTTCCCTTGCGGAAATAGCTGCGCGGGGCAGTATGCCGCGGCACGATTGTTTACGAGGTAGTTGTCGACGCACAACTGGCGCCATACAAACTCAATATCCTAGCACGTTTTGTCCTAGGTACCGAAACGCGGAAAGGCCCGCATTCCTTCCGGAACACGGGCCTTCCTGCCAATCCATATCGCTGCCGGGCACAAGCCCGACGCGGGATTACTTAGCCTTTTCGAGGATCTCGACCAGGCGCCACCGCTTGGTAGCGGACAGCGGGCGGGTCTCCGCGATCAGAACGAGGTCGCCGATGCCGGCAGTGTTCTGCTCGTCGTGAGCCTTGATCTTCGAGGTGCGGCGAATGACCTTGCCGTACAGAGCGTGCTTCACGCGGTCTTCAACCTGAATAACGATGGTTTTTTCCATCTTGTCAGAGACCACGTAGCCGCGACGCGTCTTACGGTAACCGCGCTGTTCAGCGCTGGCTGCTGCTTCCGTCACAGTTTCCTTCTGTTCGCTCACTTGGCGTCCTCTCCAGCCTCAGCTTCGGCCTTTTCAGCCTTGGCTTCTGCCTTCTTGGACTTCTTTTCTTCCTTGGCTTCCACAACCGGCGCGGCGACCTCGGCACGAATGCCCAGCTCGCGCTCACGGAGAACGGTGTAGATGCGGGCGATGTCCTTCTTTACCGCACGCAGACGACCGTGGTTCTCCAGCTGACCGGTGGCGGACTGGAAACGCAGGTTGAACAGCTCTTCCTTGGCCTTGCGGAGTTCTTCAACGAGTCGCTCGTTGTCGAAACCGTCCAGCTGTGCGGATGCAAGTTCCTTGGATCCTACTGCCATTTCTATTCACCACCTTCGCGACGCAGAATGCGTGCCTTCAACGGGAGCTTGTGGATTGCCAGGCGCAGTGCCTCGCGAGCAACCGATTCTTCGACACCGGCGATCTCAAAGAGAACCCGGCCCGGCTTGACGTTTGCGACCCACCATTCCGGAGAACCCTTACCGGAACCCATGCGGGTTTCGGCCGGCTTCTTCGTCAGCGGACGGTCCGGATAGATGTTGATCCAGACCTTGCCGCCACGCTTGATGTGGCGGGTCATCGCGATACGGGCAGACTCGATCTGACGGTTCGTGACGTAGGCCGGGCTCAGGGCCTGGATGCCGTACTCACCGAAAGTGACCTTGGTGCCGCCCGTTGCAGCCCCAGAACGACCCGGGTGGTGCTGCTTACGGTGCTTGACTCGACGTGGGATAAGCATTAAGCCTGTCCTCCTTCTGACGCGGGAGCAGCAGCTTCAGCTGCCGGAGCCTCTGCAGCAACAGGTGCTGCGTCCGCTGCCGGACGGTCGGTACGACGACGGCGGTCACCACGGTCTGCGCCACCCGGGCGGCCCGGGCGGTCGCTGGGACCGCGGCCGCGGGACGGAGCAGCAGCTGCCTGCTGAGCCAGTTCCTTGGCGGTGACGTCGCCCTTGTAGATCCAGACCTTCACGCCGATGCGGCCGAAGGTGGTCTTGGCCTCGTAGAAGCCGTAGTCGATGTTCGCACGCAGGGTGTGCAGGGGCACACGGCCTTCGCGGTAGAACTCCGAGCGGGACATTTCTGCGCCACCCAGTCGACCGGAGCAAGCGATACGGATACCCTTGGCACCCGCGCGCTGTGCGGACTGCATGGCCTTCTTCATCGCACGGCGGAAAGCCACGCGGGAAGTCAGCTGCTCAGCAACGCCCTGGGCAACAAGCTGGGCTTCCATCTCGGGGTTCTTGACCTCGAGGATGTTCAGCTGGACCTGCTTGCCGGTGAGCTTTTCGAGCTCGCCGCGAATGCGGTCCGCTTCTGCACCGCGGCGGCCGATGACGATGCCCGGGCGAGCCGTGTGGATGTCCACGCGGACACGGTCACGGGTGCGCTCGATTTCGACCTTGGCGATACCAGCGCGCTCCATGCCCGTGGACATGAGCTGGCGGATGCGGATGTCTTCGCGAACGAAGTCCTTGTACCGCTGGCCAGCCTTGGTGCTGTCAGCAAACCAGTGCGATACGTGATCGGTGGTGATGCCGAGTCGGAACCCGTGCGGGTTTACTTTCTGTCCCACTTAGCGAGCCTCCTCTTTCTCCGGGGTAGCGACTACCACGGTGATGTGGCTCGTGCGCTTCTTGATCTGAAATGCGCGACCCTGAGCACGCGGCTGGAACCGCTTCATGGTCGGGCCTTCATCAACAAACGCTTCGCTGATGTAGAGGTCTCCTTCGTCAAAGGCAACGCCGTCGCGGTCCGCGAGGACCCGTGCGTTTGCCATTGCCGACTGAACTACCTTGAATACCGGCTCCGAAGCTGCCTGTTCGGCGAACTTCAGAATTGCCAGAGCCTCATTCGCTTGCTTACCACGAACAAGGTTGACGACGCGCCGGGCCTTCATAGGCGTTACGCGGATGTGACGCGCAATAGCCTTGGCTTCCATTGCTTTCCTTCTCTCGTCTAAGCCGTAGAGCCAGCGCCTTAGCGGCGCTTGCCCTTACGGTCGTCCTTGACATGGCCGCGGAATGTCCGCGTGGGAGCGAATTCGCCGAGCTTGTGCCCGACCATCGACTCAGTGACAAACACCGGAATGTGCTTGCGTCCGTCGTGAACGGCAATCGTGTGACCCAGCATGTCCGGGACGATCATCGAACGGCGGGACCAGGTCTTGATGACGTTCTTGGTGCCCTTTTCGTTTTCCCTGGCGACCTTTACAAAGAGGTGCTGGTCTACGAAAGGACCTTTTTCAGGCTGCGTGGCATGTGTCCAGGCTCCTATCGCTTGTTCTTGCCAGTACGGCGGCGACGAACAATAAGCTTGTCGCTCTCTTTGTTGGGGCGGCGGGTGCGGCCTTCACGCTTACCGTTCGGGTTGACCGGGTGACGTCCACCGGAAGTCTTACCTTCACCACCACCGTGCGGGTGATCGACCGGGTTCATGGCGACACCACGGACGGTCGGGCGAACGCCCTTCCAGCGCATACGGCCGGCCTTACCCCAGTTGATGTTCGACTGCTCGGCGTTACCGACCTCGCCGACGGTTGCGCGGCAGCGCACGTCAACGTTGCGGATTTCACCGGAGGGCAGACGCAGCTGGGCGAAACGGCCTTCCTTGGCGACGAGCTGAACCGAAGCACCTGCGGAACGGGCCATCTTGGCGCCGCCACCCGGACGCAGTTCAACCGCGTGGATGGTGGTACCAACCGGGATGTTACGCAGCGGCAGGTTGTTGCCCGGCTTGATGTCAGCGTCGGGGCCAGCCTCGACGAAGTCACCCTGGGACAGCTTGTTCGGGGCGATGATGTAACGCTTGGTGCCATCAACGTAGTGCAGGAGGGCGATGCGAGCCGTGCGGTTCGGATCGTACTCGATTTCGGCAACGCGGGCGTTGACGCCGTCTTTGTCGTGGCGACGGAAGTCGATCAGACGGTACTGGCGCTTGTGGCCACCACCCTTGTGACGGGTAGTGATCTTACCGGTGTTGTTACGGCCGCCAGTCTTGTGCAGCGGACGCAGCAACGACTTTTCCGGAGTCGATCGCGTGATTTCGGAGAAGTCGGCTACGCTCGAGCCGCGACGGCCCGGGGTAGTCGGCTTGTATTTACGGATTCCCATAATTCATTTCCTCGTTAAAGTGGTCTCCGCTACGCGAGCGGACCGCCGAAGATGTCGATAGTGCCTTCTTTGAGGGTGACAATCGCACGCTTGGTGCTCTTGCGCTGACCCCATCCGAATTTGGTGCGCTTGCGCTTACCGGCACGGTTGATGGTGTTGATCGATTCGACCTTGACGGAGAAAATCTTCTCCACGGCCAGCTTGATCTCGGTCTTGTTCGAGCGGGGGTCCACCAGGAAGGTGTACTTGCCCTCGTCGATCAGGCCGTAGCTCTTTTCCGAAACGACGGGTGCAATGACGACGTCGCGCGGGTCTTTGATGGTGGCTGCACTCACTTGGCATCCTCCTCGTTCTTTGCCTTGTCAGCGATGAAAGCCTCGAAAGCAGCCTTGGTGAAGACCACGTCGTCGGCAACCAGCACGTCGTAGGTGTTCAGCTGGTCTGCGTACAGAACGTGAACATCTGTGAGGTTGCGCACGGACAGTGCCGCAACATCGTTGGCGCGCTCGATAACAACGAGCAGGTTCTTGCGCTCGGAGACTGACTTCAGCGCGGCCAGTGCTTCCTTGGAGGAGGGCTTGGTGCCCGCGACCAGATCGGCAATGACGTGAATGCGACCGTTACGGGCGCGGTCAGACAGGGCGCCACGCAATGCGGCAGCCTTCATCTTCTTGGGGGTGCGCTGGCTGTAGTCACGCGGCGTCGGGCCGTGGACAATGCCACCACCGGTCATGTGAGGAGCACGGATGGAACCCTGACGGGCGCGGCCGGTGCCCTTCTGCTTGAACGGCTTGCGGCCAGCTCCGGAAACTTCGGCGCGGGTCTTGGTCTTGTGGGTACCCTGGCGAGCAGCAGCGAGCTGTGCGACGACGACCTGGTGCAGCAGCGGCACGTTGGTCTGGACGTCGAAGATCTCTGCAGGCAGGTCTACCTTGACAGTGCTAGTCATTGAACTAGGCTCCCTTCACGGCGGTGCGTACGAGGACGACCTGGCCGCGGGCACCGGGAACGGCGCCCTTGATAAGGAGCAGCGACTTCTCAACGTCAACAGCGTGAACCGTGAGGTTCAGCGTAGTGTGACGTTCTGCGCCCATGCGGCCGGCCATTTTCAGACCCTTGAAGACGCGGCTCGGGGTGGATGCGCCACCGATGGAACCGGGCTTGCGGTGGTTCTTGTGCGCACCGTGGGAGGCTCCAACACCGTGGAAGCCGTGACGCTTCATAACACCGGCGAAGCCTTTGCCCTTGCTGGTGCCGACGACGTCGATCTTCTGACCGGCTTCGAAGAGCTCAACAGAAAGCTCCTGGCCCAGTTCGTAAGACGCGGCGTCTGCAGTGCGCAGTTCGACGACGTGGCGGCGAGGAGTTACGCCAGCCTTTTCAAAGTGACCAGCCAGCGGCTTGGTGACCTTGCGGGGATCGATCTGGCCGTAGCCGATCTGAACGGCGACATAGCCATCGGTCTCTGCGTTGCGCAGCTGGGTGATGACGTTGGAGTCAGCCTGGACGACAGTTACCGGGATGAGCTTGTTGTTCTCGTCCCAGACCTGGGTCATGCCGAGCTTCGTGCCCAGCAGGCCCTTTACGTTACGGGTTGCGGTCATAGTTTTCTCAGCACCTCCCTACAGCTTGATTTCGATGTTCACGTCGGCCGGCAGGTCGAGACGCATAAGCGAGTCGACAGCCTTGGGCGTGGGGTCGATGATGTCGATCAGACGCTTGTGAGTACGCATTTCAAAGTGCTCACGGCTGTCCTTGTACTTGTGCGGAGAGCGGATCACGCAGTAGATGTTCTTCTCCGTGGGCAGCGGCACGGGGCCTACTACCGTTGCGCCTGCGCGCGTGACCGTCTCAACGATCTTCCGCGCTGAAACATCAATGACCTCGTGGTCATATGACTTCAGCCGGATGCGGATTTTTTGTCCCGCCATGTCGCCTGACTCTCTTTCAGTCTGTGCTTCCCTCGAATAAGGGCTGCCCTGTTCACTTAAGTGTTGTATGTGGCTGCCGAAGCATTTGAAGTAGTACTACCACCCGCCGCACAAGCTGAATCCGGAGGGATCCGGGTTCCTCAACTTGCCGGTGTAACCGACCCCCGCGGTCGGGCGTGTCGCGATTTCCACGCACACTCGTCCGCATTCCTTGGGGATCTGGGTTATGTTTGGGCTTCAGCTTGGACCCTGACACCCGGCATTATCCGGATCGGGACACGAAGAAGCGCTTGAACAACTCACCTAGTATGCCGGAATTCCCCAGCATAAGCCAATCGGATTCCCAATGACCATTGCAATCGGCTCATAGCGTCAGGATGATAGGGGGATGACCGTCCAAGATGCTGCCATGGTGGAAGACCTCGCCAGTCGCATCCGGCCAGCCTTCACCTTGGGAGTCGCGGCGGCGGCTTTCCAGATCGAGGGCTCGCTCACGGCGGACGGACGGGGACCATCTGGTTGGGATGCGTTCGCCGAAAAGCCTGGAGCCATCATCGACGGGCACTCCCCCGCAGTCGCCTGCGACCACTACAACCGGGCGGACGAGGACATAGCCCTCATGCAGGACCTCGGCGTGGATTCCTACCGGTTCTCCCTCTCCTGGCCCCGGATCCAACCAGGCGGCAAGGGACCCATCAACCAGCAGGGCCTGGACTTCTACGACCGCCTGATCGACAAGCTCCTGAAGGCCGGGATCTCCCCTATGGTGACCCTCTACCATTGGGACACTCCCCTGCCGTTGGAGCACGACGGCGGCTGGTTGAATCGTGCGACGGCGGAGCGGTTCGCCGAATATTCCGCTGCGGCCGCAGGCCGCTTCGGCGACCGCGTGGCCCAGTGGGTCACCCTGAACGAACCCGTTTCGGTCGCTCTGCAAGGCTATGCCCTTGGCGTCCATGCGCCCGGCAGGCGGCTGCTCTTCGATGCCCTTCCTGCCGCCCACCATCAGTTATTGGGGCATGGATTGGCTGTCCAGGCCTTGCGTGCCGCCGGCGTTGCGGGAACCGTTGGTGTGGCCAACGTGCACTCGCCAGTCCAGCCTGCGACTAAGAGACTCACGGACCGCCTCATGGCGAAGGCTTTCGACCTCATCTTCAACCGGGTTTATGCCGATCCCATCCTCTTGGGGAGATACCCGAAGCCCCCGCTGCAAGTGAAACCGTGGTTCCGGGCCCTGGGCAACGTCCGGGACGAGGACCTCAAGACGATCCACCAGCCGTTGGACTTCTACGGCGTGAACTATTACTACCCCGTCAAGGTCGCTTCTGGCCGCGGCGACGCAAGCACGCCGGGCAACAACTCCGACATGCTGGCCAAGCTCCCGTTCCACCTGGCGGCCTTCCCCGAATATGAAACCACGGGATTTGGTTGGCCGGTGGCACCCGAACACCTCGGAATCCTGCTGCGGGAGCTAAAGGACCGCTACGGGGCGGCACTACCTCCCCTGTTCATCACAGAAAGCGGTGCGAGCTTCCCGGAGCCGGACCACCCCCCGGGGCCTGTTCACGACTCTGACCGCATCAGCTATCTCGCTTCGCACCTTGGCCAGGCATTGCGGGCCACCGCGCCCGGTGGGATCGCCCACGACGTCGAACTTCTTGGCTACTACGTGTGGACGTTGCTGGACAACTTCGAATGGGCCGCCGGATACTCACAGCGCTTCGGGCTGGTGCATGTGGACTTCGACACCCTCGAAAGAACCCCCAAGGACTCGTTCTATTGGTACCGGTCTTTGAGCAGGGCGCGCCAAAGCTGATCGACAGTCTGTTCAATAGACCGATCGTGTTAAATCATTCCTTCTTGTTCGACCGGTTGATTCGCTTGGCACGCTCGATCTCGCGGCGGAAGTACTTCTTCCCCAGAAGATCCCGACCACCACTACAACAACCACGATGAGAAAAATGAGCCATTCCATTCCGCACTCCTCCTCTGGAGGCAACGTTATCAGGGCGCGGTCCTGGTGAGTCCCCCTAATGGAGGCGGATTTGCCGTTTGTCTATTCGATAGATAAGCGGCGGCAAAGAAGAACCCCGCCACGAAAGTGACGGGGTTCTTCTTTGGTTTGCTACCGGCCGCCAGGCGGCCGGTACTTCACCGATCTACAAGTAGAAACTACTTGATGATCTTGGTGACACGTCCCGAACCAACGGTGCGGCCACCTTCACGGATTGCGAAGCCGAGGCCCTCTTCCATAGCGATCGGCTGGATGAGCTCAACGGTCATCTCAGTGTTGTCGCCAGGCATAACCATTTCCGTGCCTTCCGGCAGGGTGATAACGCCGGTTACGTCCGTGGTACGGAAGTAGAACTGCGGGCGGTAGTTCGAGTAGAACGGGTTGTGACGTCCGCCTTCGTCCTTGGAAAGGATGTAGACGTTGGCCTCGAAGTCGGTGTGCGGGGTGATGGAACCCGGCTTGACGACAACCTGGCCGCGCTCGACGTCGTCGCGCTTCAGACCGCGGAGCAGGAGGCCACAGTTCTCGCCGGCCCATGCTTCGTCGAGCTGCTTGTGGAACATCTCGATACCAGTAACGGTGGTCTTCTGGATCGGACGGATACCAACGATTTCAACCTCAGAGTTGATCGCGAGGGTACCGCGCTCGGCGCGACCCGTAACAACGGTGCCACGACCGGTGATCGTGAAGACGTCTTCGATCGGCATCAGGAACGGCTTGTCACGGTCACGTACGGGGTCCGGAACCGAGTTGTCGACAGCTTCCATGAGGTCCTCGACGGACTTGACCCAAACCGGGTCGCCTTCGAGTGCCTTGAGGCCGGAAACACGCACAACCGGAGCGTCGTCGCCATCGAAGCCCTGAGCGCTGAGCAGCTCGCGAACTTCCATTTCAACGAGGTCGAGAAGCTCTTCGTCGTCGACCATGTCCGACTTGTTCAACGCGACCAGCAGGTAGGGGACACCAACCTGGCGGGCGAGCAGAACGTGCTCGCGGGTCTGAGCCATCGGGCCGTCAGTGGCGGCAACCACGAGGATCGCACCGTCCATCTGGGCAGCACCGGTGATCATGTTCTTGATGTAGTCAGCGTGACCCGGAGCGTCTACGTGTGCGTAGTGGCGCTTCTCGGTCTGGTACTCAACGTGGGAGATGTTGATGGTAATACCACGCTGGCGCTCTTCCGGAGCAGAGTCAATCGACGCGAAGTCGCGCTGCTCGTTGAGAGTGGGGTACTTGTCGTACAGCACCTTGGAAATGGCGGCAGTCAGCGTCGTCTTACCGTGGTCAACGTGACCAATGGTGCCGATGTTGACGTGCGGCTTAGTCCGCTCGAACTTTGCCTTTGCCACAGGTTCCTCCTAGAACGATTTCAAGTGAGTTGCTCCTCGGCCGCGCTTTTCGCGGCAGAAACTCCAGCAAGTCTACTTGGGGGCTTTGGTTTTGGTGAAATTGCAGATTCAGGGGCCAATGCTGGTTCCTGGAGTCTGTTCGTACAGGGGCCGGAACGGGGCCTGGGCCACGTCCCAGCCACCTGCACTGGATGCTTTCCCGGAACCGGGCCAGCATCCTGGATTTTCCGTCGGTGATTACTCGCCGCGGTTCTTCTGGATGATCTCGTCGGCAACTGCCTTCGGGACCTCGGCGTAGCTGTTGAACGTCATGGAGTACACAGCGCGGCCCTGGGTCTTCGAACGCAGGTCACCGATGTAGCCGAACATGCCGGACAGCGGAACGTGCGCACGGATCACCTTGACGCCAGCGGCATCTTCCATGGACTGCATCTGGCCACGACGGGAGTTCAGGTCACCAATAACTTCACCCATGTATTCCTCAGGGGTGCGGACCTCAACATCCATCAGCGGTTCGAGCAGAACAGGGTTCGCCTTGCGTGCAGCTTCCTTGAAAGCCATACGGCCCGCGATCTTGAACGCCATTTCCGAGGAGTCAACATCGTGGTACGCGCCGTCAATCAGCGTGGCCTTGATGCCGACAACCGGGTAGCCGGCCAGAACGCCGTCGTTGAGTGCATCCTGGATGCCCGCGTCAACGGACGGGATGTACTCGCGGGGCACGCGGCCACCGGTGACCTTGTTCTCGAACGCGTAGAGCTCGCCGTCGGCGGTGTCCATCGGCTCGATAGCGATCTGGATCTTTGCGAACTGACCCGAACCACCGGTCTGCTTCTTGTGCGTGTAGTCGTGACGCTCCACAGCGCGTTTGATGGTTTCGCGGTAAGCAACCTGCGGCTTGCCGACGTTTGCCTCGACCTTGAATTCGCGGCGCATGCGGTCCACCAGGATGTCCAGGTGGAGTTCGCCCATGCCGGCGATGATGGTCTGACCGGTGTCCTCGTTGAGGGAGACCTGGAAGGTCGGGTCCTCAGCGGAGAGCTTCTGGATGGCCGTGGAGAGCTTCTCCTGGTCACCCTTGGTGTTCGGCTCGATGGCAACCGAGATCACGGGCTCCGGGAAGCTCATGGACTCGAGGACGATCTGGTTGGCGGAGTCGCACAGGGTGTCGCCCGTGGTGGTGTCCTTCAGACCGATAGCCGCGTAGATGTGGCCGGCGGTAGCGCCTTCAACAGGCATTTCCTTGTTGGCGTGCATCTGGAACAGCTTTCCGATGCGCTCCTTCTTGCCCTTGGTGGAGTTGACCACCTGGGCGCCTGCTTCCACGTGACCGGAGTACACGCGGATGAAGGTGAGCTGACCGAAGAACGGGTGCGCGGCAATCTTGAACGCGAGGGCCGAGAACGGCTCCTCGGCAGAAGGCTTGCGGGTGAGTTCCTTCTCTTCGTCGCGCGGGTCGTGACCGACCATTGGCGGGACGTCGAGCGGGTTCGGCAGGAAGTCAACAACAGCATCCAGCATCGGCTGTACGCCACGGTTCTTGAAAGCAGAACCACAGAGAACCGGGTAGAGCTCAGAGTTGATGGTCATCTTGCGGATGCCGGCCTTGAGCTCCTCGACAGTGAGTTCTTCACCGTCGAGGTACTTTTCCATGAGTTCCTCGGAAGCCTCGGCAACAGTCTCAACGAGCTGCGCGCGGTATTCCTCGGCCTTGGCCTGGAGATCAGCGGGGATCTCCTGGACTTCGTACTTGGCACCCATGGTGACGTCACCCTTGGCATCGCCCGGCCACACCAGGGCGCGCATCTCAAGGAGATCCACGACGCCGACGAAGTCGTTCTCTGCACCGATCGGCAGCTGGAGAACCAGCGGCTTGGCGCCGAGGCGGCTGATGATGGTGTCTACGGTGAAGTAGAAGTCAGCACCGAGCTTGTCCATCTTGTTGACGAAGCAGATACGCGGCACGTTGTACTTGTCGGCCTGGCGCCAAACAGTCTCGGACTGCGGCTCAACGCCTTCCTTGCCATCGAAGACAGCAACAGCGCCGTCGAGGACGCGCAAGGAGCGCTCAACCTCAACCGTGAAGTCCACGTGGCCCGGGGTGTCGATGATGTTGATCTGGTTCTTGTCCCAGAAGCAAGTCACGGCGGCAGACGTGATGGTGATGCCGCGTTCCTTTTCCTGTTCCATCCAGTCAGTCGTCGAAGCGCCGTCGTGCGTTTCGCCGATCTTGTGGTTCACACCTGTGTAAAACAGAATGCGCTCGGTGGTGGTGGTCTTGCCGGCATCGATGTGGGCCATGATGCCGATGTTGCGGACCTTGCTAAGGTCGGTAAGCACGTCCTGTGCCACGGTGTCTCCCTTTCGGATGGACTACACGTTCGCCGCCAGCTCAGGGAGCCGGCGGCGTACGGGAAGTTTTACCAGCGGTAGTGTGCGAAGGCCTTGTTCGACTCGGCCATCTTGTGGGTGTCTTCGCGACGCTTCACAGCGGCACCGAGACCGTTGGACGCATCCAGGATTTCGTTCTGGAGGCGCTCGGTCATCGTCTTCTCGCGGCGGGCCTTGGAGTAGCCAACCAGCCAACGCAGAGCGAGGGCAGTGGAGCGGCCCGGCTTGACCTCAACCGGAACCTGGTAGGTTGCGCCACCGACACGGCGGGAGCGAACCTCGAGGGAAGGCTTGACGTTGTCCATGGCCTTCTTGAGGGCGGCAACGGGGTCGCCACCGGACTTGGCGCGTGCACCTTCGAGGGCGCCGTAAACGATGCGCTCTGCGGTGGACTTCTTGCCGTCAATCAGAACCTTGTTGATCAGCTGGGTGACCAACGGGGAACCGTAAACGGGATCGGAAACTAGCGGCCGCTTCGGGGCCGGACCCTTGCGAGGCATATTACTTCTTCTCCATCTTTGCGCCGTAGCGGCTGCGGGCCTGCTTGCGGTTCTTGACACCCTGGGTATCGAGGGCACCACGGACGATCTTGTAACGGACACCCGGGAGGTCCTTCACGCGACCACCGCGGACGAGCACGATGGAGTGCTCCTGGAGGTTGTGGCCAACACCGGGGATGTAGGCGGTAACTTCAACGCCACCGTTGAGGCGCACACGTGCAACCTTACGCAGAGCCGAGTTCGGCTTCTTCGGGGTGGTCGTGTAAACGCGGGTGCAAACACCGCGGCGCATCGGGCTGCCCTTAAGCGCGGGAGCCTTGGTCTTGGAGACCTTAGGCGTGCGGCCCTTGCGGACCAGCTGGTTAATCGTAGGCACTTTCGTGTTCTCCGTTGGTTGATCTCTGCCCCGCGCCCAAGCGTTAGCCTGTGATTGCGTGAGAGCTTTGGCGTTGTCCCTGTAGCCCTGGTCCGAAGATCCAGTGGGCGTGCAAAAGTGCGGCATTCGTTGCGCACGTAGCCCGCAACCCGGAAACAGGCACCACCGAAGCATCATGAGAACAAAACCGAAATGATGCTGCGGCGGCCTTCATCCACTGCCACACAGAACAATTACCAAAATTCTAGCATGGCTTGATCTGAGGCCTTAATCGGGTGTAAGGCCGGAGGACGACGACGGCGGGTGCGGGCCGCCGTCGTCCGGCACCTAACGGGAAGGACCCCGCACTCGCTGAGTGCGGGGTCCTTACCTTGACTTGGAGACTAAGGGCAGGGCGGCAGGGTCCCTACGTGGCGCGGAACGCGACACGAAAGGGCCCGCCGTGCCCGCTAGCGGAAGTCGTTGCCGAGATCGTAGTCATCCAGCGGGATGGCGTGGAACTCGGGAGCTCCGTCGCCTCCCAGGGCGTCATACGAGAAGTCGGTGAAGGCGCTGGGGCCTGTGAACAGGCTTGCCTTTGCTTCTTCAGTCGGCTCCACGGTGACCTCGGTGTAACGGGGCAGGCCTGTACCGGCCGGGATGAGCTTACCGATGATGACGTTCTCCTTGAGGCCAAGCAGCGGGTCGCTCTTTCCTTCCATGGCCGCCTGCGTCAGAACGCGGGTGGTCTCCTGGAAGGAAGCGGCCGACAGCCAGGACTCGGTTGCCAGAGATGCCTTGGTGATACCCATGAGCTCCGGGCGACCGGAAGCCGGGGTACGGCCTTCGGACACCACGCGACGGTTCTCGTCCTCGAAGCGGCTACGCTCAGCGAGCTCGCCCGGAAGCAGATCGGAGTCGCCGGATTCGATGACGGTCACGCGGCGCAGCATCTGGCGGACGATGACTTCCACGTGCTTGTCGTGGATGCCAATGCCCTGGCTGCGGTAAACGCCCTGGACCTCGTCCACCAGGAACTTCTGGGCGGCACGCGGACCCATGATGCGCAGAACCTGCTTCGGGTCCACAGGACCGTTGATCAGCTTCTGTCCGACGCTGACGTGCTCGCCATCCTCGATGAGGAGGCGGGAACGGCGCAGCACCGGGTAGGCGATCTCCTCGGAACCATCGTCCGGGGTGATGATAAGGCGCATCTGGCGCTCGGACTCTTCGATGGCGATGCGGCCGGCTGCTTCAGCAATCGGTGCAACACCCTTCGGAGTACGGGCTTCGAAGAGCTCCTGGATACGGGGCAGACCCTGGGTGATGTCGTCGCCACCGCTGGCGGAAACAGCACCACCGGTGTGGAACGTACGCATGGTCAGCTGGGTACCGGGTTCACCGATCGACTGTGCGGCGATGATGCCGACGGCCTCTCCGATGTCCACGGTCTTGCCGGTGGCCAACGAACGGCCGTAGCAGAGCGCACAGGTACCGACCTTGGACTCACACGTGAGCACAGAGCGGACCTTGACCTCGGTGATACCGGCCGCAAGCAGCTCGGCAATGACAACGTCGCCGCAGTCGGTGCCGGCAGCGGCCAGCACTGCGCCCTTCGAGTCGACGACGTCGACGGCGAGGGTACGTGCGTAGGCGCTGTTCTCGACGTTCTCGTCAAGGACCAGCTCACCGTTGGAGTCCGGCACGGCGATTGCGGTCATGAGACCGCGCTCGGTGCCACAGTCCTCTTCACGGACGATGACGTCCTGCGAAACGTCCACCAGGCGACGGGTCAAGTAACCCGAGTTGGCGGTACGAAGGGCGGTGTCGGCCAGACCCTTACGGGCACCGTGCGTCGCGATGAAGTATTCCAGCACCGACAGGCCCTCGCGGTACGAGGACTTGATCGGACGCGGGATGATCTCACCCTTCGGGTTGGCCACAAGACCACGGATACCCGCGATCTGGCGGACCTGCATCCAGTTACCACGTGCACCGGAGGACACCATGCGGTTGATGGTGTTCATCGGGGACAGGCTGTCACGCATCGCCTGGGCGATTTCGTTGGTGGCCTTGTTCCAGATCTCGATCAGTTCCTGGCGACGCTCGTCGTCGTCGATCAGGCCCTTGTCGTACTGGCCCTGGATCTTGGCAGCCATGGTCTCGTAACCGGCCAGGATGGCGGGCTTGGACGTGGGCACCTCGATGTCGGAGATTGCCACGGTGACGCCTGAGCGGGTGGCCCAGTAGAAACCGGCATCCTTCAGGTTGTCCAGCGTTGCAGCCGTGACAACCTTCGGGTAGCGCTCTGCGAGGTCGTTGACGATCCTTGAGAGCTCGCCCTTGTCGGCAACAGCTTCAACCCATGGGTAGTCCTCCGGGAGGGTCTCGTTGAAGAGAACCTGGCCGAGGGAGGTCTGGACCAAAGCGGTCTGACCCGGCTCCCAGCCTTCCGGGGCTTCCCAGCCGGCGTAAGGAACAAAGCCCTCAAGACGGATCTTGACCTGGGAGTTCAGGTGCAGCTCGCGGGCGTCGTAGGCCATGATGGCTTCCGCAACCGAGGAGAAGATACGGCCTTCGCCTGCCGAACCAACACGCTTGGTGGTCAGGTGGTACAGACCGATGATCATGTCCTGCGAAGGCAGGGTCACCGGACGGCCATCAGACGGCTTCAGGATGTTGTTCGAGGAGAGCATCAGGATGCGGGCTTCAGCCTGGGCTTCAGGGCTCAGCGGCAGGTGGACTGCCATCTGGTCGCCGTCGAAGTCGGCGTTGAAGGCACCACAAACCAGCGGGTGAAGCTGGATGGCCTTGCCTTCAACAAGCTGCGGCTCGAATGCCTGGATGCCGAGGCGGTGCAGGGTAGGTGCACGGTTGAGCAGCACCGGGTGTTCGGTGATGATCTCTTCCAGCACGTCCCAGACCTGCGGGCGGTAACGCTCGACCATGCGCTTTGCCGACTTGATGTTCTGCGCGTGGTTGAGGTCAACCAGTCGCTTCATCACGAACGGCTTGAAGAGCTCCAGGGCCATCTGCTTGGGCAGACCACACTGGTGCAGCTTCAGCTGCGGGCCGACGACGATGACCGAACGGCCTGAGTAGTCGACGCGCTTGCCGAGCAGGTTCTGGCGGAAACGGCCCTGCTTGCCCTTGAGCATGTCGCTCAGGGACTTCAGCGGACGGTTGCCCGGACCCGTGACCGGGCGGCCACGACGGCCGTTGTCGAAGAGACTGTCAACAGCTTCCTGAAGCATGCGCTTCTCGTTGTTGACGATGATCTCCGGAGCACCGAGGTCAAGCAATCGCTTGAGTCGGTTGTTGCGGTTGATCACGCGGCGGTAGAGGTCGTTGAGGTCGGAGGTCGCGAAGCGGCCACCGTCCAGCTGGACCATCGGGCGCAGTTCCGGCGGGATCACCGGGACAGCGTCCAGCACCATGCCAAGCGGGCTGTTGCTGGTGGTCAGGAACGCATTGACAACCTTCAGGCGCTTGAGGGCACGGGTCTTGCGCTGGCCCTTGCCGTTCTGGATGGTGTCGCGCAAGGACTCGGACTCTGCCTGCATGTCGAAGTTCTCAAGACGCTTCTTGATGGCTTCGGCACCCATGGAGCCTTCGAAGTACATGCCGTAGCGGTCGCGCAGTTCGCGGTACAGTCCTTCGTCACCTTCGAGGTCTGCGACCTTGAGGTTCTTGAAGCGGTCCCAGACCTGCTCGAGACGCTCGATCTCAGCGTCCGCACGCTTGCGGACGTTGGCCATCTGACGATCCGCGGAGTCGCGGGCCTTCTTCTTGTCCGCAGCCTTGGCGCCTTCACCTTCGAGGCGGGCAAGCTCGTCCTCAAGGTCGCGGGCAATCGTGGCGATGTCGCTGTCGCGGTTGTCGACGAGCTGCTTCTTCTCAAGGTCGTGCTCAACCTGGAGGTTCGGCAGTTCCGCGTGACGGCTCTCGGTGTCCACGCTGGTGATCATGTAGGCGGCGAAGTAGATGACCTTTTCAAGGTCCTTCGGTGCCAGGTCAAGGAGGTAGCCCAAACGGGAGGGAACGCCCTTGAAGTACCAGATGTGCGTGACGGGAGCAGCCAGTTCGATGTGGCCCATGCGTTCGCGGCGCACCTTGGCGCGTGTGACTTCAACGCCACAACGCTCACAGATGATGCCCTTGAAGCGCACGCGCTTGTACTTGCCGCAGTAGCATTCCCAGTCGCGGGACGGGCCGAAGATCTTCTCGCAGAAGAGGCCGTCCTTCTCGGGCTTGAGCGTGCGGTAGTTGATGGTTTCCGGCTTCTTGACCTCACCGTACGACCAGCCGCGGATGTCTTCCGCGGTGGCTAGGCCGATCTGCATGAGGCCGAAGGAGGATTCGCTGGACATATGGTCCCTGTTCTCTCTTGTTCTCTAAATTCTGAAGTCTTGATTTACGGAAAGAGGCAGCTGCCTTGGCTGGCGGTTCGCACCGCCAGCCAAAAGCGGCTGTTAGACCTCTTCTACGGAGCTGGGCTCTGCGCGAGACAGATCAATGCCCAGTTCTTCCGCAGCCGTAAAGACTGCGTCATCAGAGTCACGCATTTCGATCGTCGTACCATCCGTGGAAAGAACTTCCACGTTCAGGCACAGCGACTGCATTTCCTTGATCAAGACCTTGAAGGATTCCGGAACGCCAGGCTCGGGGATGTTCTCGCCCTTGACGATGGCTTCGTAAACCTTCACGCGGCCGTGGATGTCATCCGACTTGATCGTCAGCAGTTCCTGGAGGGTGTAGGCAGCGCCGTATGCTTCGAGCGCCCACACTTCCATTTCACCGAAGCGCTGGCCACCGAACTGTGCCTTACCACCCAGCGGCTGCTGCGTGATCATGGAGTACGGGCCGGTGGAGCGCGCGTGGATCTTGTCGTCCACCAAGTGGTGGAGCTTCAGGATGTACATGTAGCCCACGGAGACCGGGTCCGGGAACGGCTCGCCGGAGCGGCCGTCGAACAAACGGGTCTTGCCGGAGGAGTCGATCAGGCGGTCGCCGTCACGGGTCACGTTGG
Source organism: Arthrobacter sp. MMS18-M83 (assembly GCF_026683955.1). Classification (NCBI taxonomy): domain Bacteria; kingdom Bacillati; phylum Actinomycetota; class Actinomycetes; order Micrococcales; family Micrococcaceae; genus Arthrobacter; species Arthrobacter sp. MMS18-M83. The sequence continues at coordinate 3,542,993 of NZ_CP113343.1, read as the reverse complement.
TGGAATCCAGCAGACCTGTGATTTCCTCTTCGCGTGCACCGTCGAACACCGGGGTGGCGACAGTGGTCTGGCCGGATTCACGAGGCAGGTTCGGAAGGTTCTTGACCCACTCCGGCTCGCCTTCGATCTTCCAACCGGTCTTGGCAACCCAACCGAGGTGCGTTTCGAGCACCTGGCCGACGTTCATACGGCCCGGAACACCCAGGGGGTTCAGGACGATGTCCACAGGGGTACCGTCAGCAAGGAACGGCATGTCTTCGATCGGGAGGATCTTGGAGATGACGCCCTTGTTACCGTGGCGGCCAGCGAGCTTGTCGCCGTCGGTGATCTTACGCTTGGCAGCAACGTAGACGCGGACGAGTTGGTTGACGCCCGGGGGCAGCTCGTCGTCGTTGTCGCGGTCGAAGACGCGCACGCCGATGACCGTGCCGGACTCGCCGTGGGGAACCTTCAGGGAGGTGTCACGCACTTCGCGGGACTTCTCGCCGAAGATCGCACGGAGCAAGCGCTCTTCCGGGGTCAGTTCGGTTTCACCCTTCGGGGTGACCTTACCTACCAGGATGTCGCCGGCTTCAACCTCGGCACCGATGTGGATGATGCCACGCTCGTCCAGTCCTGCGAGGACTTCCTCGGACACGTTGGGGATGTCACGGGTGATTTCCTCAGCACCAAGCTTGGTGTCGCGGGCATCGATCTCGTGCTCCTCGATGTGGATGGAGGAAAGGACATCCTCAGCGACGATGCGCTGCGACAGGATGATGGCGTCCTCGAAGTTGTGGCCTTCCCATGACATGAATGCCACGAGGAGGTTCTTACCGAGGGCGAGTTCACCCTGATCCGTTGCCGGGCCGTCAGCGATGATGCCGCCGACTTCGAGGCGCTGGCCTTCGTTGACCAGGACACGGTGGTTGTAGCAGTTGCCCTGGTTGGAGCGGGCGAACTTGTTGATGCGGTAGCTGGTTTCCGTGCCGTCGTCGTTAAGCATGGTGACGAGGTCAGCGGAAACTTCATTGACGACACCAGCCTTCTTCGCGATGACAACGTCACCGGCGTCGACGGCGGCAGCGCGCTCCATGCCGGTACCCACGAACGGAGCCTCGGACCGGACCAGCGGCACAGCCTGGCGCTGCATGTTGGCACCCATGAGTGCGCGGTTTGCATCGTCATGCTCGAGGAACGGAATCAGTGCGGTAGCTACGGACACCATCTGGCGCGGGGAGACGTCCATGAACTGAACTTCGCCAGCCGGAACCAGAACGGGCTCGCCTCCACCACCACGGGCACGGACAAGCACGGTTTCTTCCGCGAACTTCTTGTCGGCATCCAGCGGCGCGTTGGCCTGTGCGATCAGGACTTCGGCTTCGTCGTCGGCGGTGAGGTACTGGACCTCATCGGAAACGACGCCCTCGGAAACCAGGCGGTACGGAGTCTCGATGAAACCGAACGGGTTGATGCGGCCGTAGGAAGCCAACGAACCGATCAAACCAATGTTCGGGCCTTCAGGAGTTTCGATGGGGCACATACGTCCGTAGTGGGACGGGTGAACGTCTCGAACTTCCATGCCGGCGCGGTCACGCGACAGACCACCCGGGCCAAGGGCCGACAGGCGGCGCTTGTGGGTCAGACCCGACAAGGGGTTGTTCTGGTCCATGAACTGGGACAGCTGGGACGTTCCGAAGAACTCCTTGATTGCTGCCACCACGGGGCGGATGTTGATCAGGGTCTGCGGCGTAATGGCTTCGACGTCCTGCGTGGTCATGCGTTCGCGGACGACACGCTCCATGCGGGACAGGCCGGTGCGGACCTGGTTTTCGATCAATTCGCCAACGGCGCGGATGCGGCGGTTACCGAAGTGGTCGATGTCATCGATCTCGACGCGGAGCTCGTGGTCTGCACCATCGCGCTTGCCCATGAGGGTCTTCTCGCCGGCGTGAAGCGCGACCAGGAACTTGATCATGGCGACGATGTCTTCAACGTGCAGGACCGAAGCTTCCTTGTCGCCGAGGGAGCGGTCGATGCCGAGCTTGCGGTTGATCTTGTAACGGCCAACCTTGGCCAGATCGTAGCGCTTGGCGTTGAAGTACAGGTTGTCCAGCAGCGACTGGGCAGCCTCGACGGTGGGCGGCTCGCCCGGACGCAGCTTGCGGTAGATGTCCAAAAGAGCGTCTTCGCGGGTTTCCGTGGCGTCCTTCTCCAGCGTTGCACGCATGGAGTCGTACTGGCCGAACTCTTCCAGGATCTGGCCTTCGGTCCAACCAAGGGCCTTCAGCAGAACGGTGACCGACTGCTTGCGCTTGCGGTCGAGGCGTACGCCGACCTGGTCGCGCTTGTCGATTTCGAGCTCGAACCATGCACCGCGGGACGGGATGATCTTTGCAGTGAAGATGTCCTTGTCACTGGTCTTGTCAGCGGTGCGCTCAAAGTAGGCGCCCGGCGAACGAACCAGCTGGGAGACGACGACACGCTCGGTGCCGTTGACAACGAACGTTCCCTTCTCCGTCATGAGAGGGAAGTCGCCCATGAACACGGTCTGCTGCTTGATTTCACCCGTGTTGTTGTTCATGAACTCGGCCTTGACATACAGCGGTGCCGAGTAAGTGGCGTCACGGTCTTTGCATTCGGCCATGGTGTACTTCGGATCAGCGAACTCCGGCTCGGAGAAGCTCAGGGACATAGTGGCCTGGAAGTCCTCGATGGGGGAGATCTCTTCGAAGATGTCGGCAAGTCCAGAGGTGGTGGCGACGCTCAGGTCGCCTTCCTCGACAGCCTTCGCTACCCGCGCCTGCCAGCGTTCGTTTCCGACCAGCCAGTCAAAGCTGTCTGTCTGCAGTGCGAGTAGATTCGGAACGTCCAGCGGTTCGTGAATCTTTGCGAATGAGAGCCGGCGAGTTGCACCATCGGTGCTTGCCGTATTAGCGGTTTCGTTATTAGAGGTGCTCGAGGCGACCAAGAGGGATCCTTCCACAGACCTTCAGGCGTTTTCAGATCTCCCCCGCTTGCACCCTGCAGATTGAATCCGCAGTGTACCTTTCCGGTTCCGCTATATGACCCGGGACCCCGGCCGACCAAGAGCATGCACGTTCGAAACGGCACATCAAAAGGCGCAGCTGAGGGGTAAAGCCCACCGCTATATGAAGGCTGAAGGTTAACAGGGAAGACGCAAATATCTACGATACGGCAAATCAACCCACCTGTCTACCCCACATTTCGCCCGAATGCAAGCACGGTTGCCGCAGGCACCTATGCGGCCGCCGCGTACGGAATGTTGTTCGGGGCTCCATCGTTGAATGGAGAGGTGATGGGCGCCACGGTAGCCTAGGCTCACCACCCTTGATCGGAAGAGAGAAAATGAGCACCCCTTCAGACAAAAGGGACAACAACGACGTTGTCATCCTTTCCGCCACCCGCACCCCACAGGGCAGGTTGAACGGTCAACTGGCTGGACTCACCGCCGTCGAGCTCGGTGCGCACGCCATTTCAGGCGCCATCGCGGCGAGCGGACTCACGGCGGACAAAGTGGACGCAGTGATCATGGGACAGGTCCTGCAAGCGGGAGCCGGTCAAAATCCTGCCCGGCAGAGTGCCATAGCTGCCGGCATCGGATGGAACATCCCGGCCGTCACCATCAACAAGGTCTGTCTTTCCGGACTGACTGCCGTGATCGATGCCGCGCGAATGATCCGTAGCGGCGATGCCACCGTTGTAGTGGCTGGCGGTCAGGAATCAATGAGCCGCGCTCCCCATTTGCTGCCAGGCTCACGGCAGGGGTGGAGCTACGGGGCAATCCAGGCTCTCGACGTTGCGGCACATGACGGCCTCACGGACGCCTTTGATGGCCAGTCGATGGGCTTGTCCACCGAGATCAGGAACCTGTCGCTGGGCATCGACCGCCGCTCCCAGGATGAAGTGGCCGCTGCTTCGCACCAGCGTGCCGCCGCAGCCGCAGAGCAAGGAGTGTTCTCCGGCGAGATCACACCCATCAGGATCAAACAGCGCAAGGGCGAACCCCTGGTGTTGACAAGCGACGAAGGCGTCCGCCCCCAGACCACTCTCGAGACCTTGGCCCCCTTGAAGGGCGCCTTCGCCACCGACGGAACCATCACGGCGGGCAACTCGTCTCCCCTGTCCGACGGCGCCTCCGCACTTGTGCTCACCAGCCGCCGCTTTGCCGAGGAGAACGGCCTCGAGTATCTTGCCGTCCTCGGCAAGCCCGGGCAAGTGGCCGGGCCTGACAACAGCCTGCATTCGCAGCCGTCCAACGCCATCCGGCAGGCTTTGGACCGCGCCGGATGGACAACTGCCGATCTGGACTTCATCGAGATCAACGAAGCCTTCGGCTCGGTTGCGGTGCAGTCCTTGAAGGACTTGGACTATCCCTTGGAAAAGTGCAATATCCATGGCGGGGCAATCGCTATTGGACATCCGATCGGGGCCTCCGGGGCCCGGCTTGCCCTGCATGCGGCCCACGAGCTGAAGCGCCGCGGCAAGGGCAAGGCGGCAGTCGCCTTGTGTGGCGGCGGCGGTCAAGGCGAAGCACTGCTCCTGTACCGCGACTAGGAATCCGGCAGCGGGAGCGGCCACCTGAGAAATGAGGCATGAATGCGGGGCACTGAGCGATTCCTGGCCGACGCAGCCGCCCGCGGACTGGAGGTCCAGCTCGTGGAACGGGCGGCGGCCGCAAGTCTTGAGGAAGCGGCCCGCATCATGGGGATCACGCCGTCGGACATTGTGAAGTCCCTTGTGGTCAAACACCGGGACGGCACGTTCCTGTTCGCGCTGGTTCCTGGCGACCGCCAGATCTCTTGGCCAAAACTGCGCGCACTCCTCGGCGTCAACAAGCTGTCCATGCCCTCCGCCGATATTGCCTTCGAGGCCACCGGCTATGAGCGAGGCACCATCACTCCGTTGGGAAGCTCAAAGCCTTGGCCGGTCTATGCTGACGCCAGCATCGCGGGACGGCGGGTATCCCTGGGTGCCGGCGAACACGGATTCAGCGCTTTCGTGAAGGCCGACGAACTCGCTGCCGCGTTGCAGGCCGTGGTGGCCGACATCAGCGACCCCATATAAGCAACGCGGGGTCACTTACGGCCCATCCAGCAGCACCCAGTGGGACGTAAGTGACCCCGCGTTGCTCTTAATGCAAGAAGCCCCGCCCGGACGAATCCGGACGGGGCTTCCTGGGTAAAGCGAATTACCCGAAGAGGCGAGTTACTTGACAGTAACCCTGGCGCCTGCAGCTTCGAGCTGATCCTTGGCCTTCTCTGCGGCTTCCTTGGTGGCGCCTTCGAGGACAGCCTTCGGTGCACCGTCAACCAGGTCCTTGGCTTCCTTGAGGCCGAGGGAGGTGATGGCGCGAACTTCCTTGATCACTGCGATCTTCTTTTCGCCGGCAGCTTCGAGGATGACATCAAATTCGGTCTTCTCTTCAACTTCTTCGCCAGCGCCGCCCGCAGCCGGGCCTGCAACTGCAACAGCAGCAGCAGTAACTTCGAAGGTCTCTTCGAAGAGCTTGACGAACTCGGAGAGCTCGATGATGGTCAGTTCCTTGAAAGCTTCAATGAGCTCTTCGTTGCTGAGCTTCGCCATGTTTGGCGTCCTTCCTTTAGGTGGTGCTGCCACGGACGTCGTCCGTTACTGCACCGCAGTTTGAATGGGGGAGAACTTAGTTCTCTTCGGTTGCTGCTTCAGCGGCTTCAGCCGGAGCGGCAGCCTCTTCTGCAGCAGCCTCGGCGGGAGCCTCTTCGGCAGCCGGTGCTTCTTCAGCGGCCGGTGCAACAGCGCCGCCCTCTTCTTCAAGCTTGAGGCGCAGAGCGTCAATGATGCGTGCAGCAGCGGCAGCAGGTGCCTTGAGGATGCCTGCAACCTTGGCGAGCTGCAGCTCACGGGACTCGAGGGCTGCCAGTGCGGCAACCTCTGCTGCGTTCAGTGCCTTGCCTTCGAAGTAGCCGGTCTTGATGACAAGCTGCTTGTTGACCTTGGCAAAGTCCGTCAGGCTCTTGGCGGCAGCAACCGCGTCACCCTTGATGAATGCAATTGCAGTGGGGCCGGCAAGCTGACCGTCGAATGCTTCGACACCAGCTTCCTTGGCTGCAATGGCGGTCAGGGTGTTCTTGACGACCGAGAACTTGGTGTCCAGGCCGAGAGAAACACGCAGCTGCTTGAGCTGTGCAACAGAGAGCCCGCGGTATTCGGTCAGGACAGCGGCGTTCGATTCCTTGAAATCGTTGGTGATCTCAGCTACTGCAGAGATCTTGCTAGGCGTTGCCATAACCCTCCTTCCGGGGAATAAAGCCGGTCTTCCGGGTCCCCGCTCAAAAGAGCTGCAACTAAAAACGCCCCGCGCAGATGCACGGGGCTTGGCTCGACGCGATCACATGATCGTGGAGACTTGCTTCGTTCACCTGCGCCGGCCGCCCTTTGTCAGGGTCCTTCGTCAGGGAAACCACTTGATTCTTCCGCGCGTGGCTGCAGTGTTGAGCTGCGCACAGAGGAGTGGGTTCCCATCAACCGACGGTCTTTGGTAGTTCAAGCTTACGGGACGGGCAAGTGCATCACCAAATCAGGCCGCCTCACTCAGAGGAAGTGACCTTAGGACCCATGTCCGGCAGCTCCTTTTGCCACAGCCCTGTAACTCCTGCCGTGGTAAATCCCAATTGCTTGTTCACTGTCAGCAGGTACCGATTCTCCGGGGCGTTCCAGGTGTAGATCACCCGAGCGTCCGGAAACTGCTCGCTAAGGCGCTGCATGTTGGCGACCTTGATCAGGAGTCCGAGCTTGTTCCCCGGTGCTCCTGAAGGACGATCGTGTCGTCTTGGAAGACGACATCCTGGCGTTGCGCCAGAACGCCAATGGTAGTGAGTCCAACGATGCGCCCACTGGCGACGTGCTCGACGGCGGTGACCACCGTTCGGCGCCCCTGCGCGACGGCGGCGTCTTCCGCCTGACGCAGGACTCCGGCGTCGAACACTAACTGCTGCTGCTCAGCCTCAGCGGTCTCGCCGCCCTCCGACACAACTTCGCCGGCAGCGTTCTCGAGCGCGGCCACGGCCTCGAGCCATTGCTCCGGGCAACGGTCCGTCCAGTGGTGGACGCGGTACCGGCCGGCATTCGCATCCTCCGCTTCGGCCTCGAGCTCGGCGACGAGCTTCGAGTCCAGCGGCAGGGCGCAGGAACTGAACTGTTCGATGTGCTGGAGGGTGTAGCCGGTACGCCGGGCGAAATCGACCTCGCGGCTGGCCAGGGGGACGAACCCGAGGCCACTGCCCGGCACTAATTGTTCGTCGGCACCCCCGTGCAGGGACGCGGCAGGGTGGTTGGTGTCCACCATGATCATCGTCCTGCCCTCGCTCTTGGCGAAATGTTCGGCGGCCTCCAGAAGCTGCCGCCCCACGCCCCTGCGTTGGAACTCCGGGAGGATATCGAGGGTGAATTCCGCCAGGTCCATGTTGTCGGCAAGCGGGAGCGCTATGTCGACGGTGCCGACGATGCGGCCGTCGAGGCGGGCCACAAGAATGACCTGGCGTTCGTATGGATCTGCCAGTTCGAGCAGTTTCTCCAACGGCGTGTATGCGAGGTCGTCACTCCCCCAGATCTGCATCCGGACTTTGCGGCTGACTTCCACGGCGGCGAGGAAATCCTTCGCGTCATCGGCGTCAAGGGAATCCGGGATCCAGAGTTGGCCGATCTCCACCGTGCTCGTCATTTGGTCCTCTTTTGCCATTCGCCGTCGTATCCCACCGGTCGGAAGCCGAGCTTTACGTTGATGGCCAGCATATGTTCGTTTTCCTCGGCGTTAAAAGTCATGACGCGTTGGACAGCCGGATATTCTGCTTGCAGTCGCCTCAGGTTCGCCAATTTCACGAGCATCCCCAATCCGTGGCCTCGGTGCGGACTTGCCACCAAGGTGTCGTCCTGATCGGCCATCCACGGCTTCGCAGGATCGAGGTAAATCACGGTGTAAGCGGCGAGTTCACCCGTTGGGCGATGTTGTGCAGCTGCCACAAGGGCGGTCCGGCCCTCGGCAAGGGTAGTGTCCTCAAGTTGCCTGACGCGTGTCGCGTCCCAAGCCTCTGCCTCAATCTCAAGGCCTCCCGCGGGAGTATCCGTGCTCATCCGGCCCATGAGAACCGCCATCTGCTCCACGTATTCGCCGGGGCAACGGTTCGTCCAGCCAAGGACCCCGTATGCGGCATCCGCTTTGGAATGCGCCATGAACTCAAGGTTCGCCCACTCCGCGTCGTGGTCCATTTCCAGTCTGCTGAACCTACTTGTCTGTTCCAGTCTGTATCCGTTCTTGAGGCAGAACGCGACGCCCGGACCATCTCCGGGCACTCCCCCGGCTCCCGCGGCAGGATCAAGCCGACCGGCCCCTTCGAAGGCGACGGGGTGTTCGGTGTGCGCCTGCAAGACATGCCTTCCCTGTGCCTTCGCGACTTCCTCCACGGTGCGGAGCAAGGCGGTTCCGATTCCACGCCGGCGGTATCTCTGCAGGACATCTACATGTAGCCATGCCGTGCCGACGTTGTCTTTGACCGGAACGTGGCAGGAAGCGTAGCCAACGATGCCTCCGTCAACCCGCGCAAGAAAGTTCCTGGATACCTCGTAGGGGGTGTCGCGCCATCCAGAAAGCCGGACGGGCGCCGACGATGCCCTGTCCAAGTTTCCCCAAATTTCCAGCACCATTGCGTCCATCGCGGCCGAGAGTTCACGGAACTCCTCGCCGTCCCGCCCTTCCAGGGACTCCGGCAGATGGAACTCATAGATGCTGAAGTCCGGAAGCAGGCCTGTCATGTCCTCAGCCTAATCAGCGGCCGCCAGCCGCGATAGGTGCCCGACGCCGGGAGGTGCCTCACCGCTCGAGGTGCCCGACGCCGGGAGGTGCGGGCCGCCGTCGTACGCTTCACCATGCCGCGAAGGCGGCTCCGCAAGCGGACAAACAAAGGACCGCCCGGCGCGAGGCCGGACGGTCCATTCAGAGTCGATGCTCCCTGTGGCTTACGCCTCGGTGAGAACCTTGGTGACGTTCGGGTCAACGGAGATGCCCGGGCCGAACGTGGTGGCGACGGTAGCCTTCTGGATGTAGCGGCCCTTGGAAGCGGACGGCTTCAGGCGAAGCACCTCTTCCAGAGCAGCTGCGTAGTTCTCGGCCAGCTTCAGCTCGTCAAAGGAAACCTTGCCGATGATGAAGTGCAGGTTCGAGTGCTTGTCGACGCGGAAGTCGATCTTGCCGCCCTTGATGTCGTTGACAGCCTTGGTGACGTCTGCGGTCACGGTACCGGTCTTCGGGTTCGGCATGAGGTTACGCGGGCCGAGGACCTTACCGAGGCGGCCAACCTTGCCCATGAGGTCAGGGGTTGCCACTGCGGCGTCGAAGTCGGTCCAGCCGGCTGCGATCTTTTCGATCAGGTCATCGGAACCAACGAAGTCGGCGCCTGCAGCGATTGCTGCTTCGGCCTTGTCGCCCGTCGCGAAAACCAGGACCCGGGCAGTCTTTCCCGTGCCGTGCGGCAGGTTGACAGTGCCGCGGACCATCTGGTCGGCCTTACGCGGGTCGACGCCCAAACGGAAAGCAACCTCAACGGTGGCGTCGAACTTGGACGGGTTGGTGTCCTTGGCGAGCTTGATGGCCTCGAACGGGGCGTAGAACTTGTCTGCCTCGATCTTGGCTACGGCTGCCTCATATGCTTTGCTGCGCTTTGCCATGCTGCTTATTCTCCTTGTGCAGTTGTGGTCTGCGGACCGCGCTGGGCCCTGCCACAGTTGGAAATCCGGCGTGGATCTCCAACATTTTCAATATTTCAATGGTGCCGGTTTCCCGGCGGTTGAAGGCTGGTATTAGCCTTCGACGGTGATGCCCATGGAGCGTGCGGTGCCGGCAATTATCTTGGCAGCGCCCTCAAGGCTGGTGGCGTTGAGGTCTTCCATCTTGGTGGTGGCGATCTCGTTAACCTGTGCCTGGGTCAGCTTGGCAACCTTGACGGTGTGCGGCGTGGGCGAACCCTTGGCAACGCCTGCAGCCTTCTTGATGAGCTCTGCAGCCGGCGGGGTCTTGGTGATGAAGGTGAAGGAGCGGTCTTCGTAGACCGTGATTTCAACCGGGATAACGTTTCCGCGCTGGGCTTCCGTTGCGGCGTTGTACGCCTTGCAGAATTCCATGATGTTGACACCGTGCTGGCCAAGCGCAGGACCGATCGGCGGGGCCGGGTTGGCGGCGCCTGCCTGGATCTGCAGCTTGATGAGGCCGGTGACCTTCTTCTTGGGAGCCAATGTAGGTCCTTCTCTCAATAACTTCCTAGGACACAGGAGCGTGCCTCAGGTTTGTGGCCGCCATGGCAAGGCGACCGACCGCTCCGCGGCTGCTAAGCCGGCAACCGCGGGGCGAAATTCTGGGATCAACTAGATCTTGGAGACCTGGTTGAATGCGAGCGTCACCGGGGTTTCGCGTTCGAAGATAGACACCAGAACCACAAGCGTCTGGGAATCCATCTTGATCTCGGAGATCGTTGCGGGAAGGGTCTCGAACGGACCTTCCTTGACGATGACCGACTCTCCGACCTCGAAGTCGATGTCGACCGGGGTCTGGTGCTGCTTGTTGACCGGCTTGCCCTTCTCGGCCTGCTGCTCTTCGAAGACCGGAGCCAGCATGGAGAAGACCTCGTCGAGGCGAAGAGGGACGGGGTTGTGGGCGTTACCCACGAAGCCGGTGACACCCGGGGTGTGGCGAACGGCGCCCCAGGATGCGTCAGTCAGGTCCATGCGGACGAGGACGTAACCCGGAATGCGCACGCGGTTGATGATCTTGCGCTGGGCGTTCTTGATCTCGACCACTTCCTCCATGGGCACCTGGATTTCGAAGATGTAATCTTCCATGTCCAGGGTCTGGATTCGGGTCTCAAGGTTGGCCTTGACGCGGTTTTCGTAGCCGGCGTAGGAGTGGATGACGTACCAGTCACCTTCCTGGCGGCGAAGCTTGGCCTTGAACTCGTCAGCGGGGTCGGCGGGCGCTACAGCTGCAGCGGCGGCCAGGGCGTCGGCGTCATCCTGGTCGGCGTCGTCGACGTCGGCAGTTTCGGGCGCAGCAGAATCGACCTCGGACCCTTCCGTGGCGTCAGCCGCGGCGTGGTCCGTACTTTCAGCCGGCCCATCCAGCTCAGTCTCAGTTACCTCGAGCTCCTGCTCAGACACTTGGTCTCCTGCTTCCTCATTGCCTAACATGCCTATTTAAATGGCTCAATTCCGCAAACCCTGTGAAATCCCTTGATTTTCCGGGGATTCCACGCGGTTTACGGACTGATCCGCTTAGTGGTTCGTGGTGCCAGTAGCGCCGAAAACCCATTTGATTCCCGTACCGAAAGCCAGGTCCAGGATGGTGACCACAAGCATCATGATGGCCACGAACACGAGCACCACGAGCGTGTAGTTGACCAGTTCCTTACGGGTGGGGGCAACGACCTTCTTGAGTTCACCAATTACCTGGCGGACAAAAAGTGCAATTCGAGCGAAGAGGCCAGAATCGGACTTCTTGGCAGGGCGGCCCTTCGAGCTGCTCGCAGCTGTTTCGGTCACCTGATCCTCACTCATCTATGCAAACGTCGTTGACCCGACTCTGATCAGAGCCATGGTTGCTGCGCATGTTCCGGGTGAACCCCGGAACAGCCTGCGCAGGGCAGACAGGACTCGAACCTGCAACCTGCGGTTTTGGAGACCGCTGCGCTACCAATTGCGCCACTACCCTATGGAACGAATCCATATTTTGGCCGCAGTCCATCAAAGCCGAGGACCCCCTGGGAACAGGAGATTCCGGACCCAGTCTGGGGCGCGAACCATTGTGATGTTTTTCAACACCGGTGAACCAGTCTACGCAACAACGTCGCGATAGTCGAACCGGGTCTTTTCCGGAGTGTTCGGCCCGTCCCGCTCGTGTGATCAGCCTCAACTGTCACTTTCCCGGTGTTAGCCCGATAGCTCCGCAGAACAGCATAAAGTAGATTCCGTCGAATCCCACCATCCAGCTCATGAGCTGCCAGCGAAGAACGGTGCTTTAATGTCTGCCGGAATACCTGCCGCCCGCATTTCACAGCGAATTTCCGCCATCGCCGAATCCGCCACCCTTGCCGTTGACGCCAAGGCCAAGGCGCTCAAGGCAGCGGGTCGTCCCGTGATTGGCTTCGGCGCCGGGGAGCCCGACTTCCCGACACCTGACTACATCGTGAAGGCCGCCGTCGAAGCCGCCGCCCAACCGAAGTACCACCGCTATTCCCCCGCAGCTGGTCTGCCGGAACTGAAGCAGGCCATTGCGGACAAGACGTTCCGCGATTCCGGTTACAAAGTCGACGCTTCCCAGGTGATGGTCACCAATGGCGGCAAACAGGCTGTGTACAACACCTTCGCCACACTTGTTGACCCGGGCGACGAAGTCATCATCCCCACGCCTTTCTGGACCACCTACCCGGAGGCAATCCGCTTGGCCGGAGGCGTGCCTGTTGAGGTCTTCGCCGGCCCGGAGCAGGGTTACCTCGTCACCGTGGAGCAGCTTGAGGCCGCGGTCACGGACAAGACGAAGATCCTGCTTTTCGTCTCCCCGTCCAACCCCACCGGTGCCGTCTACAGCGCCGAACAGGTCGCAGAGATCGGAAAATGGGCAGCGGCCAAGGGCCTCTGGGTCGTCACCGACGAAATCTATGAGCACCTGACCTACGACGGCGTGCCCTTCACCTCGATTGCCACCGCCGCCCCCGAGCTCGGCGACAAGGTGGTCATCCTCAACGGTGTGGCCAAGACTTATGCGATGACCGGATGGCGCGTCGGATGGATGATCGGTCCGGCCGATGTCATCAAGGCCGCCACCAACCTCCAGTCGCACTCGACGTCTAACGTTTCGAACATCATGCAGATCGCGGCCCTGGCCGCGGTCTCCGGTCCGCTGACCGCCGTCGACGAGATGAAGGTTGCCTTTGACCGCCGCCGCAAGGCGATTGTCGCTGGACTGAACGCGATCGAGGGTGTGGAATGCCCGACGCCGGCCGGCGCCTTCTACGTGTACGCCGACGTCCGCGGGCTGCTGGGGAAGGAGTTCCCTACGTCGAACGGTCCCGTCCGTCCGTCAACGTCTGCTGAGCTTGCGTCGCTGATCCTCGACGAAGTTGAGGTCGCAGTCGTTCCGGGCGAGGCTTTCGGTCCCTCAGGTTATGTGCGCTTGTCCTACGCCCTGGGTGACGAGGACCTCGCCGAGGGCGTTCGACGCCTGCAGGAGTTCCTCGGCCAGGCCAAGTAGCCTTTCGCTTGCACAAACGCTCGCTCACCTTGAGATAAAGGTGAGCGAGCGTTTGGGTTTAAGGCACCACAGGTGAGCGAGCGTTTGGGTTTAAGGCACCACAGGTGAGCGAGCGTTTGGGTTTAAGGCACCACAGGTGAGCGAGCGTTTGGGTTTAAGGCACCACAGGTGAGCGAGCGTTTGGGGTTAAGCGAGCGTCAGAGGAGGCGGCGCTCGGCGGCCCATTTCGTCAGTTCGTGGCGGCTGGAGAGCTGGAGCTTGCGCAACACCGCGGAGACATGGGTTTCGACGGTCTTGATCGAAATGAACAATTCCTTGGCAACCTCCTTGTAGCTGTAGCCTCGCGCGATGAGGCGCATGACTTCCAGTTCCCTGGCGGAGAGGCGGTCCAGTTCGTCGTCGGCGATCTCCGCAGGTGAGGTCCCGAACGCGTCCAACACAAAACCTGCCAGGCGCGGCGAGAACACGGCGTCGCCGTCGGCCACGCGGATTACTGCATTGGAGATCTCCGGGCCGGAAATGGTCTTGGTGACATAGCCCCGGGCGCCGGCCCGAATGACGGCCACGACGTCCTCGGCGGCGTCGGACACGCTCAGGGCCAGGAAACTGGTACTCCCCCGCAACGGGGCGGACGCGCTAATGACCTCCCGCCCGCCACCGCCTAGGCCGCCCGGCAAGTGAACGTCAAGAAGGACGACTTCCGGGCGGACCTCGGCAATCACGGCGATGGCTTGTTCCACCGTTCCGGCTTCGCCCACGACGTCGATCCTGGAATCGAGGTCGGCCTTCAGCCCGGAACGGAAAATGGCATGATCGTCCACGATCACCACCCGGACCGTCCGCGCTACTTGCTCTGATAGGGCGCTCATGATTTGGTCTCTCCGTTTCGGTTCTCTGCTTTGTCGTCGTACTCAACGGGCAGCTTCAGGCGGACCTCGGTACCCTCTGAGCCGCTGCTGATGACTGCGGTACCTCCGTGACGTTTCATCCGGCCGATGATTGATTCTTTGACGCCAAGCCGGTCTTCCGGCACGGTATCCGGGTCAAAGCCCGGACCTCGATCCCTCACAAAAACCTCGCTGCCTGTGTCCGAGCTCTCGAGATAGACGGACACGGCTCCGCCGCCATGCCGGGCCGCATTGTGCATGGCCTCGCGGGCCGCCAGGACGAGCGCTTCGTGCCTGTCCGTCATGGCCGCGTCCCCTACGCTGACGACGTCCACCGCGTGCCCATGCGCGTCCTCCACCTCGGCCGCGGCCGCAGCAATCCGCTCTGCCAGGAGTCCCGAATCCTTGGCGGCGTCCCGATACAGCCACGTGCGCAGTTCACGCTCCTGGGCACGTGCCAGGCGGATCACGTCTTGCTCGGAACCGGCGCGACGCTGGATCAACGCAAGCGTCTGCAGCACCGAGTCGTGCAGATGGGCCGCAATCTCGGCCCGCTCGGTCTCGCGCACGCGTCCTGCACGCTCGGTTTCAAGGTCCTTCCAGAACTTCAGTCCCCACGGCAGCAGCACCAGGGCGACGCCACCCAACACCGCGATAGAAGCCAGCAACGCGAGCCATGTCTGCTCCCACGAGCCGGAACCGGACACCATCACCAAAACTCCAGCAACCACCAGCGCGAGTCCTGCAGCGAGGCGGACCCACCCGCCGGCTTGGTCCGCCTTCGTCTTGTCCACCAGTCCGGCCCTGCGCGTCTCATCCAGTTGCATCCACGCGATCGCCGCGCCACCAAGAATGGCTGCAGCCGGGATCAGGGTGCCGAGGGGAACCTCGACGCCGAACTGCCGGGCGATGAGGATCGCAGCCACGAGAAGGAGACCTGCCCCCAGCAGGATCTCTTTCCCGTACTGGATGCGCCGAACCCTGAACCAGGAAGCGAAGACGGGAGCAGTGCTGGACTGCGGTGGCGGCTGCGCGCCGACGTCGGGCGCCCTTCCGACGACACCGTCGGGGACCTCCGGAGCCCAAGCAGCCGGAGTCCAATTGGGAGCTGGCGCTGCCCCTGCGGCTGGGTCAGGGCCAGCGAACGGAGGCATGCTCACCGCGGGAGCAATGGGCGACGCCGGGCGGCGGCTATTGCGGCGGGCGCTCTCATCGGCCGTAGGCACCATGACCCAAAGCCAAGCGTAGAAAGCCAGACCGGCACCGCCGGCACACGAAGCAAGGACCATCCCGAGCCGGACGTACTTCACGGGCCAGCCCAAGTGGTCGGCCAGCCCGCCGCACACGCCCGCAATGATGCGGTCGCTGCTGCGGACCAGCGGCGGGCGTTGGGTGGCGATTGTCATGAATCCATCCAAACACGGATCAAGGCCTTCGACGCTGGAAGCAGGGCATCTCAGGGGGCCACTCAGGGAACGTTCAGGGTATCCCCCAATAGAACGGGACGGTCGCCGGACGGCAAGATCGAAGTATGAATCCGAACAGCATGAATCCAGAGGAATCCGCACACCCCGCGGATCTCGGGCAACCCGAGGAATCCAGGCAAGCCCGGGAAACCGGCTCGCCGGAAGAACCCGTCCGGCCAAGCGCCGGCAGCGCCGATGGCAGCGGCAGCGGCGCACCGTACTACGCATTGCCCGCTCCCCCACAGAACTTTTTCACCTGGATCCGAAGCCAGGGCATCAGCCGCGGCCAGGACCGGTGGATGGGCGGCGTGGCCAGCGGCATCGCCCACCGCTTCGGCATCGATCCCTTGATCGTCCGCGGCATCTTCATCGTCCTGACCGTCTTCGCCGGTATCGGCATCCTGCTCTACGGCATCGCCTGGGCCCTCCTGCCCGAACCCGATGGCCGCATCCACGCCCAGGAAGCAGGGGCAGGCCGGTGGTCTGGAGGCATGACCGGCGCCTTGATCACCACCATCATCGGATTGCCAGGCCTCGGCCGCGGATTCTGGGGATGGGGTTGGAACGGCCTTCCGGGGCTCTTCTGGACGCTGTTCTGGGTAGGCGGCGTCATCTACCTGATCTACTTCCTGGTCCAGCGCAGCAAATCCCGCAACGGAGGACGAACCATGGGAACCCAACACTATGCCCCTGCTCCGGGCACCCCAGGCGGCGCCTACGGCGCAGCGCAGGGCACCTCATATGAAAGCGGCATGCACGCGCACGGCGCTGTATCGGCGTCGGGCACAGTGCCGCCGTCGGGCGCTGGTTATTCCGCGCCCCCCAACACCGGACAGTACGGGGCTGGCAGTTACGGGACCGGCGCCTACGGGACCGGCGGACCCGCTACTCCTTCTGGCCCCTTCAATCCTTCCGGACCCTACCCGCCGGGTGGCGGATCCAGCCGGCCCCAGCGGCCGAAGCGGCAGGGACCGGGCGCGGCCATCATAGCCGTCTCCGCGGGGGCGGCCCTCCTGGCCGGAGGCACGCTCAAGCTGCTCGACGCCGGCAACGTCATCCACCTCGGCGATGCCGCCAACGCGGTAATTTGGGCCACGGGCGCCGGAGTCCTCGGCCTCGGCATCCTGGTAGCCGGGCTTCGAGGCCGCACGTCGGGGCTGCTCGGATTCCTTGCCATTGCGGCGCTGGTGATCGGGGGCATCTTCAATATCGCACCCAATGCCGACCACTTCCGTCTCCAGAATGGACAGTGGAATCCCGTGAGCATCGACGATGCCCGCAAAGGCTTCGACATTACGGGAGCCAATGGGACCGTTGACTTGACCAAGCTAAACCTCAGCGCGCCGATGGGCTCCGACGTCGTGGTTCCGATGGACGTGACTGCCAGCAACATAAAACTCCTCATCCCGGCGAACGTGCCGGTGGAGGTCCAAGCGGACATGACCTTCGCAAACCTCAAGCAGGACGGCAGCGCCGTCACCCAAAGCAACGGTGGTACCCGGGACAGCTTCAACACTGACAAGCCCGGCGCCAAGCTGGTCGTCAAGCTCAACGGCACCTTCAGTAACGTCACCGTCCAGGAAGGAAACTGACATGAGCGCGCACGAACCTACGCGGGCATTTGAAACCGGCCCGTCAGCATCCGAGCCCGTAGCGCAAGCTGCCGGCGCCAGGGTTGGCACCGTGGTCTGGGGACTGATCGTCCTGGCACTCGCAGCCTTGATCATCATTTCGAAGCTCGGACTCGTGGCCCTGAACGGCAACTATGTGCTGATTGGGCTCATGATCGGGGCTGGCGCGGCACTCGTGATCGGCGGCATTTTGTCGGCCCGCTCGCGAAAGGGCAACGGGTCCGGCCCGGGCTCAAGGGCCGCCGATACCGACCATCAGTAGCAACCAACACGTGACAAAGCGGCCACAACAGGGAAGGCTCTAGCCATGAACAAGTTCTTCAGCATCGTACGGGGCATCGGCCTGAAGCGCGGTCCACAGCGTTGGCTCGGAGGGGTTTGCGGCGGCATTGCCGCCAAACTGAATGTGGACGTGGCCTACGTCCGCGTAGCCTACCTGCTCTTCTGCCTTCTACCGGGGCCCGCCGTGGTGATCTACGTGGTGGCGTGGCTACTGCTTCCCAACCAGGGCGGCGTCATTGCGCTGGAAACGTTCCTCAACCAACGTTCGCAAGGCAAGAAATAGACCAGCCCGGCCCAGGGGATTCACTGGGCTAGGCGGGTTCAAACCAGCGCTCCGCCACCCCGGCGAGGCGCTGGTCTTTTACCCGGTACTTAAGCTCGGCTCTCGGGCGAGATTTCCATGCTGTTTCAAAAGTCTCATCCCAGGCGCCGGTCATGGTTTGTGTCCCACCCCACATTGCCGCCTACAATCGTTGTGAGCTCAGCGTGGCGCTCTACACGTATACCTCCTAGCCAGGATTTGAGCCTTCATGAAAATTGGAATCCTTACCAGCGGTGGCGACTGCCCCGGACTCAACGCGGTTATCCGTGGCGCCGTCCTCAAGGGGATTGCCATTCACGGCCAGGAATTCGTCGGTTTCCGGGACGGTTGGCGAGGCGTCGTGGAGGGCGATGTCATCGACATTCCCCGCACCATGGTCCGCGGTATCGCCAAGCAGGGTGGAACCATCCTCGGCACGTCCCGCACCAACCCGTTCGAAAACGGCGGCGGGCCGGATGTCATCAAGGCCCACATGGACCGCCTCGGCATCGACGCCATCATTGCCATCGGCGGCGAAGGCACCTTGGCTGCCGCCAAACGCCTCACCGACGCCGGGTTGAAAATCGTTGGTGTTCCCAAGACCGTGGACAACGACCTCGACGCCACCGACTACACCTTCGGTTTCGATACCGCAGTCCAGATCGCCACCGAGGCCATCGACCGGTTGCGCACCACCGGAGAATCGCACCACCGCTGCA
This sequence comes from Arthrobacter sp. MMS18-M83, assembly GCF_026683955.1. NCBI lineage: Bacteria > Bacillati > Actinomycetota > Actinomycetes > Micrococcales > Micrococcaceae > Arthrobacter > Arthrobacter sp. MMS18-M83. The sequence continues at coordinate 3,524,434 of NZ_CP113343.1, read as the reverse complement.
TGATTGCCGAGGTCATGGGCCGCCACGTGGGCTGGATCGCCCTGCACGCGGGCATGGCTGCCGGCGCGCACGCCATCCTGATCCCCGAACAGAAGGTCAGCATCGAGCAGATCACCGAGTGGGTCCAGGAGGCCCACGACCGTGGCCGCGCACCCTTGATTGTTGTTGCCGAAGGCTTTGTCCCCGACCACATGGAAGCCCCGCACTCCGAGCGCGGGCTCGATACTTTCGGCCGGCCCCGCCTGGGCGGCATCGCGGACCAGCTGGCTCCGGAAATCGAAGCCCGGACCGGGATCGAAACCCGCGCCACGATCCTGGGCCACATCCAGCGCGGCGGCGTCCCGTCGGCGTTTGACCGCGTCCTGGCCACCCGTTTGGGCATGGCCGCCATTGATTCCGTGGTGGAAGGGCGCTGGGGAACCATGGTGGCCCTGAAAGGCACGGACATCGAGCACGTGGGCTTCGAAGCTGCCCTGGGCAGGCTCAAGACCGTTCCGCAGAACCGCTACGACGAAGCCGCGGTCCTGTTCGGCTAGGCCGGATCCGGAAAAGGGCAGCAGGCGGCGCCTGCTGCCCTTTCCTTTTCGTGGAACTGCCTAGACTCGATGTCATGGAACTTGATGCGGGATCGGCCGAAATTGTGCTGCTGGCCTGGGCCCGGCATTTAGGGTTCGACGACGAAGCCTTCAGTTTCGTCCCTGGCTCACCTGCGGCCCGCCTCGGGGAGCGGTTGGTCCGGGAAGACGAGGACGCTGAATCCATCACCTTCGTGCGGCTCTTTGGCCGCTCCGCCCTGGTGGCTCCGGCATGGGCGGTGGCTGCCGCCGTCGAGCTCTCGGACGATCAGCTGAGCGAGCATTCCGCGTTGTTGCGACTCAGCCGCGAGCACGGGGGCCATGGCCTCGGAACATCCGCGTTGCTCTTCGCCGACGACCTTCCCCTCTTCCAACCCGGAGGCGAGGTCACTGTGTCCCACGGCCATCCCGAGGCGATCGATTTGGAGGGCAGATGCCCTCCGGACGACGTCAATGAAGTCCACCTTTCAAGGATGGAGCACCATTTCACGGTGATGGATGGCAACGATCCGGGCCGCCAACCCGTGGCTTGCGGAGCCTACGCCGAATGGCAGGGGATCCTCGCGGATATGGGCGTCCTGGTGCCGCCGGAATTGCGCCGGCAAGGGCTGGGGACTTTGGCCGCCTCGATCGCGGCCCACGAGGCCCTTGCCTCCGGCCTGACGCTGCAATGGCGAACGGCTCTGGACAACCGCGGGTCGCTCGCCTTGGCGCGGAGGCTTGGATTCGTCGACGGCGGTATCCAGACTTCCGTGCTGCTTCGCTAGCGCCCTCTCTCTGCCGCGAACTGGCAGACGATGCCCGCGAAATCGAATTTTGAGGCATGTGCTGCCAGCTCGCGCGGGCTAACGGCTCCCCTGGCCGCCGTCCTGCGAAACGGTCTCAGGTTTGACCTCGGGAACACCCGCCGGGGAGCCCCAACCCTGGACGGCTTTGGGTTTGCCGAACAACAACGCTGCTACTGCCCCCAGCAGGATCGCGAAGGCCGGCAGCAAGACCGACTGGCTCATCGCCGTCGAGAAGCCGCCATGTAGGAATTCAGGCAACTTCCCGGCGAATCCACCCTCGCCGGCCGGGGCGGCACCTGGAGGAGCCGCCGGCAGCTCGGCCGCGAGCCGGGACTGGATCAGGGCAGCAATCGCGGCCGACCCCAGTACCGCACCGATCTGGCGTGTCGTGTTGAAAACACCGGAACCGGCGCCCGCAGAGCGCGGCGGGAGGTTGCGGGTGGTGGCGTTGGAGACCGGGCCCCAGATGAAACCGTTGGCCACACCCTGGAGGGCGCTGGGCAGCAGGAACATCCAGATGGGAGTGTCCGGCTTCAAGAGCGTCGAGGTCCAGAAGAGTGCCCCGGACAGGCAGACGAGGCCGAATGCGGCGAACCACCGCGGGTTGATCCGGTCGATCAGCTTGCCAACGAAAGGCGCCAGCGCTCCGGAGATCACGGCCATGGGGATCATGAGCAGCGCGGACTGCGTGGGAGTCAGTCCGCGGACCACCTGGTAGTAGAAAATGGTGGGCAGCGGGAACGCAGTGATGGTGAACCCCACCGCCATGATGGTGGTGTTGCCCAGCGAGAAGTTACGGTCCTTGAACAGTCCCAGGGGCAGCAAGGGCTCACCGCCGCGGCGCTCAAGCAGCCACTGCCACAGGACAAACACGGCCAGGACAACAAGGCCCGTGATGATCAGGCCCCACACCGTAATGGTTCCGGTAACAGTGCCCCACTTGTAGCTCTGGCCCTCTTGGATGCCGAAGACCAGCAGGAACATGCCTGCGGCGGACAGCAGCACACCCACGACGTCGAACTTGTGGCTGTGTGTGGTCAGCTTCGGGACCAGGCGGGTCACGAGGACGAACGCGACGATGCCGATGGGAACATTGACGAAGAAGATCCACTGCCAGCCGAGGCCGTCAACCAGCACGCCGCCGAGGATCGGGCCCACGAGGATGGCCATACCGGCGGTGGCTCCCCAGAGGCCCATGGCTGCGCCACGGCGGTCCGGCGGGAAGATGCGGGTGATGACGGCCATGGTTTGCGGAGTCATCATGGCAGCGCCGATGCCCTGAACCACCCTGGCCGTGATCAGCGTGCCGATGTCGTCTGAAAGCCCGCACCACAGCGAAGCAAGGGTGAAGACGACGAGGCCGATCAGGTACAGGTTCTTGGGCCCGAACCGGTCACCGAGCCTGCCGGTGATCAGCAACGGAACCGCGTACGCGAGGAGGTAAGCGCTCGTCACCCAGATGACGGCGTTGATATCGGTGTGGAGGCCCTCCATGATCCGCGGGTTCGCCACGGAAACGATGGTGGTATCGATCAGGATCATGAAGAACCCGACCACGAGGGACCACAGTGCGGGCCACGGTTTAGTTACGTTTTCCATGGGATTCCTTTGACTGTGCTGAATTTCTTGCAAGATGGTGCGTTGGAGGGGCAGTTACCATGGCAACTGCCCGCTGCGGAGATCATTCTGGAAGCCGCGGATCCAGTCGATTTCCGTACGCAGCATTGACTGTTGGTACTTGATATCTATCCAGAACTTCGGCTCGACGCCCTTGGCGGCGACTGCTTCTTCACCGCGAAGCAGGAAGTCGAGTTGGTTTTGCAGGTTCGCTACCCGGTGGTCAAGGAGTTCGAGCACGACGCCGGAGGGCAGGTTGTGTGCCTCGGCTATCGCGTGGGGGAAGCTCGGGTATTCGTTCACGGGTTCGGCCAGCATGTCCTGGAGGCGCTCGGTCAACGCCTCCCGGCCAGCTCCGGTGATCCGGTAGGTTGTGCGCTCAGGCCGGTTGCCGGCGCGGTCAATACCAGTCGCCTCGACAAAGCCACTCTCTTCCAGGCGCCCCACTGCGTGGTAAAGCGTCCCCGGCCGCACCTTTACCAAGCGATCCTCGTGGCGCGCCATCAGGAGCTGGTACATCTCGTAAGGGTGCATGGGTGCCTCGACAAGGAGGGCAAGTGCAGCGACCCCAAGTGGAGTCAGTGCGGCTCGTGCCATTTTTTCATCCTCCGTGCGAACTATTCCACAACAACTATTCCACATGGAATATTAGACCGCAAGGCAGCCGCCACGAGACAGCCACCAAGCGAGGGCGAGGCCCGGCGGCCCTCCCTGGCCTGCTATCCGGGCGTCCCTGGCCTATCCAAGCAGCGCGAGAATATCGGTGCGAGCAAACATCCGGGCGGCGTCGCGCGCTGTGGGGACTCCGGCGTCCGGATCTGCTCCAGCGTCAATGAGCACCCGGGCTACCTCCGTATAGCCCTTGAAAACCGCACCCGCCAGCGGCGTCTGGCCGCGGTCATTCGCGGCGTTCGCGTCGGCACCGTGGTAGAGCAGAAGCTGAACGGTCTCAGGGTGGCCGTGGTACGCCGCCAGCATCAGGAGTGAATCACCCGCGGCATTGCTCATTCCGGCAGGCGCACCTGCGTTGAGGTAGCTGCGCAAGAGCTCGGAGTTGCCCTCCCTGGCGGCATCGAGCAACGCATGCGCCAAGGCGATCGCCTCCTCATCGACACCCGTCGTCTGGGCTTCATCGCCCGTTGTTTCGCTCATCGGTGGGGTCCCTTCAGGAATCCGGTCTGGCGTCCCACCACCTGTCCGGCGTCGGGCGCAACGATTACCTCCTGGGCGGCCGGATAGGGTTCCTCACCATCCAGGACGGTCAGCACTTCCTGCGGATCCACAGACCGCTTGATGAGCGCCAGCCCCACCGCTCCCATTTCGAAGTGCTGGGCCACGGAAGTCAGCGTACCTACCTTGCGTTCCCCGGCAAATACGACGCTGCCCGGCGCCGGGAGGGTGTGCTGCGAGCCGTCCAGTTGCAGGAAGACAAGCCGCCGGGGCGGGTGTCCCAGGTTGTGGACGCGGGCGATGGTTTCCTGGCCCTTGTAGCAGCCTTTGTTCAAATGGACCGATGTCCGCAGGAGATCGAGCTCGTGCGGGATGGTCTTCTCGTCCGTCTCCGCGCCAAGCCGGGGACGCCACGCGGCAATGCGAAGGGCCTCCGCAGCCAACGAGCCAGCGAGGGCCATTCCATCGACGGCCGCTTCAAGCTCGCCCGCGGGAATGAGGTACTCGAACCACGGCCGTTCAAGACCGGGATGGGAGCTTTCCTCCACCACGCTGTACGAATAGCCGCCGACGCCGATATGCGGCCACGGATCCTCCCAAACGAGCCGTCCGGACCAGGCGTCAACCGCCTTGGTTGAACCGACGACGGCCCAATCGGCCGATACATCAGCCACTTCGACCCGCAACATGAATCGCATCTTGTTGAGCCACTCCGCCAGCGGGGCAGCCTCGGCGGCTTCGACCAGCAGCCAGGTGGTCTCGCCGTCGTCCACCACGCGGGCGTCAAACTCAATGCGGCCCTGGATGGTGAGGAGCAACAGTTCGCTTGAGACACCTGGCTGGAGATTGGTCAACTGCTGCGAGGACAGCGTGTTGAGCCAGCTGAGACGGTCCGGTCCAGTGACCGTGACAACCCCACGATAGGAAAGATCGACGACGGCGGTGCCGGCGGCCAGCGCGCGCTGCTCCCGCAGGGGTTCGCCGTAGTGGGCCGCGACGCCGGAGTCCTCGCCGCCGCCTTCTACAGCTCCGGGGCGCGACAATAGGGGGCTCTTGTAAGTCATATGTAGTAGAAGTCCTTGGGGCTCAGCGGTATTCCGGGTTTTCAAAATCGAAGCGTGTGCCGGCTTTCCACTCCTCCGGGAGGTTGCCGTAGGCGGGAATGCCGCCCACGTCCTTGAGCATCCGCGCGTAGTGGAGCAGGTTCCAGGTCATAAACGTGGTGTTCCGGTTGGTGAAGTCGCTCTCCGGGCCACCGGAGCCTTCGTCGAGGTAGCTTGGGCCAGGACCGACGGCGCCGATCCAGCCGGCATCGGCCTGTGGCGGAATGGTGAAGCCGACATGCTGAAGGCTGTACAGGACGTTCATGGCGCAATGTTTGATGCCGTCCTCGTTGCCGGTAATCAGGCAGCCGCCGACTTTTGGATAGTAGGCCCACTGGCCTTTGCTGTTGAGCTGGCCCGAATGGGCGTAGAGACGTTCGATGAGCTTCTTGGTCTGGGAGGAGTTGTCGCCGAGCCAGATGGGGCCGGCCACCACCACGATGTCGGCTTCCAGCACCGCCGGATAAAGTTCCGGCCATTCGTCCGTGGCCCATCCGTGTTCGCGCATGTCGGGATACACGCCGGCAGCGACGTTGTGGTCCACGGTGCGGATGACGCGGGTGCTGACTCCCTGCTTCTCCATGATGCGCCGGCTGATGGCTATCAGGCCGTCGGTATTGCTCACCTGTGGGGATGGCTTGAGCGTCCCGTTGAAGAACACAGCCTTGAGATCGTCATAGCTGGCAGGTTTTGCTGCTTCGTTCACTTGCTGCTCCCTTGCTGGATCGAGCTGCGAAACGGGACGTTCAGTGGGACCTTTTTAGGTGGACCTTGAAGCTCAATGCGACTTGAAGCCAGCGAACCGGCTCTCCTAGGAGAGCTTGTTCAGAAAAGCCGAAGCATGGGCCTCGAGCGACTTCCCCGGAGTGGACACATCCCAACGCCACAGCAAGTTGCCGTCTACCAGACCGAAAATGCGTGTGGCCGCAGTGTATTCCTTGGAGTGGCCGCCACGCATCACCATGTCTGTGCTCATCTGGATCTGCGGCCCCTTGATCTGGCCGTAGTACAGCTCGCTGATACCGCCGGGGTGGGCGATCGACACCGAGATATCGAACCCGCCGTCAGCGTTCCGGTGGGCCTCGACGTCGTCGGCAGTCTTCAACGCCGGGACAATATCCGCGGGGATCAGGCCCGGACCGCCGTCGGCGTCAATCATTTTCCGCTCCAGCGCCCAGAAGCCGGTCTCCACCGTCAGTGGCCTCAGCTTGGTGCCGTCCTCGTCAGTGAGCCAGCTTTCGGCGCGGTACTCCAGGTACGGCAGGCCGTGATGCGTGAAGGAGACGTGCTGGATGAAATGATCCGAGTCTTCGTCGCCGCTTCCAAGCCGTCCCCGGCCTTCCCACTCGCCAATGAGCCAGGAAAGGGGTACCAGTTCGGGTGTCAGGTCTGAAGGGATTTCGATGGGCACAGCAACTACCTCAGTGGACCAGAAGGTACAGAAGCTCTACTTCTGGCCCTTGAAGAGACGGTAAACGACAAAACCGGCAAACCACGCCATCGAGAGGCTGGCCAAGCCGAGGAGGACAAGGAAGAAGATTTCAAATGCAAGTACGGACATGATGCCATCCTAACCGTTAGTAGATGAGTAGTTTGTCGATGAAGTAGCACAGGGCACCAACCGCCCAGACGGGCGCGACGCCCATTCCCAGGACGGCCGGGAAGTTCAGGCGGCCGAGTCGCAGCGTGACCATCCGGCGGAAACTGACCAAGATCGAGCCGATGACGACACCCACGACGATCGCGGGCACAATCGAAATATTGGAGAACACCAGGCCGGCCAATGGAGCCACCAATCCGGCCGCGACGATGCCCAAAGGCGCCACAACCCGGTCCGGCCAGCGCAAGAGTCCGGCGAGAAGGGCAACCGCGGCACTCAGGCCGGCAACCAGCACCATTTCCTTGATGCCGTTGAACCGTGAACCCGCAATCCAGCCTGCTCCGAGGCAGCTCAACAACACGCCTGCGCAACTGCCGAGGGTGGATTCAAGCCGCTGCGCTTGACCCGTTCCGCGGATTAGTTGCACGACGAACACCGCGATCACGCCGGCCGCGATGAAGGCGGGAGTCGCGTCGAGGAAGCCGGGGGCCGGGATGAAACCGGCAGCCACGGCTGAAGCGGCACCGCTCAACCCGATCACCGCGGCCAGGGTCTTTTTGGCGGGAACCGCTAGAAAATGGGGCCATCCGATGCCGACGGCGGCCGACGCCGCGATTCCGACGCCCACCAGGCCTTCCGGGGGACCGTATGTGCTGGCCACGATAACCGCGAGGGCCACGAGGCCGACCACCCCGATACTCCAAGACTTCACTGTGCCCCTGACCTCGCTGTGTCCTCGACCCTCACTGCGGACCCCGCGGGGCGCCGTTTCGCTCCACGCAGCGACCAACCTCTTGCCAATCCTGCCTTATGCAGCCGAAATATGTCGCAAACAGGGGTTGAAGGTGTCACGAATCCCTGACGTTGCATGGGCGTTTAGGTATACTCGGTTGTCAACAGCGCTTCTTGTTGCAACGCTTCCGTTACAACGGAACCTCGCCCCTTGAGCAGCTACCGGCCGGTGGAAACCCGGTTCAGACGCCCGATGATGCGCGGACCGCCCATTGGAGGAACTATGTCGCACATCCTGCTTCTGACGAACAGCACCGGGTCGTCGGTAGACATCCTGCCTGCCTTGGAATTATTGAACCACCGGGTCCACATCCTCCCGGCAGAACCGACGGCACTGCTCGAAACCGATCCCACCGACGTCGTTTTCCTTGATGCCCGCAAGGACCTTGTCGGGGCCCGCTCCTTGACCCAATTGCTCAAGGCCACGGGCCTGAGCGCCCCCCTCATCCTGATCCTCACTGAAGGCGGCATGGCTGCCGTCTCCTCTGCATGGTCCGTGGATGACATCGTCCTCGATTCTGCGGGTCCGGCCGAAGTCGAGGCCCGGATCCGCCTGGCGATGGCGCGCGCCGTCCCCGGCGAAGAGGAAACCAACACCGAAATCCGCGCGGCCGGCGTCGTGATTGACGAGGCAAGCTATACGGCCCGGGTGAACGGACAGCCGCTCAACCTGACCTTCAAGGAATTCGAGCTCTTGAAGTACCTGGCGCAGCACCCGGGCAGGGTCTTCACGCGTCAGCAGCTCCTCACGGAAGTATGGGGCTACGACTACTACGGAGGCACCCGCACCGTGGACGTCCACGTGAGGCGCCTGCGTGCAAAGCTGGGCGTGGACCACGAAAACCTGATCAGCACGGTACGCAACGTTGGTTATCGGCTGACGCTGGTCCGTTTGCAAGAAGATGAACTCACGGAAGCCTGAGTTTCCGCAGCAAAAGAAAGGCCCGGACTCACTGAGTCCGGGCCTTTCCTTTGCCGACTGTTCCCGGCTTGCGCCGGTTGTCAGCTTGAGTGGAGGACATACGGGTCGAACGTATCGCGGCCACCCCACTGGTGGATCCCCCTCGCTTCCAGCTTCTCAAAGCCGGACGAGTTATAGACCTTACACGGCCGAGGTAGTGCCCGCAAAATCCATCCCGCCAAACCGGCCGCGGACGTATAGCCTTGCAACATGAGCCCTGCGCACCCGGAGAACTGGCCCGTCCTCGTCGTCAAAGGCGCCTCGGATCGCGAGTTGTTGAGAGACATCAAGACTCTCGCCGCAGCCGCGGAGGAGTCGGACGGCAATCCCCCCTTGTCCGAACAAACCTTGGTCATGCTGCGTGGAGCCGACGCCGGCGACCACTCGTTGCTCACGCTTGCCCTGTATGCCCCGGACGAGCAGTCCGATCCCGCAAGCGGCCAGGATCTGGCGGGAATCGCCGTCGTCGTTGAAGCGGACGACGGGACCGGAGTCCTGGAAATGGCCGTCCACCCCAGTTACCGCAACCAGGGAGTCGCCGGCAGGCTGTTGGACGCGCTCCGCGACGGCCGCGGGCTTTCAGGGCTGAGTGCCTGGTCCCACGGGAACCATGAGGCCGCCGCAGACCTCGCCGCCCGCTACGGCTACGGTCCGGTGCGTGAACTGTGGAAGATGCGGCTCATGTCCTCCACCGCTGAAATGCCCGACGCCGGACTGCCCGAGGGAGTCTCGCTGCGCGCCTTTGTGCCGGGGCAGGATGAGTCCGCGTGGCTGGCTGCCAACAGGGCAGCTTTTGCGCATCATCCCGAGCAGGGGTCCCTGACCAGGGCCGACCTCGACGCCCGCATGGCTGAGGACTGGTTTGACCCCGCAGGCTTCCTGCTCGCCGTGAACACAGCCGGGGAATTGCTCGGCTTTCATTGGACCAAGGTTCACCCCCGGCAAGGACCCCATCCGTCGATCGGAGAGGTCTATGTAGTAGGTGTGACGCCCGCGGCCCAAGGCTTGGGGCTTGGCAAGGCGCTCACTGTCGCCGGGATCAGGTACCTCCAGAGCCACGAGCTTCACTCCGTGATGCTGTACGTGGACGCCGACAACACCGCCGCGGTTGCCCTTTACCAGAAGCTGGGCTTCGTGCGCTGGGACGTCGACGTCATGTATGCACCGTTGGCCCGGAAGTAGCCGGAACCAAGGCTCATCCGAAAGGATAGGACATCTAGGATTCCGGCACGTGGAATCCTTGTAGGGTTGAAGCAAACCCCCGCGCTGAACGAAGGAGAGCCCGATGAATCCGGACCCGGTCGGAACAACCAGAACCGAGGTCAAGGGCGCAACCTTGCCTCCGCGCTTCGGTTCTTCCGAAGTCCCGGCGGCGCGGGCCACTCAGGACCGCATCGACATTCCGGAATTTGCCCCTTCCCTGGAACCGGAAGGCGACATCACCCCGGACCGTTTCCTGGATCGCGAACTTAGCTGGCTTGCCTTCAACTCGCGCGTTCTTGAGCTCGCCGAGGACCCGGATCTTTTCCTGCTGGAGCGTGTCAACTTCCTCTCGATCTTTGCCTCAAACCTGGATGAATTCTTCATGGTGCGCGTTGCCGGCCTGAAGCGCCGCATCGCAACCGGGCTCGCGGTGCCCTCCCCCGCCGGGTTGAGCCCCATCGAAGTCCTCGAGCAGATCGGCGAGGCCGCCCACAAGCTGCAGGAACGGCACGCCCGGGTGTTTGCCGAGCAGATCCGCCCCGCTTTGGCCTACGAGCACATCCACCTGATGCGCTGGGACGAACTCGACGACGAAGCGCAGCACCGCTTGAGCATCATGTTCGGCGAGAAGGTCTTCCCGATCCTCACCCCGCTCGCCGTCGATCCCGCCCACCCGTTCCCCTACATTTCCGGCCTTTCCCTGAACCTGGCAGTGATTGTCCGCAACCCCGTGAGTGACAAGGAACTGTTCGCGCGCGTCAAGGTTCCGGACCAGCTGCCCCGCCTTGTCTCGATCGACGGCCCGCGGGCCGGCGCAGTCCCGGGCCGGGTGGCACGCTTCATCGCCCTCGAAGAGGTTATTGCGGTTCATCTGGACAAGCTGTTCCCCGGCATGGAAGTCATGGAGCACCACAGCTTCCGCGTGACCCGCAACGAGGACGTTGAGGTTGAAGAGGACGACGCCGAGAACCTCCTGCAGGCGCTTGAGAAGGAACTGCTGCGCCGCCGCTTCGGCCCGCCCGTCCGGCTCGAGGTCACCACGGATATCAACCCGAACATCCGCGCGCTCCTGGTGCGGGAACTCGGCGTCGAGGAGTCCGAGGTCTACTCCGTTCCAGCACCCCTGGACCTCCGTGGACTTTCGGTCATCGGTGGAATCGACCGCGCCGACCTTCACTACCCGAAGCACGTGCCCCACACCTCGCGGTACTTGAACGAATCAGAGACCTCCAAGGCCGCCAACGTCTTCGCGGCCATGCGCCGCCGCGACATCCTGCTGCACCACCCGTACGACTCGTTCTCGACGTCGGTCCAGGCCTTCCTGGAGCAGGCGGCCGCCGACCCAAAGGTCCAGGCCATCAAGCAGACCCTGTACCGCACCTCCGGGGACTCGCCCATCGTTGACGCCCTGATCGACGCCGCCGAGGCCGGCAAGCAGGTCCTTGCACTCGTGGAGATCAAGGCCCGCTTCGACGAGCAGGCCAACATCTCCTGGGCCCGCAAGTTGGAGCAGGCCGGCGTGCACGTTGTGTACGGCATCGTGGGACTCAAGACTCACTGCAAGTTGTCCTTGGTAGTCCGCCAGGAAGTGGACGGCCTGCGCCGCTACTGCCATATCGGAACGGGCAACTACCACCCGCGCACGGCCCGTTACTACGAGGACCTGGGCCTGCTGACCTCGAACGAGCAAGTGGGCGAGGACCTGTCCAAGCTCTTCAACCAGCTCTCCGGATACGCTCCCAAGTCCACGTTCAAGCGGCTTCTTGTGGCGCCACGCTCGGTGCGGTCGGGGCTGATCGACAGGATCGAGACTGAGATACGCAACGCCCGCGCAGGAATCGCCGCCAAGGTCCAGATCAAGGTCAACTCCATGGTGGACGAAGCCACCATCGACGCCCTCTACCGGGCGTCGCAGGCCGGGGTAAAGGTTGATGTCATTGTCCGTGGCATATGCTCGCTGCGTCCCGGAGTACCTGGACTAAGCGAAAACATCACGGTTCGTTCCGTGCTGGGCCGCTTCCTGGAGCACTCACGCGTGTTTGCCTTCGCGAATGCCAACGACCCCGTGGTCTACATCGGCTCCGCGGACATGATGCACCGTAACCTCGACCGTCGGGTCGAAGCCTTGGTGCAGCTCGCCAACCGCGAAGACACAGCCGAGGTCATGGACCTGTTGCGCCGTTACCTGGACCCGGGTACTGCAAGTTGGCATCTCAACAACGAAGGTCACTGGACCAGGTTCCACCAGGCCGAAGACGGCACGCCGCTATTGGACATTCAGTCCTGGTTGCTTGCCTCACGGTCCCGCCAACGTGCAGTCGCCCGGCGGTAGGCAGAGAAAAAGTTGAAGAGCGATACACCCATTGCAGATCAGACGGACCATCCCGGGGAGCCCATCGACGTAACGGCGGCAGGGGCGATTCCCTGGCGCGTCACCAAGGGGGCCCTTGAGGTCCTGCTGATCCATCGGCCCAAGTATGACGATTGGTCCTGGCCCAAAGGCAAACTCGACGTCGGGGAAACCATCCCGGAATGCGCCGTCCGCGAGATCAGGGAAGAAATCGGCCTCGATGCGGCCCTCGGAATCCCATTGCCCCCCACTCACTACCACGTGGCAGCGGGACTGAAAGTGGTGCACTACTGGGCCACACAGGTCAACGGCTCCGTCATCAAGCCGGATGGCGAGGAAGTGGACGCCTACATGTGGGCCGCGCCGGACAAGGCCGCCCGGTTCTTGAGCAACCCCACGGATGTGAGCCCGCTCCAGGCGCTAGCGAAGACCCACCTGAATGGTGAGCTAGAGACATGGCCGCTGATTCTGGTGCGGCATGCCAAAGCCAAGCCACGGTCTTCCTGGACCAAGGCCGAAGGCAGCAGGCCCTTGGCGGCCACGGGCCTGCGGCAGGCGCTGGCGGTAGAGCGGCTTCTGGGCGTGTGGAAGCCTCTCCGGATCGTGAGCAGTCCGTGGGCAAGGTGCGTATCCACCATCGCACCGTACGCCAAGGCGGCCGGAGCCAAAGTGAAACTTGTGGAGGCCCTGACGGAGCACAATCACCAGCGGAGCCCCAAGAAGACATCAGCCGTCGTCGAGGGCTTGTTCGACAAGCAGCGTGCGGTTGCCTTGTGTACCCACAGGCCGGCACTCCCCACCATTTTGAAGAAGCTCGGCGAGCGCATGGGCCCGGAGCTTCACGAGATCCTGCCTGCCCAGGACCCCTACCTGGCCCCTGGCGAGATGATCGTGTGCCACGTGGCCCGGGGAAACGGCCAGCGCGTGGTGGCCGTGGAGCAGATCAAGCCCTTCGACGACTGACTCCAGTAAGCTGGGTGCGTGAGCATCCCAACCCCATATGAAGACCTCCTGCGCGATGTCATGGCCAACGGCACGCACAAGTCGGACCGCACGGGCACCGGCACGCGGAGCGTTTTCGGCCGCCAGCTGCGCTTCGATCTGAGCCAGGGTTTCCCGCTCATGACCACCAAGCGTGTGCACTTCAAATCGCTCGCGCTGGAGCTTCTGTGGTTCCTCCGCGGTGAATCCAACGTCAAGTGGCTCCAGGAACAAGGCGTCACCATTTGGGATGAATGGGCAGACGCCGACGGCGAACTCGGCCCGGTCTACGGCGTGCAGTGGCGCAGCTGGCCGACCCCCGATGGCGGACACATTGACCAGATCGCCGAACTCATGAAGGGCCTCGCAGCCAACCCGGATTCCCGCCGTCACATCGTCTCGGCCTGGAATGTTTCCGAAATCAAGGACATGGCCTTGCCCCCATGCCACGCGTTCTTCCAGTTCTACGTCGCCGACGGCAAGCTGTCCTGCCAGCTGTACCAGCGCTCGGCAGACATGTTCCTCGGCGTCCCCTTCAACATCGCCTCTTATGCCCTGTTGACCTGCATGGTTGCCCAGCAGCTCGATCTTGAGCCCGGCGACTTCGTCTGGACCGGAGGGGACGTCCACGTCTATGACAACCACGTGGAGCAAGTCACGGAGCAACTCTCCCGGGAGCCCTACGAGTATCCGAAACTGCGCTTCAACCGCAAGCCGGACTCAATCTTCGACTACACCTTCGAGGACTTCGAGGTAGTCGGGTACCGCCACCATCCTTCCATCAAGGCGCCAGTGGCGGTATGAGCACCCAGGAAAATCCCCCTCCGGAGACACCTTCCTCCAAGGAGGCCGCGGAAGCGATGACCGGCATCGGCCTTGTGTGGGCGCAAACAGCCAGCGGCGTGATCGGCAAGGGCGGGACCATGCCCTGGCACGTCCCTGAAGATCTGAAGCACTTCAGCGCGCTGACAACAGGGCATCCGGTCATCATGGGCCGCAAAACCTGGGAGTCGTTCCCCGCGAAGTACCGGCCCTTGCCCGGCCGCACCAATATTGTGGTGACCCGGCAACAGGGCTGGTCGGACTCGCCCGACGCAACTGGCGCCGTCGTCGTCTCCTCCCTTGACGCCGCCCTGCTCGAGTCCCAGTTCGCACCTGGCGGCCAGAACGTCTGGATCATTGGTGGCGGCGAAATTTACCGGCAGTCCATGGACATCGCGAATGTCGCCATCGTCACGGTCATCGATGCCGACATCGACGGCGACACTTTCGCGCCGGAGTTCGGCGAGGCCTGGGATCTTGAGTCGACGCGGCCCGCAGAAGGCTGGCTCACCTCCAAGAACGGCACCAACTACCGGATTGCCACGTGGCGCCGGACGGAAGACTGAGAATGCTGAAAAAACCTGAGACCCTGTTCGTGCTTGGCTACATGTTGTTGCCACTGTTCGCGCTGCTGTCCGCGATTATCGGCCTCACCATGATCTTGGGTGGCAACAAGATCCTGGGGATCATCGTCCTGGTAGTGGTGACCCAGGTCTTCGCCTTTGGCGCCTTCTACGCCCTGCGCGCCCGCAAGGCAGCCCTGCTTCAGGAGCCCGACTTGCCCAAGTAACTCGCAGTAGGTGTCGTTTTGAGCCACCAAAACGACACTTACTGCCAGTCAGTTGGGTCCGGGTCACGGAGTGGGTGTCGGGAGCCGCGAAAGTCTAGACTAGTCCAATGACTACAGCAGCTAATCCGTCCGTTGGACTGGTCGGTTGGCGTGGCATGGTCGGCTCCGTCCTGATGCACCGCATGCAGGAAGAGGGCGACTTCGCCAACATCAACCCGGTATTTTTCTCCACCTCGAACGCTGGAGGTGCCGCGCCGTCTTTTGCTGACGGCGCAGGCAAGCTCGAGAACGCGTTCGATATTGAGACGCTTGCCAAGCTGCCGATTATTGTCACCGCCCAGGGAGGCGACTACACCAAGCAGGTCCACGGCGAGCTGCGCAGCCGCGGCTGGGATGGGCTTTGGATCGACGCCGCGTCCACGCTGCGCATGAACGACGACTCCATCATTGTCCTGGACCCCATCAACCGCGACGTCATCGACGCAGGCCTGTCCAGCGGCGTGAAGGACTACATCGGCGGCAACTGCACCGTCTCCTGCATGCTCATGGGCCTCGGCGGCCTATTCAAGAACAACCTGGTCGAATGGGGTACCTCCATGACCTACCAGGCGGCCTCAGGCGGCGGTGCCCGCCACATGCGCGAACTGCTCAACCAGTTCGGCACCCTCAACAACGAAGTCAGTAGCGAACTGGATGATCCCGCCTCGGCGATTTTGGAAATCGACCGCAAGGTTCTGGCTGCCCAGCGCTCCGGGGTCGACGCCACCCAGTTCGGCGTGCCATTGGCCGGCTCCCTGATCCCGTGGATCGACGCCGACCTCGGCAACGGACAGTCCAAGGAAGAGTGGAAAGCCGGGGTGGAAACCAACAAGATCCTCGGCACTGGCAACGGCACCGGCCGGGACTATGTGGTCATGGATGGCCTCTGTGTCCGTATCGGCGCCATGCGCTCCCACTCCCAGGCACTGACCCTCAAGTTGCGCGAGGACCTGTCCGTCGCTGAAATCGAGAAGCTCCTGGACGCTGACAACGAGTGGGCCAAGGTTGTGCCCAACACCAAGGAAGCCTCCATGTCGGATCTCACCCCGGTGGCTGCCTCGGGCACCTTGGAGATCCCCGTGGGCCGTATCCGCAAGCTCGAGATGGGCCCTGAGTACATCAGCGCCTTCACCGTGGGGGACCAGCTCCTTTGGGGTGCAGCCGAGCCGCTGCGCCGCATGCTGAAGATCGCTACCGGCACCCTCTAGGCGCCCGCACCTAACGTCCTAGGCCCGTCATCCGGTCGCTGCCCGCGACTGCATGGCGGGCCATCGGTGTCTTAAGACTCCTCAACTCTGCATGAACCTCAGGTACTTCGCGGCCTGGAGCTCGAAGGAACGCCTGGCCGCCGGGGTCAGGCCTTTCGAGGCGAACGGTTCAGGCTCGACGCCGGCGCTTCGGCCGGTGCCGCTGCGCGACCAAGTGCCCACCACTTCGCCGCCGGATACGATCATCCGCTTGAAAACACCGTTGCCGCCCGGGACGACCTTCTGGGAATGCTCCGGGGGCAGGACAAGGCTGCGGTCCGTATACCCCAGCAGAAATTCATCGAATCCCGGCAAGGCGAGGACCGTACGCGAGCCCGGAACGCCGTCGTCGAGCAGTGCTGCCGTCTGGGGCGACATCCAATAGGACGTTCCCCGGAAGACGAGCTCAACAAGTTGGCCGCGAATAGCCTCATGGGCTGCTCGGACTTCGGCTTTGGGGATCTGAGTCCACCACGCGAAGTCCAAGAGCGTGGCCGGTCCGTGGCTTCGCAGGTACCTGAGCAGGAATTCGGCGATCCCCTCTTCGCGGCCCAATGCCCTGGATTCCGGAATCCACTCATCGAATGCAACGAACAGTTGCTGCCCGAGCGCTTTACCTGCCGTGCCCGCCGGGGGTCCTTGGACAAGCCAAGCGTTCTGGCACAGAATCCAGAGCAAATGGATGCCGCGTTGGGCCACGGTCACTTGGCCAGCGGATTCGAAGATCTTGAAAAGTTCCTCGCGCGTGGCGCCTGGACTCCCGGCGACGCGTTCAAGGGCAAGGTCCCGGCACGTGGCGACGTCGGCCTCTTCGATGCCGAGCTCCCGGTGCCGTGCGGCCACCGAGCGCATGGAACGATCTGTGGTGATGTCCAGGATCCAACGCAAGTCCCGCGGTGGAACCAGGTGCAACGTGCCGCGCATGGGCCACGACCGGACCACTGTGCCGTTCTCCAGCGCTTCCAACACATTCGAGAGGCCGGAACCGGGGACTCGCTGCCCCACCGCCCAGAACGCCGAGGCGAGGTCTTGAGCCTGCATGGCGCCCATCCTGGACACGCACTCCTCCACGCTGCTGAATCCACCGAGCAAACCCTGGCTGGCCAAGCGCAGCCTACCCATGACTTTGGGAGTGACGCGGATCTTCGCCGAAGCTGTCATGGGCCCATCATAGGACGCACGGCGGACAGCTTCGGTCCGCAATGACAAGCAGGAGGAACTCCCATCCCGCTCACAGGGGCCTTCCAGCGGGCCCTCCTACTCTGAAGGAATGCTGTTCGGTGATTTGGGTCCGCTGCTGCGGCCGCTCAGCCGGCGGTTAGCGGCCGCAGGTTGGTGCGCTGCCGCCGTCGGGCTTGTCTGCGGACTGGCCATAGCCGTCGGTGCCGGAGTGCGATTGTCGCCGTCCATGCAGACCGTCCAAGAGGTGGGCCTCGCCGCCACCGGCGCTGCGGCCCTCCTCCTCGGCCTTGCCGCCGCGTACCAGCCGTCGTCCGGCGGGCAGGCTGACGATCCAGAATCGGGGTTCCAGGCAGGCGCCGCAGATCAGGTACGCAGCTTCCTGTTTGCCGCCGTCGTCATGCTGCTCGGCGTTATAGGCTTCGCTGCCGCGGGCTGGATTTCGCCCGGCGGCCCGTCGCCGCAGAGCATAGCGTTCAGCCAGATCTTCCTTCTGGGGGCGGCAAGCTGCGGGCTGACGTTCCTGTTGCTCAACAAGGTGCTTCCCACCGGAAAGCGCTGAGCGCTTCCTAGCAGGCCCTAAAGGGCCAAACCGATCAGCAGCGGTTCCGGATGCAGTTCAATGCCAAAGCGTTCGACGACGCCGCGGCGCACCTCGCGCGCGATCGCCACCATGTCTTCCGCACTGGCTCCTCCCCTGTTGGTGATGGCGAGGGTGTGTTTGGTGGAGAGCGAGGCACGTCCGCCGGACACGCTCGCGGGGTCAAGTCCGAAGCCTTTGCCGAAGCCGGCCTGGTCGATCAGCCAAGCTGCCGACAGTTTCACCAGACCATCGTTTCCAGCCGGGTACTGCGGTGCCCCCTCGGGCAAAGATGCAGCCGCCGCGGCCGGAACAATCGGGTTGGTGAAAAAGGAACCGGTGGAATACGTGTCCCTGTCCGAAGCGTCGAGGACCATGCCCTTGGAGGCACGCAGGCGCAGGACTTCACGCCGGACATCGTTGGAGTATGCGCGCTTCCCGGCCTCAACCCCGAGGGACCGGGCCAGCTCTGCGTACCGGATGGGGGCGCTCATGCGTCCGAGCGGCAGCTGGAATTCCACCGTCAGCACCACGTAACGGGGTGAGCCCTCGGCAGTGGTCTGTTTCAGGATGGAGTCCCGGTAGCCGAACTTGAGCTCTGAGTTGGTGAAGGTTTGCACCGCGTTGCGTTCGCGGTCCCAGGTGCGGACGGCTGCGATGGTCTGAGAGACGTCTGCACCGTAGGCGCCCACGTTCTGCACGGGAGTAGCACCTGTGGCTCCGGGGATGCCTGAGAGGGCCTCCAGCCCGGACCATGCGTGCAGCACGGAATGTTCCACGAGGGCGTCCCAGTTGTGCCCAGCCTGGACCACCACCGAGACTCCTCCGCAACTATCCTCCGAGCTGACGGTGAATCCCTGTGACGCGATCTTGAGCACGGTGCCCGGGTAACCGGCGTCGGAGATCAGCAGGTTGGATTCCCCACCGATGATGAGCAGGTTCTCGCCGGCCGCATCCGCCGAACGGACGGCGTCGATGATTTCCTCTTCGGTGCGGGCTTCCACAAAGGTGCCGGCAGGGCCGCCAACGGCGGCCGTGGTCAGTTCAGAGAGCATCGTCTGGGTCACCAAACAAGCCTAGCGGGGATTGCTTGCCCCAGCCGACTCAGGGGCGCGCTGGCTCAGGGATGGGCTGGCTCAGGGGCGCGCTTCCGCGAGACGGGCGCCAGGAAGAAACTCGCGACGAGCAGGACCAGGACAGCGAGCAATGAATGCAGGATGCCGAAGTGCTCCGCCAGCAACCCCAACAGCGGCGGACCGCAAAGGAAAGCCCCATAGCCAATCGTGGAGACAACGGAAACCCGGGCCGCGGCGTGCGTTGGATCGTCCGCGGCGGCCGACATACCCACCGGGAAGCCCAAGGAGGCACCGAGCCCCCAGATGGCCAGGGCCGCGAAGGCGAGCCACGGCACCGGGGCAAAGACAAAGAGTGCCAGACCGACTACGGCCGTGGCAGAACACCAACGCATCACCGGGACGCGGCCGAAGCGATCCAAGACCACAGTCCCGGCGAAGCGTCCCACTGTCATGAACGTCACGAAGATTCCATAACCCACGGCTCCGGCAGCATCGGATTGACCGTGGCCATCGGCCAGCGCCAGGGCCACCCAATCCCCTGCTGCGCCTTCTGCCAGGGCGAGCCCCAGGACGAGCAGTCCGAGCAGGAGGGTCCGGCGTTCGCGCCAGGCCCGGGCCACCATGCGCTTGCTGTCCAGCGGTTCGGCCGGTTTCTGCTGGCCGGGCTGGATGATGGGCAAGGGGCCGGTTGAAGGATCTTCAAAGGTGTCCGGCTTTTCGGGCTTGAAGGCCTTTGCGGTACCTCGTGCTGTGGAATGGCGTGCGGCGTCCGCTCGGAACCAGGCGGCCGCGGTGACTACGGAGACGGCGACCACCATGCCGGCCGCAGCCAGATGCCAAAAGACCGGCAGGCCAGCTGCGGCGGCCCAAGCACCAAGTCCTGCCCCCGCAACGGTGCCCAGGCTGAACGATCCATGGAGACGCGGCATGATGTGCCGCTCAAGCGCGCGTTCCAGCGAGGCTCCCTCTACATTGGATGCCGTGTTCCAGCTGGCTGTGCCGAGGCCGATCACCATGAGCCCGGCCGCCACCACCACCGGGTTTGCCAGCACGGACGTGCCAAAACCGGCGACCGCCAGGCCGACGCCCACCATGGCGCCGCCGATCCGGGTGGTCAACCGTGATCCCAGCCGGATCACGATCACTCCGGACGCGGAGACGGAAACGAACGATGCCACCGTCATGCACATCAGCAGAAGGCCGACGGTGCCAGGTGTCAGGTTCAGTCCATCGCGGATCGCCGGCAACCTGGACACCCAGGAAGAGAAAGCCAGGCCGCTCGCGCCGTACGCAACCACCACAGCATTGCGCCACCGCGACAATTCCGCCGCGGTGGCGCGTGGTGCTGACTGTTGCAGCCTGCTCAAGCGAGCTTCACAACGGCCTGGGATTTCATCAGGACTTTCTGGCCGCCAAAGGTGACGGTCAGGTCGATGCGGGCGGTGCGGGCATCGGCGTCGAGCGCTCCCACCACGCCGGAAACCTCAATCACCGCGCCGGGCTCACTTGTACCAGTAGTATCTGCGACCAGCACCGGTTTGGTGAAGCGCGTCTGGTAGTCGACGACGGCGGCAGGGTCGCCGGCCCAGTCGCTCACCAATTGCACGGCGGAACCCATGGTGAACATGCCGTGGGCGATGACTCCGGGAAGTTCGACGCCGGTAGCGAAGGATTCGTTCCAGTGGATCGGGTTGAAGTCGCCGGACGCGCCCGCGTACTTGACCAGGTCCTGGCGGGTAACCTCAATGCTGCGGGTACCGATTTCCTGCCCGACGGTGAGTTCTTCAAGTTTCAAGCTCATGGCTACTGTCCCTCTCCGCGGACCAGGATGGACGAGGTGGTGGTGGCGACCCTTTCGCCGTCCACCGTGGTAATTTCCGAACGGGTGGTGATCATGGCCCCGCCGCCCATGGCGCGGACGCCGTCGACGTGCAGTTCGGCCCGCAACTGATCCCCGGCAATAATCGCGCGGTGGTGCGTGAAACGCTGGTCTGCGTGGACCACGCGGCTGAAGTCAATCCCGGAATCGGGGTCCTCGATCAACTGGGCATCGGCCCGCTGGGCAACGATGATGGCGAAGGTCGGCGGGGCGACGAGGTCGCTGTGCCCCAGGGCTTTGGCGGCTTCGACGTCGAAGTGGGCGGGGTGGGTGGCTTTCACGGCCCGGGCGAACTCCCGGATCTTTTCGCGGCCGACGTCGTACACCTCTGCGGCAGGGTAGCTGCGGCCCTGCAAGTCCGGGTTAATAGTCATGGTCCAACCCTATCGGCCCGGGACGTGTCTCCACCTAACAGAATGATCGTCGAAACCGGCGCTACTACGCCGCGGTAGGCGGTCCGAACCACGTGGCCAGCGCGTCAGCGAGGCCCAGCTCGGTACCGTCTCCCACCCAGGCAACATATCCGTCCGGTCGAACCAACACGGCGGTCGGAGCCGTGACCACCCCGAGTGCCGGGAGCTCCCACACACCAAGGTATGTGGCCTCGATCAGCTGAACCCGATCTGCCCATGGAGTGATGTCGATGCCACCGGGCTCACCGAGGTTGAGGAGCATCGGACGGGCCTCGTGAAGAAAGGTGAAGACCCGCAGCGGGCCTTCGGAGGTCGCCAGTTCGAGATCGGGCATTCGGCGCCCGAGCAGCGGGTGTCCTTCGCTGAGGTCGTAGTGAATGTCCAAGCCTGACATCATCGCGGCGAATCGTCTGCGCGGCTCATCCATGCCCAGCAACTCGGAGATGGTTTCGCCCACGGCCTTCGTGCGTTCGTCCGGGCGGCGAAGCGCGACACTCGCCATCGTGTTGCGCAGCACGCGCGCAGCCACCGGGTGACGCTCCGCATGGTAGCTATCGAGGAGGCTTTCCGGCGACGTCCCCTTGACCACCCCGGCCAGCTTCCATCCCAGATTCACGGCATCCTGCACACCCGTGTTGAGGCCCTGTCCGCCGTCCGGGGCATGCACGTGTGCCGCGTCGCCGGCGAGAAGGACTCGTCTGTCGCGGTAGCTCGCGGCCTGCCGGGTCATATCGGTGAATCTGGAGATCCAGATAGGACTGTGGATCCCGTAATCCGTCCCGCATACGGCGATGAGCGCCTCGCTCAGGTCCTGAAGGGTGGGTTCAGTCGTGGCTCCGACGTGCTGTTCGGTCACCATGACCCCCACGGGCCCGCCATCCGCGTAGACCACCTTGCCGTCGAGAATCTTGTAATCCAGCTTGCCGAAGGAGTGGATGCCAAAGGCATTGGGGTGGACGCCCAATGGCGGCTGCTCGGCCATCTCGACCTGGGCGATCAGAGCGCTGGTGGTCGGATCCCACCCGGGGAACTCGATGCCGGCTGCTTTACGGACCAAGCTGCGTCCGCCGTCGCACCCGACGAGGTATTCCGCGCGCAACGCCTCGCCGTCGGACAGCTCGACGTCGACGCCGGTGCCGTCCTGCGCGAAACCGGTCACCTCACGTCCGTAATAGACCGGCACCGCCAGCTCGCCGACCCAGCCGGCCAGTATGCGCTCGATATGGTTCTGCCACAGCCCGAGCCCGTAGTTATGACGTGTGGGAAAGTCGCTGATGTCCAAGTGGACTCCGGCGAACCCCGCCACCTGGGCTACCTGCCCCTCCGACAGGAAGCGATCAGCAATTCCACGCTGATCGAGGACCTCGATGGTGCGCGAGTGCAAACCGCCTGCACGTGAGCCGGCGAGATCCTGGTTTGCACGCCGCTCGACAATGCCGACGTCGACGCCCGCCAAGGCCAGCTCGCCCGCCAGCATGAGCCCAGCGGGACCTGCTCCGACGATCACTACGGCATGCGCGGTCATCGCTACACTCCGGTCAGCATCATGGCTGGGTTACTTCTTCTGCAAACCCTTGCGGATCTGCTGCCCGCGGACCACCATGCCCACCACATGCAAGACCAGGCCGAGGCCGATCACGGCCAGCGAGGCTACCGCAAGCCCTTGGTTGTGGGAGGTGTTGCCGACAATCGTCAGGATGATTCCGACGGCGATAAGCCCCATCGCGCTGAAAACCAGCGTCTTGTAGGTGGTGGAGGCGGTGGCCCAGAATTCGTTCAGCACCACCCAAGTTTAGGCCACTCGCTCCCGATACCTTTACAACTAGGCCTGAACCGTCCCGGGATGCTCCTATAGTTGTCAATTCGCGTTTTGCGGTGTCTGGTCGGCCAGCCATTGCCGGTAGGTCGCGGCAAGGGAGTCGTTGCGGATGAGCCCTCGCTCAAGGCGGGAAATGACGGAGGGCCATTGGCCGAGATGGCCGGCGGCGGCATTGATGGTGAATCCGAGTTTGGTGCGTTGCTGGCGCAGGTCGGCATTGCTTGGCGCCGGTTGGGGGTTGGTGATCTGACGGTAGATTTCCCGGGCCACGTACCGTTTGAGGCAGCGCATGATCTCCCGCTTGCTCTTGCCTTCGGCAGTGCGTTTGTTCACGTAGTCTCTGGTCCGGCGGCACGATGACATACGGACCAGCACCACCTGGTGCAGGGCGCGGTTGGCGTTGCGGTCGCCTCCCCGGCTGAGCCGGTGACGAGTCGTTTTCCCCGATGATGCCGGAATGGGCGCGGCCCCGACGAGGGCCGCGAACTGAGGTTCACTGCCGATCCGATCCGGGTTGTCTCCCACAGTGACCAGTAGCTGGCTGGCCACTTCCGTCCCGACCCCTGTCAGGTCACAGAGCATCGGTGCGTAGGTGTCGAGGATTTCCTGCAGTGAGGCGTCCGCAGCGGCGATCTCTGCCGCCAGGGAATGGTAACGAACGGCCAGGGCTTTCAACGTCAGCAAGGTCATGTACTCGGGGTCGGCGACGTGGCCGGAGGGCCTGGCCCGTTGGAGGGCCATGATCAACGCCGGCGTCCCCAGCCCCCGGTACTTCGCCCGGAGTCCTTCCGGAGCCGAAACGAGAAGACCCTTGATCTGGTTGACCGCGACGGTGCGGGCTTTCGCTGCCGAAGAGCGCGCGGTTCGCAGGATGCGCAGGCATTCAACGGGGCCGTCCTTGGCTTTCGGAACCGAGATGCCCCGCTCGGCGAGCACCGATTGAGCGGCTTGGTAGGCGTCCAGCGGATCAGACTTGCCTTTCAGACGGCGCTCGGCCCGGTTCGGACGGTTCACCTCCAGCACCGTCAGCCCTTCGCCGCGGAGGGTCCTGGCGAGTTCGGCACCGTATGAACCTGTTCCTTCGATGCCCACCGCGGTGACCGTGCCGTGGCTGGCAATGAAGTCCAAGATCTTGCGGTATCCGGACCCCACCGCCAGGAATTCCCGGTCCGCGAGAGGCTTGCCGTATCCGGTGATGACGGCCACGTGGTGCGTGTCGGCGTGGGTGTCGATACCGACGATGACATCGGTTGCTTCGTTTGCCAAGATGGAGACTGCCCCTCATTCGAGTTCAATGACTGGTTGACGGGGGCGCGGGCCAGGTGGGCAGACAAAACGGTAATGGGACTGGTCGAATCAGGCTCCTATGAAGTCATGTCCGCCTGGCTCAACGCACCCTTGACGGACCTTGAGCCGGTGGACAGATCCCGGGAAAGACAGTGCCCGAAAGCACGTCAGTTTGAGTGTGAGCCACACCGGCTCAAGACCGGTTCCAGTATTACCGTTTGATGCCGCTATCTTCTGTGAGAAAGATAGTGATTATGCCCAAGCAGTTCCCGCCCGAAGTCCGTGACCGTGCTGTGCGCATGACCTTGGATCGGTTGTCCGAATACCCGTCTGTTTATGCTGCCTGCAAGGCGCTGGCCCCGAAGCTCGGAGTCGGTCCTGAGTCGCTGCGCCGCTGGGTTGTCCAGGCCCAGGTCGATGCCGGTGAGAAGACCGGACCAAGCAGTGACGAGCTGGAGGAGATCAAGCGGCTTCGGGCCGAGGTTCGGGACTTGAAGGAGTCCAACGAGATCCTGAAACAGGCCTCGATTTTCTTCGCGAGGGAGCTCGACCCTCGCCGCCGCTGATCTGCCGGTTCATCGACGAAATGCGGGCTGTTGGTTATGCGGTCGAGTCGATCTGCGCCGTCCTGCGGGAGCAGGGCGCGCAGGTCGCCGCACGAACCTACCGGGCGTGGAAGAAACGCCCGCCGGCCCCGCGCACCATCGAAGACGCACGTATCACCGACGCACTCCGCAGCTTGAAAGTCCCCGATGCGAAGGGACGCCCCAGGCCCGAGATTATCTACGGGAGGCGGAAGATGACGCAGTGGCTGCGCCGTAACGGCTTCCCGGAAACCTCCAAGCACACCATGGACCGGCTCATGCGCGAAGAAGGCATGAACGGCCTCATCAGAGGCCGCAAGACCCGCACCACAATCCCCGGCAAGGACGGCCGGCGCGCTGGCGACCTGCTGAATCGGGACTTCACCGCCCCGGCCCCGAACCGGATCTGGGTGACCGATTTCACCTACGTGCCGGTCTACTCCGGATTCGTCTACGTCGCATTGGTCATCGACCTGTACTCCCGGGCAATCGTCGGGTGGGAGACCTCAACGATCAAGGACACCGCGTTCGTCGAACACTGCCTGCGGATGGCACTGTGGCGCCGCGAGCACACCGGCCGGCCGGTACCGGCAGGACTGATCCATCACTCGGATGCGGGCAGCCAGTACACCTCCATCCGGTACACCGAGACCCTGGCCCTGGAGGGCCTGCAGCCATCCATTGGCAGCGTCGGTGATGCCTATGACAACGCTGCCGCGGAGACCGTGATGGGGCTCTTCAAGAACGAAGCTGTCGCGAAGGATTCACCCTTCCGCGCCGGCGCGTTGAAGACCGAAACCGAGGTGATGGAGATCGTCTTCGAGTGGGTCCACTGGTACAACACCGAACGCCTGCATTCCGCACTGGACCACCAGACGCCCGAGGAATTCGAGCAGGCATACTATGCTCGAGAAATCGGCTCGTTACCCGACGTCGCCGCCAACAAACAGGCGGCATGATTCCCGGGACGGTTCAGCCTGCAGAAAATCCGACAAGAGTGAGCGAGCGCCGGGTCAGAACCCGACAAAGGTGAGCGAGCGCCGGGTCAGAACCCGACAAAGGTGAGCGAGCGCCGGGTCAGAACCCGACAAAGGTGAGCGAGCGTCGGTGGACGGGAACGCCGTCGTCAACCGAACACCGCCAATCCCCCTTGACTCCAATGAACGCTCGCTCACTTATAGCCGCCAATCCGCGGACCCTCGCTCACGTATCAACGGTTGTGGGCGGACGCTCGCTCAGATCACCTGGAGGAGGGTTTCGGGGATTGCCCTCAAAGGTGAGCGAGCGTCGCGACAGGACCCGGCAAAGGCGAGCGAGCGTCGGGTCAGGACCCGAAAAAGGTGAGCGAGCGTCGCGACAGGACCCGACAAAGGTGAGCGAGCGTCGGGTCAGGACCCGACAAGAGTGAGCGAGCGTCGCGACAGGGGCGCGCTCCGTTTGCGTCCTTACAGGGAGGGCTGGACCCCGAAGGCCACGGCGAGCTTCATGATCTTTTCAGCGCGGCCGAGTCGCGGGAGGTCGGAACCGTCGCGGATGACCCTGCCGTTGGCTTCGAAGTCGTTCATGAAGTCGGTGGCCCAAGCGACGTCCGACGGTGTGGGGCTGATGACCTCGTTGATGACCGTGGTCTGGTCGATGGCCAGGCAGAGCTTGCCGGTCATGCCCATGGTCACCGTGATGCCGGTCTGCTCGCGCAGGATCGGGTGGTTGGTGCCGACGGTCGGGCCGTCGATGGGGCCCGGGAGATTGCCCACACGGCTGGCGACAACCAGCTTGGCCCTGGGGTAGGCCATCGCCTCAGGAGTGGCGGCCATGCCAGTGTCCCGGCGGAAGTCGCCCGAACCGAAGGCCAAGCGGAAGGCACCCTGGGCGCGGGCAATGTGGTTGGCTTCCTCGATACCGAGGGCCGACTCCACGAGGGCGACCACCGGCGTCTTGCCGTCCATGCGGTGGAAAGATTCGGTGACCTGGTCCGCGGACTCGGTCTTGGCCAGCATGACGCCCAACAGGCCGGGCGTACCGCGGAGTCCGGCGAGGTCATCGGCCCAGAACGGGCTCGTGGCGTCGTTGATGCGGACCCAGGCCTGGCCACCGGCAGTCAGCCAGTCGATGACGTTGCCGCGGGCAATGTCCTTCTGGGACGGGTCCACGGCGTCTTCGATGTCAAGGATGATGGCGTCCGCGCGCGATGAGGCCGACTGGTCGAAGAGCTCCGTCTTCATGGCGTTCACGAGGAGCCAGGAGCGGGCGATGTCGGCGGGAATTCTGCGGGTGGACCGAATGGACTCGGCGGCGGTGCTAGACGTCATGTATCTACCGTATCCGGCCAGCCGCCAGGAACGCTAAGAATCGGGCGTAGGTGTGAGCATCAATACGAACAAAACGATTGTGACAGGCGAGCGCCATCGAGGTCTTTGCCACGGGCGCCACCTTTGCCACACTGCGGCCTAGCGCTGGGTGCTCCCGCTCGGGTGGGCACCCAACAACCCAAGTTCCCCTCTGTGGGGCAGTCCTTCCCAGTCGCCCGCCGTGCTGACGGCGAAAGCGCCGGCCAGGACGCCCCGCTGCAAGCGCCCGGCGACGTCTTCGCCGTCGAGCACGGCTGACAGGTAACCGGCGGTGAAAGCGTCTCCGGCTCCCACGGTGTCGATACTGGTGACGGGCACCGCCCGTTGTTCCAGACGGCCGGCGACGGTGTACGCGCAGGCGCCAGCGGCTCCTCGCTTGACGACGACCTCCCGCACGCCGCTATCCAGCAACCCCGCCGCCATGGTGGCCTCCGCAGCGTCGGATCCGCCATTTCCGACGCCGAGGGACGCATGATCGGGGGCGAGCAGATCGAGCTCGTCCTCGGAAGCGATCACGACGTCGGCATGGCGGACAATCGAGGCGAGCGCCGTACGGGCCTCCTCCCGGGACCAAAGTTTGCTGCGGTAATTGACGTCCAACGACACCAGAACCCCTTCGCTGGCAGCGCGCTCAGCCGCGTACTCCACGGCGTCCAGCGGCTGCGGTCCCAGGGCCGCAGTGATCCCGGTCAGATGCAGGACCTTGGCACCGGAGTCGAGTACCGGCTCAATGTCTTCCCGCCGGAGGGTGGAACCGGCCGAACCTGCCCGATAGTAGAAGGCGCGGCTGACGTCGGCCGTGCGCTGTTCGAGGAACATGACGCCGGTGCTGCGGCTCGGGTCCACCCGGTGCCGCACGCCGAGACCCTCGGAACGCAATTGTCGCAGGATGAATTCGCAGTGAGGGTCTGCCCCAAGCACTCCGGCCCAGGTGACCGTGTGGCCAAGCCGTGCGATGCCAACCGCCACGTTCGATTCGGCCCCGGCGACGTGCATGCCCAGGCTGCCGCCCGCTGACAGCGGGCCGGGACTCCTCAGCGAGACCATGGATTCGCCGAAGGTCAGGAGGTCGACGGCGGCACTCACGACTGCTTACCTTCCCCGTGGCGCGCAGCAAGGGCAAGGAAAGCACGGGCGCGTTCGCGAAGGGCGTCTAGGTCGCCGCCGGACGCCGCATCCCCGATGAGGGGACCTCCCGGGCCAACTGCGATGGCGCCGGCTTCCCAGAAAGCAGGAGCCTCGTTGAGGCCGACGCCGCCGACCGCCACGAACGGGATCCGCGGAAACGGGTCCCGGAGTGCTTTGAGGTACGCCGGACCACCGAACGAAGCCGGAAAGAGCTTCACTGCGGTCGCGCCGCGGGTCATCGCCGCATGCGCCTCGCTGGGGGTCATCGCGCCGGCCAGGACGGGCAGCCCGAGGCTGGCTCCGACCTCGATCGACTCGGCCAGGGCCGGAGTAACAATGAACAGGCCGCCGGCCGCGACGACGTCGTGCACGTCCTGTGCAGTGAGGACCGTGCCGGCTCCCACGAAGCAAGACTCCGGCGCGGAATCACGGATGCGCGTGATAGCCGCGAGGGCGTCCGGCGTCGTGAGTGCGACCTCGACGTAGCGGAAACCCTCCTCCATGACGGCCAGGGCGGCTTCCGCCGCTGCCTGTCCGTCCGTTCCACGCACGATCGCCACGAGCCTTGACCCGCTAAGTCCCTCAAGAAACTGATCTGGAGTCATGTTTTTCACCATTCTGCGAAGGAGCCGTCGGAGTGGCGCCACACCGGGCCGCGCCATTTGTGCCCCTGTTTGTCGGCGGCGCGGACCACGGCCTCGTCTATCTCGATCCCGAGGCCCGGCCCGGTCAGGCGTTCAATGTGCCCGTCCACGAACTTCAGCGGTGTCTTGTCCACCACGTAGTCCAGAACCTCAGCGCCCTGGTTGTAGTGGATCCCGATGCTTTGCTCCTGGATCAGGAAGTTGGGCGTGGCGAAGCCGACCTGCAGGCAGGCCGCCAAGGCCAGCGGGCCCAAAGGGCAGTGCGGGGCGAGCTGGACCTCGTAGATTTCGGCCAGGGAGGCGATCTTGCGGACTTCGGTGATGCCACCGGCGTGCGAGAGGTCCGGCTGGGCCACGGCGATGCCGGCCTGCAGCGCAGGCAGGAACTCCTGCCTGCTGTAAAGCCGCTCGCCCGTTGAGACCGGCGTCGTGGTGGAGGAGGTGAATTCGCGCAGGAGGTGCGTGTTTTCCGGGACAACCGGTTCTTCGAGGAAGAAGGGCCGATACGGTTCCAGGAGGGGCGCCACCCTGCGTGCATTGGCTAGGCTGAAGCGGCCGTGGAAGTCCACCGCCACGTCCCGGTGGTCCCCCAGGACATCGCGGGCGGCGGCCACCCGCCGGACCACGCCGTCGAGCTCTGCAACTGAAGCGACCGGGCTCATCCGGCCGCTGGCGTTCATCTTGACGGCGGTAAGGCCCACTTCGAGCTGGGCGCTGATCTGATCTGCCACCTCGTTGGGCTCGTCCCCGCCCACCCAACCGTACATCCGGATCCGATCACGGACCGGGCCGCCGAGGAGTTGGTGCACCGGAGCGTTGAAGTGCTTGCCCGCGATGTCCCAAAGCGCCTGGTCCAGGCCGGAGACGGCGCTGGCCAGGATCGGTCCGCCGCGGTAGAAGGACCCCTTGGTCATGACCTGCCAGTGGTCCTCGATGCGGAGCGCATCGTTTCCGATGAGCACCTCGGAAAGCTGCTCGACGGCGGTTCGGACGGTTTCGCTGCGGCCCTCACAGCTTGCTTCGCCCCAGCCGACTATTCCGCTCTCAGTTTCGATCCGGACGAACAGCCAGCGCGGAGGGACGAGGAAGGTTTCGATCCTGCTGATTCTGGTCATGCTCCGCACCTAGCCTTTGGTCGCGCCGGCAGTCATGCCGGACACGATGTATTTCTGCGTGAAGAGCGCGATGATCATGATCGGGATGGTCACCACGGTGGCGGCCGCCATAAGCCCGCCCCAGTCGATGCTGGCGTAGGAGACGAAGTCGAAGATGGCCACCGGAAGTGTCTTGGTCTTGGATCCGGACAGGACCAAGGCGAACATGAAGTTGTTCCAGGAAAAGATGAACGACAGGATTCCGGCAGTAGCCATTCCAGCGACAGACAGCGGCAGGGTGATGCGGCGGAATGCGCCGATCGGTGTGAGTCCGTCCACCTGGGCCGACTCCTCGAGCTCAAGCGGCAGGGAGTCGAAGTAGCTCATCATGATGTAGACGATCAGCGGCAGCGCCACGAACATGTGGCTGAGGATCAGCACCTCAAACCCGCCCACCATCTTCAAGTTGGAGAAAACGTAGTACCAAGGGACCAGGAGCGAAACGCCCGGGATCACGCGCGCCATCAGGACCACGAGCGCCGAGCGGCCCATGGTGAACCGGCTCATCGCGTATGCCGCAGGGACGCCCAACACCAGGGACAGCGCCGTGGATACGAAGGCAACCCAGAAGCTGTTGATGATGAAGACAAAGTAGTTGTTTCGCTGCAGCACGTTCGCGTAGTTCTCAACCGTGGGTGTGAACAGGAAGGACTTGCCGGCGTCGTAGATGTCCACGTTGGTCTTGAGCGAGGCAAGGAGCATCCAAAACAGGGGCGCGATCAGGAACAGCACGACGGCGATCAGGGCAACCACGCGGAAGGTCTTGTAAGCGCGGGTGCGCACGGGCTTCCGACGGCGATTGGCCAGCCGGTGCTCGCGGCCTGAAGTGCGGGGTTCGGTCAGGACTGTCATTTACTTGCCGCTTTCTTGCGCATGGTCAGCAGCCACATGGTGCCGATGATGATCATGAAGAACAGGATGAGCACTGCGGAGGACAGCCCGTATTGGTTGTAGTCGAAGCTCAGCCCGTAGGCGTAGACGTTCAGGGTCTCCACCTCGTGGAAGGAGCCGCCGCCCTTGCCCTTCGTGGCGTAGAGGATGTCAAAGGTCTTCAGGGCGTCGATGCCCCGCAGCAGGATGGCGACAATCACGGTTGGCATCATGAGGGGCAGGGTGACGAAGAAGAAGCGCTGGACGGCGTTGGCGCCGTCCATCCGCGCAGCCTCGTCAGGCTCCTCGGACAAGGAGGTCAGGCCGGCAAGAAGGATCAGGACAACCATGGGAGTCCATTGCCACACGTCCATGAAGATCGTGGTGCCAAGCGCTGTGTCCTGTCCGGACAGCCACGGCTGCGGAGGGATTCCCACCAGCCCAAGCACTTGGTTGACGAAGCCAATATTGGGGTCGAAGATCAGTCGCCACATCATGCCCACGGCCACAGGTGTGGCAACCAGCGGCAGAAGGATGGCGACGCGGACCCAGCGCTCGCCGCGGAAGGGGCGCCAAAGGAGCAAGGCGATGCACATGCCGAGGATGACTTCGCAGGTCAGCGCAACGCCGGTGAAGGACAAAGTGCGTGCCACCGCGGGCCAGAACCGTTCCCCGTCGGAAAGGACCGTGACGTAGTTCTGAAGTCCGACGAACTCGGACGCGGCCCGGACGGATCCTTGCGAATCAGTCAGGCTGAGGTAAAGCGTCCAGGCCAGGGGAAAGACGATCAGGACGCCGACGAAAATCATCGCGGGAGCTGCGAAGAGCCATTTGCGATGCCGGTTGGCCCAAGCCGAGAAATTCTCACGCGCGCTGGGCTTGCGGTCCGAGCCGCGGGAGGGCGTGCTGCGGGGAGTGGTCAGTACAGACATGGTTCACCTAAAGAGTTTGGGGGTGAATTGAAGGGCTCGCCACGGCGGGACGGCAGAACAGCCATCCCGCCGGGCAATTGCGCTACTTCTTTTCGCTGTCCAGGAACTTCTGGAATTCGCCGCTGGCCTTGTCAGCTGCCGTCGAGGCGTCGGCTCCGGTGATCGTGGAAACGATCGGCGTGCCCACGATTTCGCGGGCCTTGCCGACAGTGACTACCTCGGGACGGTCGTGGCCTACGCCGTTCTTGGCGCTGACGGAGATGGCTTCGGCCAGATCCTTGGGGTAGGTGGAGGTTCCAGCCGGATCTGCCCAGACCGAGGCACGGGGGCCGGGTACTCCAGCCTTCTGCGCAGCCAGGGTGCGCTCCTTGCTTGTGGCCCACTGGATGAACTTCCAGGCGTTGTCCTGGTTGTTGGAAGCCTTGTTGACGGCCAAACCCCACGACGGGATGTTGTACGGCTTGGAACCCGCGGGGCCCGAGGGCAGGGCGGCGAAGCCGACATTGTCGGCAACCTTGGACTTGGCAGGGTCGGTTGCGTTCTTGTAGAGCGAGTCCGCCTCGGTGTAGAAGGCCGCCTTGCCCTGCGTGAAGATGGCCATGGCCTCCGGCCAGCTCATATCGGTGCTGACGTTCTTTGGTCCGTAGCTCTTGATCAGCCCGCCGTAGAAGGCATAGGCCTTTTTCGCGGCATCGCTTCCGACGGCGGACTTGCCACTGGCGTCGACGAAGTCGCCTCCGAAGCTGTACAAGAAGCTTGAGAACTGGGTGACGGCCGCGGACTTTCCGGTGCGTGCGACGAAGCCCGCCGTATCAGGTGACGCGGCAGCGATGGTCTTGGCGGCCGCCTGAAGCTCATCCATGGTCTTTGGGACAGCGAGACCGGCCGACTTCAGCAGGTCCTTGCGGTAGTAGAGCACTTCGCGCTCGGTGATGATGGGGACTCCCACCACCTTCCCGTCAACGGTGCTGGCCTTGACCGGGCCGTCCTGGTAGTCCTTCCAGTCCCAGCCGGCGTCTTGAGAGACCTTGCTGGTCAAGTCGGCGAGGTAGCCATTCTTTGCGAACGCCTTGCCTTCCTGCAGCGGCCGGTACATCATGACGTCGATCTCGTCCGTGCCGGCGTTGAGCTTGACGTTGTACTGGTCGGAGAGCTGGTCTTCGCCGAGCTGGGTGAGTTCGACCTTGAGGCCTGTGGACTTCTCGAATTCCGGAATGGCCGCTTTGATTCCCTCGGTCCAGACATGGTTGGCCAGGGTGACCCGAACGGTCCCTGCTGCCTTGCTGTCGCTGCTGCCGCTGCCGCCACCACAGCCGGTCAGGCCCAGCGATAGTGCTGCGGCGAATGCCGCATATTTCACAATTGAACGCCGCTTCATTACGACTCCCCGTTTAGTGTTCAGAGCCGGACAACATCATCCGGCCATCCGCAGTGCATCTATACATCTGCTCCGGGTGAGAGCTTAGAGAAATAAAGCATACTTAAACAAGACCTTGTTGCCCACCAGTATGATTTATTTATGAAAACCCCAAAGGCGGAGTCCACAGCAGACCTGCATTCCGTGTTGGTCCAGAACCTGGGGCTCGCAATCGCCGAGGGGACTCTGGCACCGCACTCGATCCTGCGCCTGGATGAGCTGGAGGCGCAGCAGAAGGTGTCGCGATCGGTGGTCCGTGAGGCCACGCGCGTGCTCTGCTCGATGGGCATGTTGGAATCGCGGCGACGCCTTGGAACCGTGGTGCAGCCGGAAGAATCCTGGAACCTCTACGATCCGCAGGTCATCCGCTGGCGCCTGGCGTCTTCCAAAAGACTCGAGCAGCTGCAGGCGCTCAATGAGCTCCGCGGCGCGATCGAACCGCAGGCAGCCCGGCTTGCAGCCGGGCGCGTCTCGTTGGACGCCGGCAGCGATCTGGTGTCACAGGCCGCCCGGTTATGGGCGGCGGGCCGGAGCGGGAACCAGGACGAATTCCTCCGGCTGGACATCGAATTCCACGCATCAGTGCTCCGGGCCTCCGGCAACCCCATGTTCACTCAGCTGCACAACCTCGTCCGGGAGGTCCTGACCGGGCGTGCGGAGCACGGGTTGATGCCGAACTTGCCGCACCATGAGGCCCTGCAACTGCACGTCGACGTGGCCAGTGCCATCCAACGCGGCGAGGCAGAAGCTGCGCATGCCGCCATGAGCAGGATCGTCGAACAGTCCACGGAGGAAACGGCCGACATCTGGTCAGAGCACCACGCGACCCGGCAGCCGCAGGATGCCGACGCTGCCGGGTCGCCGACTAACAAAGAAGACTAACGAAGCTGCTGGCCCACTACTAGGGAAGCTTGCTCCCCCGCGCAGCCACCCACAGCTGATACCACTCGGTCCGAGTCATCGCCGCAGCCACGGCGACGGCGTCTGCGCAGGCTGCAATCCGCGTCGGGTTGGAACTACCCAACACCGGGGAAATGCGGGCAGGGTGCTTCATGAGCCAGCCCAGCAGCACGGCCTCAGGGGTAACGCCCTTCTCCTCCGCGAGCTCGGCGAGCAACGCGGCAGTCGCGGTGTCGGCGGCAGTCGGGGCATCCGGCGTCGAACCCGTGTACCGGCCCTGCGCGAGGGAGCCGTAGGCCTGCAGCTCAATCCCGTGGCTGACACAGTGCTCCAAGGCGCCATGCGGGAAACTGTAGCCAAGGGCGTCGTCATAGTTGACCAGGACAGTGCTCTCGAGCCAGGCGCGCCGGTGAAGGCTCATCTCCAACTGGTTGGCGATGATGGGGGTCTCCAGCTTGTCCTGGAGGAAGGCGATCTGCGCTCCGGACATGTTGGACACCCCAAGCTGCCGGACCTTGCCTTCCGCCATGAGCTGCCCGACGGCGGATGCCACCTCGGCAGGGTCCAGGAGAGGGTCGGGGCGGTGAAGGAGGAGTACGTCGACGTAATCGGTCCTCAGCCGCTGAAGGCTTCCGTTGACCCGTTCCAGGATGGCGCCCTTGCTCAGATCGTATTGTCCTGGGACTCCTGGCTGGCTGAGCCGGATTCCGCACTTGGTCTGTAGCTGTATCTTTTCACGCAGCCCCCGGGTCCGGGCCAGCACGTCGCCAAACACGGCCTCGGACTTGCCGCTGCGGTAGATATCGGCGTGGTCGAACAGCGTGATGCCGATGCCCATGGCTGCGTCGATCGCTTCCGCGGCCTGATCAACGTAGGCGCTACCGTACTCGTTGCCTTCCCAGGGCCCGCCGAGGCCCATGCAGCCATAGATGAGGCGGCTGTTTGCAGTTTCAGTCGTTGCAGTCATTTTCCAA
This sequence comes from Arthrobacter sp. MMS18-M83, assembly GCF_026683955.1. Taxonomy (NCBI): domain Bacteria; kingdom Bacillati; phylum Actinomycetota; class Actinomycetes; order Micrococcales; family Micrococcaceae; genus Arthrobacter; species Arthrobacter sp. MMS18-M83. Next base: position 3,489,212 of record NZ_CP113343.1, on the reverse strand, counting down.
CTCTTTCACATGCAACTAGTCCCCACCGCCGCCCTCGCCTCGCAGGCTCGGCCAGGGAACCCTGGCGGCGTGGGCCCCCGCAGTTGTTGTCGTTTGCAGCGCTCAAAACGACAACAACTGCGAGCTAGTTGGGTCAGCGGTCAGGGGTCAGGAGGTAGCGGTCAGACGAGCCAGGCGGTCGTGTTTGCCGGGAGCTTGCCGCCGTCGAGCGGTGCGCTGCTCACGACGACGGTACCCTCCGGAAGTGCCACGGGCTCCGTGCCGAAGTTCGTCACCGATTGCCAGCCATTGGGCCGCACGAAGTGCAGCACCGACTCGTTGCTGGAAGGAATCCATTCAAGGTCCTCGGCCGCCCGCAGTTCCGACCGCAGCTCCAAGGCCTTGCGGTACAGCTCCAGCGTGGAGCCTGGAACGTTGTCCTGCTCCTCCACGGCGTAACCGGCGAACCATTCAGGCTGCGGCAAGTGGGCATGTCCGTCGCCGAAGCCGAAGGAAGAACCTTCAATGGTCCACGGCAGCGGCACACGGCAGCCATCACGGCCAACGTCCACGCCCGGGTTGCGGAAAAATGCCGGGTCCTGGCGCTCGCCGTCAACGATGTCGCCGACTTCCTGCAGGCCGAGTTCTTCGCCCTGGTACAAGTACGCGGAGCCCGGCAGGGCGAACATCAGCAGCGACGCTGCGCGGGCACGCCGCAAGCCGAGCTCGGCGTCGACGTCGGAGGCGAGACCGCCGTCGAGCAGCCATGCCTTGCCGTCCTGGCCGTTTCCGTCGCGGCCACCGCCCTGGGGCAGGCCGTAGCGGGTGGCGTGACGAACGACGTCGTGGTTGGAGAAGACCCACGTGGAGGAGGCGCCGGATGCTGCGGCCTCGGCGAGGTTCTTGGTGATGATCGTGCGGAATTGCTCGGCGTCGAAATCGGCCTGGAGAAGGTCGAAGTTGAAGGCCTGACCGAGTCCTTCGGGGCTGGCGTAGCGGGCGCGTCGGTCCGCGTGAACCCAGGCTTCGGCCACGGCGGTGCGCGGCGGGTTGTACTCATTGAAGAGCTTGCGCCACTCGGCGTAGATCTCGTGTACCTCATCGCGGTCCCAGAAGGGGTGGGCGCCCAAGGCGTTGTCGCCTTCCTTGGGCAGCTCGGTCTTCGAGGGCAGCACCTCCGGCAGGTCCTTCGTGAGGGCATGCGCGACGTCGATGCGGAAGCCGTCCACGCCACGGTCGGACCAGAAGCGCAGGGTCTTCAGGAAGTCCTCGCGGACCTCGGGGTTGTCCCAGTTGAAGTCCGGCTGCTCCTTGGTGAAGATGTGCATGTACCACTGTCCGGGAGTACCGTCTGGCTCCGTGATGCGCTCCCAGGCAGGGCCACCGAAGATCGAGTCCCAGTCCGCCGGGGGCAGTTCGCCGTTCTCGCCGAGGCCGTCGCGGAAGATGTAGCGTTCACGGGCAGCCGAGCCCTTGGGGGAGACCAGCGCCTCCTTGAACCATTCGTGCCGGTCCGAGGAGTGGTTCGGAACGATGTCCGCGATCAATTTGATGCCCGCAGCGTGCAGGGCCGCTGCCATTTCATCGAAATCGGCCAGCGTGCCCAGCTTCGGGTCAACGTTGCGGTAGTCATCGACGTCGTAACCGCCGTCAGCCAGGGCCGAGGGGTAGAACGGGCTCAACCAGACGGCGTCGATCCCCAGCGACTTGAGGTACGGAACCTTGGC